>JBIIED010000078.1:0-11626 GCA_044237995.1 Rubrivivax sp. | reverse complement strand
GTCGTGGCGCCTGGCACAGATTGCAGCGCGTCTTGCGCCGGCCACACAGGGTTTTCACCGCCCCTGCCGACGCTTGTGGAGGCAGCCCGAATTTCTTATGCTCAGATCTGAAAGCGGTTTCAACGGGGCCGTCCGCGTATTTTTGAAAGCGCGTTCATCGCCTTGACCTCCTGTCACCCCGCCACCATTCGGAGATTTCGCATGCGACGTAACGCCGGTAACCGGGCCCGCCGTTTCCCCTTGAATCCGCTGGTTGCAGCCTGCGGTGTCTTGCTCGGCTCCACCGCGGTCCATGCCCAGGACGCCAAGAAGGAGGAGACCCCGCAGCTCCAAGAGGTCACCGTCACCGGCATCCGCAAGAGCCTGGACACCTCACTCGACATCAAGCGCAACGCGCGAGGTCTGGTCGACGGCATCGTGGCCGAAGACATCGGCAAGTTCCCCGACACCAACCTGGCTGAATCGCTGAGCCGCATCAGCGGAGTGTCGGTCGAGCGCAACAACGGAGAGGGCACCCGCGTGACCGTGCGCGGCATGGGCCCGGACTTCAACCTGGTGCTGCTCAATGGCCGCCAGATGCCCGGCTCGAGCTTCGACGGCGGCGCGCCGAGTTCGCGCTCCTTCGATTTCTCCAACCTGGCCTCCGATGGCATCTCGGCCCTGGAGGTCTACAAGACCAGCCGTGCCAGCAGCCCCACCGGTGGCATGGGCGCGACGATCAACGTCCGCACGCAGCGTCCCTTCGACATCAAGCAGACGATCGCGCAGGTCGGCGTCAAGCTGGTGAATGACGAGACGGCGCGCCAAGTTCCCCTGGAACAGCAGGGCAAGAAGGCCACGCCGGAAGTCAATGCGATCTACAGCACCCAGAGCAGCGACGGCACCATCGGCATCGCGCTCATGGGCACCTACCAGGTTCGCGATTCCGGCTACTCCCAGGCCGCGGTAACCAGCGGCTGGAAGACCTTCGACGGCATCAAGGACAACGACTGGGGCGGCCCCAATGCCGTGTGGGGCGGCCTGCCGCCCGCTTCGTGGAATGCGATCAAGAACCGTCCGGCCGCGAACTCCATTTACAGCGTGCCGCAGAACCTGAACTACTCGTTCACGGGTGTGCACCGTGAGCGCCTGAACGGCCAGGCTGTTCTGCAGGTCAAGCCCATGAAGGACGTGGTGGCCACGCTGGACTTCGTGATGTCGGAGCAGAAGTTCCGCCAGCGCCGCAACGACATCTCCGCCTGGTTCAACTATGGCGGCCAGTTCGGTGAGTACCAGACGGGCTCGCCTTCCTCGCCCATCATCTACGGCGAGAAGATGAGCAATTCCGATGTGGCGATGGGAGCCTCCAGCACCCAGACCAAGATCCAGAACCAGCAGGTGGGCCTGAACCTGAAGTGGAAGGTCTCCAACGCGCTGAACTTCGAGCTCGATGCCCATCGCTCCACCGCTACCTCGGGCGCCGACAGCCCGCTTGGCACGAACGTGGTGCTGGGCACCGCCTCGTTGAACCGCGGCGACACCTACGTCGACTTCAGCAACAAGTTCCCGGTGCTGAACATCGTGGGTGGCGCCCTGAACCCGGCCCTGCAGGAGCTGCAGGGCTCGGTGTTCGGCAACAGCTACCAGAAGAACGAAGTCAGCCAGGTCCAGACCAAGGGCAACTGGAAGATCGATGGCGACAGCAGCCTGGACTTCGGCCTGTCGCTCACGGAGGTCAAGAACCGGTCGGCCTTCGCCAACGTGCAGCGCGACTCCTGGGGTGCCGGCGCGGGCGGCGGCCCTGCGGCGATGCCCGACAGCATCTGGCGCGCGGATTCGATCAGCCGATACTTCAGCAGCATTCCCGGCTCGAATGACCCGCGGCTGTTCAACCAGTTCTTCGGATTCGACTTCAACGCCGTGCGCGATGCGGCCATCAAGGCCTTGGGCTCCGACACCCTCTTGAAGGCCTCGTTCGACTTCAAGGACGACTACCGCACCACCGAAAGGTCCGAGGCCCTCTACGGCCAGTACAACGTGGGCTGGGAGTGGGGCGTGCCGATGGACCTCTCGGCCGGGCTGCGGTACGAGCGGACCAAGGTCGTGTCGCCGAGCATCGAGTCGATCCCGACGCAGGTGCGATGGGTGGCCGACAACGAACTGCCCGTGATCTTCAGCGGGACGGCGGCTGCTTCCCGCTCGGGTCAGTACAGCTACCTGCTGCCTTCGATCGACTGGAGTGCCGACCTGGCCTCCGACATCAAGGTTCGCGTCAGCCACGGCGAGACCATCGGTCGCCCGGGCTGGAGCGCCATCCAGGGCGGGCGCACGCTCAACGGCCTGGCACGCATCGACGGCGGGACGGGCTCGGTGGGCAACCCCGACCTCAAGCCGCTGAAGTCGAAGAACTGGGATCTGGCCGGTGAGTACTACTACGCAAAGGGCAGCTACGTTGCGGCGAGCTACTTCACGAAGGCCATCAAGGACTACAACGAAGCCATCATCGCCCCGCAGACGGTACCCGGGCTGACGACGCCCATCGGTGGGGCCTATTACAAGCAGGCCATCGCAGCCGGTGCGTGCGCCGCCAACGACTCGGGTTGCATCCGCCAGTACATCTTCAAGAATCTCGCCAATGCTCCAGGGGTGGATGCGGTCAACAAGATCATCACGGGTCAGCCGGGAGATCCTCTGCTGGTGTTCCAGATGGGCACCTTCCAGAACAACCAGCGCACGAGCAAGATCAACGGCCTGGAGTTCAACCTCCAGCACATCTTCGGCCAGACCGGCTTTGGCATGGCGGCCAACTTCACCAAGGTGCGCTCCAACCTCAGCTACGACAACAACAAGCCCGGTGCGCAGACCGACGTGCTGACCGGTCTCGGGGACTCGGGCAACCTCGTGGGCTTCTACGAGAAGGCCGGCTTCAGCGCGCGGCTGGCCTACAACTGGCGCGGCAAATTCCTGGTGGCCAATTTCGGCGGGGCCGAAGGCGCACAGCCCCTGTACGTGGAGCCTTACGGGCAGTACGACCTGAGCGTGGGTTACGACTTCGACAAGAACCTGCGCCTGCAGTTCGACGCCATCAACCTGACGGATTCCTTCGTGCGCACGCACATGCGCAACGAGAACCAGATCGGATCCGTCACCCAGCTGGGTCGGCGCTTCATGATCGGCGCGCGCTACAAGTTCTGAGGATGCAGGCTGCGGTGCCCCGAGCACCACGGCCTCACTCCCTGCCCCAGGGCCGGCTCAGTCCGGCCCTTTTGGTCTGGGACCACGGAAGTACTGGCTTGCTGGCGTGGCCCTCGTGAGGCAAAGTTCCCTTTTGACGTCGTGTCCTGATGCACCGAGAGCAGGATGACTGCGAGAGCCAGATCTTGAGCGACCGACTGCGCAAGGTGGTAGTGCTGGGCGGGGGCTCCGCCGGCTGGCTGGTGGGGGCGCTGCTGGCCGCCGAGCACCCCGACCTGCACATCACGCTGGTCGAATCCAGCGATGTGCCCATCATCGGAGTGGGCGAGGGCAGCTGGCCTTCCATGCGCGACACGCTGCGCCGCATCGGCCTGTCCGAGTCGGACTTCGTCCGCCAGTGCCAGGTCTCCTTCAAGCAGGGCTCGCGCTTCGATGGCTGGATGCGCGGTGAGGCCGGAGCGCAGGGGGACCGCTACTACCACCCCTTCATGCTTCCGGTGGGACTGGGGGACGCCGACCTGGTTCAGGCCTGGCTGGCGACGCAGGCCCGGCGCCCTTTCGCGGACGTGGTGAGCCCCTCGGTGCAGGTGTGTGAAGCCGGGCGCGCGCCCAAGCAGGTCCAGACACCCGACTTCGGGGCTGTTGCCAACTACGCCTACCACTTCGACGCAGGCCGCTTCGGCCAGATGCTGCGCGAGCACGCCTGCCAGAAGCTGGGGGTCGGGCATGTGATCGACCATGTGGAGGCCGTGCTCGCCCACGAGAACGGCGACATCGCCGCCCTCAAGACCCGCGAACACGGCGAGCTGCGCGCCGATCTCTTCGTCGATTGCTCCGGGCTGGCGGCACGCCTGATCGGCCAGCACTTCGGCGTGCCCCTGAGGAGCGAGCGCGAGGTGCTGTTCAACGACGCGGCCCTGCCCGTGCAGGTCCCCTATGCCCGCGCCGATGCGCCCCTGGCGACCTGCACCATCGCCACCGCCTGGAGCAAGGGGTGGATCTGGGACATCGGCCTGCCTGCCAGGCGCGGGGTCGGGTGTGTGTTTTCGCGCGCCCACGCCAGCGAGGAGGAAGCTCAGGCCGCCCTGCAGGCTTACCTGGACGCCACCGGGGCCCCGGCCGAACGCTCGGCTCCGAGGCTGATCCGCTACGACCCCGGCTACCGTGAGCGGTTCTGGGTGCGCAACTGCGTGGCCATCGGCCTGTCCTCCGGCTTCATCGAGCCGCTGGAGGCATCGGCGCTCGCCCTGGTGGAGTTGTCGGCCCAGCGGTTGTGCGACGAGTTCCCCATGACGCGGGCCAGCATGGAGACGGTTGCCCGCCGCTTCAATGACGACTTCAGCTACCGCTGGGCGCGGGTCATCGACTTCCTGAAGCTGCATTACGTGCTGACAAGCCGCGACGACAGCGCTTACTGGCGTGCCCACCGCGACCCGGCAACCTGGCCGCAGCGCCTGCGCGAGCTGCTGCCCATGTGGCGGCTGCGGCCGCCGGCTCGGCATGACTTCGGCCGCATCGACGAGGTCTTCCCCGCGGCCAGTTACCAGTACGTGCTCTACGGCATGGGTTTTCGCCCTGACGCTGCCCCCCTTTCGGCTGCCAGACTCCACGAGGCCCAGGCCTGCTTCGAAGAGGCTGCCCGTCAGGCCCGCAGGTTCATCACCGGGCTGCCCGGTCATCGCAGCCTCATCGACTACCTCCACAAGACCGCGACATGACCCGCCCCGCGCTGCTCGACAACGTCACCCACCGCGAATTGCGCCTGCACACCGGGCGCTCGGCCACCCTCGGCGATGCGCGCCAGTCAGCCCTGGCCTTGCCGGCGGAGTTCCGCCAGCTCCAGGCGCACTTCCCCATCGTCTTCCAGCTCGTCGAGGGCGACGCCGGGTTCCAGCCCATCGCCATGTTCGGGATCGAAGAGGGGCAGAACCTCTTTCTCACCGACACCGGCTGGGACGCCACCGTGGTGCCCATGGCCCTGCAGCGCGAGCCCTTCCTGATCGGCCGTGCCGCCGACGACACGCTGCAGCTGCACATCGACCTGGACAGCCCCCGCATCGTGCGACCGGAAGAGGGCGAGGTTGGCACCGCCCTGTTCCTGCCCCATGGCGGCTTCAGCGAGTACCTCGACCAGATCGTGCAGCTGATGGAGAACCTGCACGAGCAGGCCCAGCAGCTGCCGGCCTTCATCGAGGCGCTGATGCGCCACCAGTTGCTGGAGCCCTTCGTGCTGGACATCGAGATGCCCGGCGGCGAGCAGTGCCGGCTGACGGGCCTGTTCACCATCAACGAGGAGCGGCTGGCCGCGCTGCCGGGGGCTGCGCTGGAAGCCCTGGCGCGGGAGGGTCATCTGCTGCCGATCTACATGCAGATCGCATCGCTGGCCCAGTTGCCGATGCTCCTGGAGCGCGCCTCGCGTCGCTGAATCCGCATGAGAGAAGTCCCCGCCTGGGCCGGGCCCTTCGATCCCGATGCGCTGCCCGGCGAACTGCTGACGGCAGAGCGTCCCTTCGTGGTGCGCGGTGCCTTCGCGCACTGGCCGGTCGTGGCAGCGGCGCGGGAATCCGATGTCGCCCTGGCACGCTACCTGATGGGTCTGTACAACGGCGTGCGCGTGGGCCTATTCCAGCTCGCGCCGCAGGCGCACGGCCGCATCTTCTATGCCGACGAGACGCTCAGCAGCTTCAACTTCAGCCGCCACGCCGCGACGCTGGACCAGGTGCTCACGGGCCTGCTCGGGCTGGCTCACACGCCCGAGCCCCCAGCCCTGTACGTTGGCTCCACGACGGTGGAGGCGGTGCTGCCCGGATTCGTCGAGGCCAACCCCATCGGCCTGGGTGCACGCGACGCCTTGCTGAGCCTGTGGCTGGGCAACCGCACGCGCATCGCCGCCCACTACGACCTGCCCTACAACCTGGCCATCGTGGCGGGCGGCCGGCGCCGCTTCACCCTCTTTCCGCCCGAGCAGATCCACAACCTCTACGTGGGTCCGCTGGACCCGACGCCGGCCGGCCAACCCATCAGCCTCGTCGACTTCGACCAGCCCGACCTGGCGCGCTTCCCGCGCTTCGCCCAGGCCTGGGAGGCGGGCGAGCAGGCGGTGCTGGAGCCGGGCGACGCCGTGTACATCCCCAGCATGTGGTTCCACCACGTCGAAGGCCTGGACCCGGTGAACCTTCTCATCAACGCCTGGTGGCGCCAGACGCCCGAGTACATCGACTCGCCGCTGAGCACGCTACGCCTGGCCCTGATGACGCTGCGCGACCTGCCCGAGAACGAGCGGCGCATCTGGGCGCATCACTTCCAGCACTTCGTCTTCGGCGCCGACGCCTCGACCTGGGCCCACATTCCCGAAGCCGCACGCGGCCTGCTCGGCCCCCTGGACGAGACGGTGTCGCGCCAGGCCCGCATGCAGATCCTGAATCAACTCAAGCGATGAACACCACCATGAAGACCTTCCACCGTGTCGTGATTGCCGGCGGCGGCACTGCCGGCTGGATGATGGCCGCGCTCATGAGCAAGCTGCTGGGCAAGCAGCTCGACATCAAGCTGGTGGAGTCCGAGGAGATCGGCACCGTGGGCGTCGGTGAAGCCACGATCCCGGCGCTGCACACCTTCCATAACCTGCTGGGCATCAACGAGGCCGAGTTCATGGCCGTCACCAACGCCACCTTCAAGCTCGGCATCAACTTCGAGGGCTGGAAGAACATCGGCGAAAACTACTTTCACTCCTTCGGCTCGACGGGCAACGACCATTGGAGCGCCGGGTTCCAGAACTTCTGGCTCAAGGGGCGCGCCGCGGGCCTGGTAAAGACCTACACCGACTACAACCCCGAGACGGTTGCGGCCTTCGCCAACCGCTTCGCGCATGTGCAGAACCACGGCCTGAATTACGCCTACCACCTGGATGCGGGCCGCTATGCCAGGTTCCTGCGCGCCATGAGCGAGGCCTGCGGCGTGCAGCGCATCGAGGGCAAGATCGCCCAGGTGCTCAAGCACGGGCCCGAGGCGGGCGCGGACCGCGAGGGCGACATCGCGGCGTTGCAGATGCACGATGGCAGCCGCATCGAGGGCGATCTCTTCATCGACTGCACGGGCTTTCGCGCGCTGCTGCTGGGCGAGGCGCTGGGCGTGGGCTACGAGGACTGGTCCTACTGGCTGCCGTGCGACCGTGCCGTGGCCGTGCAGACCGCCTCGGTGCGCGAGGCCTGGCCCTACACGCGTTCCATCGCCCACCCCTTCGGCTGGCAGTGGCGCATTCCGCTGCAGCACCGGGTGGGCAACGGGCTCGTCTACAGCAGCAAGGAGCTCAGCGACGCCGACGCGCCCGACATGCTGAGGAAGAACGTCGAGGGCGAGCTGATCACGCAGCCGCGCGTGATCCGCTTCCTGCCCGGCCAGCGCAACAAGGTCTGGGAGCGCAACTGCGTGGCGGTGGGCCTGGCCAGCGGATTCGTCGAGCCGCTGGAATCCACCAGCATCCACCTCATCCAGCGCGCGGCCATCCGGCTCATGCAGCTCTTTCCTGCCGGCGGCATCCAGCAGGCCGACGTGGACGAGTTCAACCTGCAGTCCAAGCGCGAGCTGGAGCACATCCGCGACTTCATCGTGCTGCACTACCACGTGAACGAACGAACCGACTCGGCGCTGTGGAAGCACGTGCGGAAGATGGACATCCTGCCCACACTGCGCCACCGCATCGAACTCTTCCGCGAGACCGCCCGCGTCTTCCGCCCGAGCGACGAGCTCTTTGCCGAGAACTCCTGGGTGCAGGTGATGATGGGGCAGGGCATCACGCCTGTGCGCTACCACCCGGTGGCCGACCTCATGGGCCCGGACGAGCTCAAGCGCTTCCTGGGCGACATCCAGGTGAAGGTCCAGCGCACGGTAGCGGGCCTGCCCCCGCACCATCGCTACGTGCAGCAGCTGTGTGCGCCCTACCGGGCCGCCGAGACGCCGGCCGAGCCGCTGGTGCAGGCCTGAGCACCGGGCCGGGCCGGGGCGGGCAGCGCCGCATGCGCGCTGCGCCGCTCATGCGCCCCTACCCGAACTCCAGGTGCTGAGGCAGGTCGTCGGTGATGGTGTGCCAGGGTGCCTTGGAGCCGACGAAGATGTGGGCAGAAGGCCGGATCGTGGGCGCGTCGGTCAAGGTGCCCAGCGTGACGTGGACGAAGGTGCCTTCGCGCACGACGGAGAAAAGGAGCGAGCCGCACTGGGCACAGCGTCCATCGTGGGCGGGCGGCTGACCGAAGACCAGCAGGTCTTGTTCCCCGCGCGTGACCGTGAACCTCGCGCGCTCGATGCCGGCAAAGGCCTTGAACGCCGAGCCCGTGGCGCGCCGGCAGTTCGAGCAGTGGCAATTCAAGGCGTAGGCAAAGGCATCGGCCACGCGGTATTCCACCTGGCCGCACAGGCATCGGCCGGCCAGCATGCGCTCTGACACGGTGGAGGCAGACGGATTCATGTGGTGCGGGTCATCATAGCCAAGGCAGGGATGCCCGGGAGTGGCAGGTTTGCGTGGTCGTGCGACAGTGTCGACTCCGTCTTGACGAACACCGCTCGATGACCCTTCCCACCCACACCCAGGTCCTGATCGTCGGCGGCGGCATCGCCGGCTGCTCCACCGCCTATCACCTGACGAAGCTCGGCATCACCGACGTGCTGCTGCTCGAGCAGGGCAAGCTCACCAGCGGCACCACGTGGCACGCCGCCGGGCTCATCGGGCAGATGCGGCCGAACCGCAACATGACGCGCATGAGCAAGTACGGCATCGAGCTGTACGCCACGCTCGAGCAGGAGACGGGCCTGGCCACGGGCTGGAAGCGCTGCGGCAGCGTGAACGTGGCACGCACGCCCGAGCGCATGCAGGTGCTGCGCAAGCAGGTGGCGCTGGCGCGCAGCTTTGGTGTGGAGGTGGAGCTGATCACGCCGCGCGAGGCGGGAGAGCTCTATCCGGTGATGCGCACCGACGACCTGCAAGGCGCCATCTGGATTCCCGGTGATGGCAAGGCCAACCCGGCGGACCTGTGCATGTCGCTGGCCAAGGGCGCGCGCAACCGCGGGGCGCGGATGGCCGAGGGCATGGAGGTGACGGGCGTGATCGTGGAGGAGGGGCCCTCGGGCCCGCGTGCGGCCGGCGTGCGGGCGCGCCCGACTGGCGCGGGTGCCGACGAGGAGGTGGAGATCCGCTGCGAGACGCTCGTGAACTGCGCCGGCCAATGGGCTCGCCAGTTCGGGGCGCTTGCCGGCGTGACGGTGCCGCTGTACCCGGCCGAGCACTTCTACATCGTCACCGAGCGCATCGAGGGCGTGCACCCGATGCTTCCAGTGATGCGCGACCCCGACGGCTTCATCTACTACAAGGAGGAGGTGGGCGGCCTGCTGATGGGCGGCTTCGAGCCGGTGGCCAAGCCCTGGCGCGTGGACCCGATCCCCAGCACCTTCCAGTTCGAGCTGCTGGGTGAGGACTGGGACCAGTTCGAAATCCTGATGACGAACGCCATCCACCGCACGCCGTGCCTGGAGACGGCGCGCGTGAAGATGCTGCTCAACGGGCCGGAGAGCTTCACGCCCGACGGCAACTTCATCCTGGGTGAGGCGCCCGAACTGCGCGGCTACTTCGTGTGCGCGGGCTTCAATTCCGCGGGCATCGCCAACTCGGGTGGGGCGGGCTCGCTGATCGCACAGTGGATCGCCGCGGGCGAGCCGCCGGGTGACCTCTGGGACGTGGACATCCGACGCTTTGGCCCACACCTGGCCAACCGCCGGGGCCTGGCCGAACGCACGGGCGAGACGCTCGGGCTGCACTACGCGATGCGCTGGCCGCGCCAGGAGCTGCAGACCACGCGCCCGCTGCGCACGAGCGCGCTCTACGACCTCCTGGCGGGCACTTCGCGCCCTGGGGCACACGGCAGCTGGACGGCCGAGTTCGGCAGCAAGAACGGCTGGGAGCGGGCGAACTACTTCCGGCCCGCCGATGCCCCGCGTTCGGCCGACACGCTCGGCCGCCCAGGCTGGCTGGACTGGGTGATCGCCGAGCAGCGCGCCACGCGCGAGGCGGTGGCCGTCTACGACCAGAGCTCCTTTGGCAAGCTTTTGCTGCAGGGGCGCGACGCCTGGGCGGTGCTGCAGCGCCTGTGCGCAAACGACCTCGCGCCGCTGCGCCTGCCCCCCGGCCCGGTGCCCGGGGCCACGCGCATGGTCTACACCGCGATGCTCAACGCGCGCGGCGGCTTTGAAAGCGATCTGACCGTGATCGCGCTTGCTGCCGACCGCTTCCTCCTCGTGACGGGCTCGGCCCAGCCGGTGCGCGACGCAGACTGGATCACGCGCCACATCCGCGCGGGCGAGCACGCGGTGCTCACTGATGTGACGGCGATGTGGGGCGTGATGGGCGTGATGGGGCCCAACGCACGCGAGCTGCTCGCGCGCGTGAGCCCGGACGACTTGACGCCGCAGGCGCTGAAGTTCGCGCACACGCGCGAGATCGACCTGGGCCACGCCCGCGTGCGCGCCGCACGCATGGCCTACGTGGGTGGCCCGGGCTACGAGCTCTACGTACCCGTGGAGACGATGCGCCACACCTACCTCGCGCTGATGCAGGCGGGCGAGGACCTCGGTGTGCGCGACGCCGGCTACTACGCGCTCGATGCGCTGCGCATCGAGGCCGGGCGCCGGGCCTGGGGGGCCGAGCTGGGTCCGGATGAGACGCCCTTCGAGGCGGGCCTGGAGTTCGCCGTGAAGCTGGACAAGGCCGACGACTTCATTGGGCGCGAGGCATTGCGTGCCGCGGCTGGTCAGCCGCTGCGCAAGAAGCTCGTCACCGTGGTGCTCGACGACCCGGCCGCCTACGCCTGGGGCGGCGAGACGCTCAGCCTCGAGGGCCAGGCCCTGGGTGAGTTGAGTTCGGTGGGCTGGAGCCTGCAGGCCGGGCGCTGCGTGGGCCTGGGCTATCTGCGTGGCTCGGCCGCGCAGGCCGTGCACGCGGGCACGCCCGTGGTGGTCGACCTGTGGGGCGAGGTGGTGGCGGCACGGGCATGGGATCGGTGGCCGCCTGCCGGGTCTACTCGCCCAGCAGCGCCTTGTCGCTGATCGCCCGCGCCGAGTTCGGACCCAGGCCGTAGGCGGCCAACTGCGTGGAGCCGGCGTCGGCAGGAGGCGCCTTGGCAGCGGCCTCCATGGCGCGGTCTGGCGCCACGTGCAGCACGTCGGCGCGCGCAGCCACGCCGCGCACCTGCGCGGCCGGCAGCACCGCCACGACGGTGGCGATGGATGCGTCGTGGGAGACCACATTGCCCCCGCGCTGCGTGATGTCCTTGCGCGCCTCGACGAGGTCGGCGCTGCGGCGCTGGCCGGTGACGACCACGCGCACCCAGCGCTGGCCGGCGGCTTCGCGCAGCCAGGGCTGGCGCGTGGGCTTGGCGGCGTCGATGGCCAGGCGCAGGTCGGTGGC
>JBIIED010000333.1:0-3404 GCA_044237995.1 Rubrivivax sp. | reverse complement strand
ACGCTGCGGCCGGTCGTGGCCAGGCCTGGACATGCCATCGCATTCCGGCTGCCTCGACGAGCCGGCTGCGCTCGTGGTGTGGCCAGGCGGGGCCGTCTTGCGCGAAGTCCATCGGCAGCGCGCGGCCCCTGTGCTGGCTCTGGGTACCCGGTGGCGGCCTGGCGGCCTCAGGGGCCCGGACGCGGCAGCGCCTTCACCGCGGCCGAGAGTTCGGCTGCGCCGGCGTGAGGCAGTGCACGGTACGCGGCCCCCATCTCGATGGCCAGTCGCCGCGCGGCTTGCGCGGGCTGCGGCGAGGTGTCCACGAGCAGGCTGGTGAGCGCCTGCGCACGCAGCAGGCGTGCGGCGGCCAGCGCATCGGCTTCGGCCGCCGCGCGTCCGGGCTCGCCGTTGCGGGCGATGTTGGCGCGGCCGTCGGTGAGCACCACCAGCACGGGCGCGCTGCCGCCGCGGCGCACCTGCCCAGCCATGCGCAGGGCTGCCTCCAATGCCGAGGCCAGCGGCGTGCCGCCGCCACCGGGCAGTGCCGCCAGGCTGCGCCGGGCCCGCACGAGCGAGCGCGTGGGCTCCAGCAGCACCTCGGCGCGTGTGCCGCGAAAAGCGATCACCCCGACCTGGTCGCGCCGTACATAGCAGTCGGCCAGCAGCAGGTTGATGGCGCCCTTGGCCTCGGCCAGCCGGTGCAGCGCCGAGGAGCCCGAGGCATCGATGACGAAGACGGTGGCCGTGGCGGCGCGCTGCTGCAGACGGCTCACGCGCAGGTCGCTCGCGTGCACGCGCAGGCTCGGGTGGCCAGTGGCATGGCTCGAGGAGGAAAGTGCAGGCCCGGCCTGGCCGTCCGGGCTGCCCGCCGTCTCGCGCCGGCGCATCGGCTGCCACGGCGCTGCTGCCCGCAGCGTGTCCATCAGGCTCAGCCGCGCGCCGCCGCGCGGCAGGCCCGCGCGCGAGCCCACAGGCCGCCCGCCGCGCGGCGTGGCCGAGAGTTCACCGACGCGGCCGGCCGCGTGCGCACGTTCGCGCGCGCGCAGTGCCGACAGCCAGCGCTCGGAGACGGCAGCCTGGGCCGCTGCCACGAGGAGCTCCTCGAGCTCGGCGGGTTGCAGGCGATCGTCGTCGGAGGGTGGATCAGCCTGCTCGGACGACGGGGGAGGGGGTGCGGCTTCGGGCGGCTCGGGAGGTGCCTCGGATGGTTCCTGGTCGGCTTGCGCCGGCAGCCGGGTCGCGCG
This sequence comes from Rubrivivax sp., assembly GCA_044237995.1. Lineage (GTDB taxonomy): Bacteria > Pseudomonadota > Gammaproteobacteria > Burkholderiales > Burkholderiaceae_C > Rubrivivax. The sequence continues at coordinate 2,178 of JBIIED010000333.1, read as the reverse complement.
CGGTCCGAGCACGAGGCGCACGGCGAGCCGGGCGTCTTCCTCGCCAGCCTGGGGGCGGCCCGCAAGTGCTGCCGCGGCACGCGCCGCGCGCACCGCGGCCACGCTTGCGCGCAGGCTGTCCACGCCGAGCTGCAGGGCAGCGGCGCACAGCGCGTGCAAGATCGGCTCGGGCACCTCCACCACCTGCAGCCGCTCGCGCGCCAGCGCGACGGCGCCAGGGGTGGTCACGGGATCGCCCGTCTGGCGCAGCGCCAGCGCGCCCAGATCGGCGCGCAGGGCCAGCCGGTCGGTCAGCGAGGCGGGCGGTGCCGGGTCATCGCCCTGGCCCTCGTCGAGCGCCACTACCGCCAGACGGCAGGGCCAGCGCCGGCTCGCACCGTCGCGTTCGAAGCCGACCGCGCGCTCGTCCAGTGCTGCGGCCAGGCGCGCCGCGGTGCCCGCTGCCATGCGTTCGGCCATCGGCACGAGCACGAGGCCGCCGTCGGCCTCGGCCAGCAGCCCACGCTGCGCCACGGGCCGCCCGGTGTGCAGCGTGGCAGCCAGGTCCAGGCCGCCTAGCAGGCGGTCGTCTGCGATGTGGGTGGGCAGCCGCCGCACGGGCGTGGCCGGCGGCAGCAGGTGCAGGAGCTGCGCCGTCCAGCGCTCACGCACCGGCCCGGCGCCGGCGCGCACCCATGCGCCGCCCAGCCCGCCAGGGTCAACGGCCAGCAGCGCGGCGGCCCAGGCTGCATCCGTCCACGCCTCGTCATCCTGCCCCGCTCCGGCACCAGAGGAGGCGCCTGCCGCAGCAGGAGTGGCGATGGCGGTCACGGGGCGATCCTGCGCGCCTGGCCCGCTGGCCTCAGGCCGTCAGCGGGAGGAGCTCGTCGAGCATGCGCTCGACACGGGTGCCGGCGTCGGTCTCGTCCAGCGGGTCTCTGCGCAGGCGGTGGCGCAGCGCCGGCCGGGCCATGCGCCGCAGGTGCGTGACGCCCACCGTGTCGTCCCCTGCGAGTGCGGCGCAGGCACGTGCAGCGCGCATGAGCGTGAGCTCGCCGCGCAGCCCGTCGGTGCCCAGGCCCATGCACAGGCGCGCCGCCTGCTCGAGCGCGGCGTCGGGCACGACGACCTGCTCCAGGCGATCCCGCGCCTGCGTGAGCTGGCGGCGGATGCGGGTGTCCTCGCGCTGCCAGGAGGCGTTGAAGGTCTCGGGATTGCGTTCGTAGGCGTCGCGCCGGCGCACCACTTCCACACGCTGCGCGAGATCGTTGGGCGTGCGCACTTCCACCGCCAGGCCGAAGCGGTCCTGGAGCTGCGGGCGCAGTTCGCCTTCCTCGGGGTTGCCGCTGCCCACGAGCACGAAGCGCGCCGGATGGCGCACGCTCAGGCCCTCGCGCTCGACGACGTTCTCGCCCGAGGCGGCCACGTCGATGAGCAGGTCCACGAGGTGGTCCTCCAGCAGGTTCACCTCGTCGATGTAGAGGAACCCCCGATGCGCGCGCGCGAGCAGCCCGGGCTCGAAGGCCTTGACGCCCTGCGTGAGGGCCTTTTCGAGGTCGAGCGCGCCCACCACCCGGTCCTCGGTTGCGCCCAGGGGCAGGTCCACCACCGGCACCGGCACGCGCTCGGTGGCCACGCGCGCGCCGGGCTTGAGCCGGGCGCACTCGCTGCAGCGCAGGCGCGTGTCGGCGGGGTCGCAGTGATAGGTGCAGGCCTTGACGGCCTTCATCGGCGGCAGCAGGGCGGCCAGGGCGCGTACCGCGGTGGACTTGCCCGTACCGCGGTCGCCGAAGACGAGCACCCCGCCGATGCGCGGGTCGGTTGCCGCGGCGAGGATCGCAAGCTTCATCTCGTCTTGTCCGACGATGGCGGAGAAGGGAAAGGGAGCGTTCATGGGCGGCGCGTGGTGTCGTCGAGGGCGCTCGGGCGGCTCAGGGGACCGGGGGTGGCTGCTGCCGAACCGGTCACACAGCGCCCAGGACGGCCCGAGTATGTCACGCCAGATTGACAATGTGGAGCGTCCAGGCGAGCCGGACGCTTGGCAGGCCGTGCATCCGAACCGTCGCGCTGGCATGTTTCCCGGGGGCGCGAAGGCTGCGCCCCGGGTCGGCAGGGCGGGCGCGCTTCAGGGCGCGCGCGACACGCGCGCCTTGCCGCCGGTTGTGACGATCACGACCCGGTCTCCGGCCTTGAGCTGCT
>JBIIED010000332.1:0-3411 GCA_044237995.1 Rubrivivax sp. | reverse complement strand
CACCTGCTGCTTGTCGCCGAGCTCGACCAGTTCGCCCAGCCGCAGCACGGCCACGCGGTGGGCGATCTCGGCCACCACGCCGAAGTCGTGCGTGATGAAGAGCACGCCCGTGCCGTGGCGCGCCTGAAGCTCGAGCACGAGCTTGAGGATCTGCGCCTGCGTCGTGACGTCCAGCGCCGTGGTGGGCTCGTCGGCGATCAGCAGCACGGGGTCGAGCACGAGCGCCATGGCGATCACGATGCGCTGGCGCTGGCCACCCGAGAGCTGGTGCGGGTAGCTCGCGACGATGCGCTCGGGGTCGGGCAGCAGCACCTCGCGCACGATGGCCAGCACCTTGTCTCGCCGCTCGGCCGGCGAGAGCGTGGTGTGCTCGCGCAGCACCTCGTCGATCTGGTCGCCGCAGGTCATGACCGGGTTGAGTGCGGTCATCGGTTCCTGGAAGATCATCGACATGCGCGTGGCGCGCAGCTCGCGCAGCCGAGACGCCGGCGCGTGCGTGATGTCCTCGCCCTGCAGCACGATGCGCCCGGCGGTGACCGGCAGCGTCGCCGGCAGCAACCCCATCACGGCCTGCGCAATCACCGACTTGCCCGAGCCCGACTCCCCCACCAGGCACACGATCTCGCCGCGACCCACGCGCACGCTCACGCCCTCGACGGCACTGGAGCGGTCACCCCCCTTGGGCAACGCCACGCACAGGCCCTGGATCTCCAGGATCGGCGGCGTGGCGGCATCCTCGGCCGGTCGGGTTGGGTCCATCGCCGGTCAGCCCCGCCGCGCCATCTTCGGGTCCAGCGTGTCGCGCAGGCCGTCACCCAGCATGTTCACGGCCAGCACCGTCACAGCCAGGAAGATGCCCGGGAAGAAGATGTTGTGCGGGTACTGGTTGAACTGCGCACGGCCCTCGGCCATCACGTTGCCCCAGGTCGGGATCTCGGGCGGCAAGCCCACGCCGAGGAAAGACAGGATTGCCTCGGTGAGGATGCCGGCGGCGCAGATGAAGGTGCCCTGGACGATGAGCGGGGCGATCGTGTTGGGCAGGATGTGGCGCCACATGATCTTCCAGGTGGGCGTGCCCAGCGCGATCGCCGCCTCCACGTAGGGCTCCTCGCGGATCGTGAGCACGAGAGAACGCACAAGGCGCGTCACGCGCGGGATCTCGGGAATCGCGATGGCCACGACGACGGTCAGCAGGCTGCCGCGCCACATCGCCACCAGCGCGATGGCGATCAGGATCGCCGGGATCGCCATGAGCCCGTCCATGACGCGCATCAGGGTGCCGTCGAGCCAGCGCACGAAGCCCGACACCAGCCCGAGCACGATGCCCAGGGCCAGGGCCAGCACGGCGGTGCACACGCCCACGATCAGCGAGACCTGCGTGCCGTAGATGACGCGGCTGTGGATGTCGCGCCCGAAGCTGTCCGAGCCCATCAGGAAGCGGTGCTTGAGGGTCTCGCCCGCCAGCGTGGTGATATCCCCCACCTGCCCGGGCAGCAGGTCGCGGCTGGCCGGATCGAACAGGGAGGGATCCACCGTGCCGAGCCAGGGTGCAAGCAGCGCAATGACCACCAACACCAGCAGCACTCCGCCGCCGACCCGCACCGAGGTATGGGCACGCGCGCGCTGCCAGGCCGTGCGCTGCGCGACGATGGAGGCCGACTCCACCGACAGCGACGCGCCCTCGGGGCCCTCAGTAGCGGATGCGGGGGTCGAAGTAGACATAGGACAGGTCCACGAGCAGGTTCACCAGCACGTAGACGAAGGAAAAGAGCAGGATCACGCCCTGCACGGTCGGGAAGTCTCGCGCGAGCACGGCATCCACCGTGAGGCGGCCGAGCCCGGGAATGGCGTAGACCGACTCGGTCACCACCACCCCGCCGATCAGCAGCGCGATGCCGATGCCGATCACGGTGGCAATCGGCACCGCGGCATTGGCCAGCGCGTGGCGCTTGAGCACGATGCGCTCGGGCAGCCCCTTGGCGCGCGCGGTGCGGATGTAATCCTCACCGAGCGTCTCGAGCACCGAAGCGCGCGTCACGCGGGCGATGAGCGCGATGTAGATGAGCGACAGCGTGATGGCCGGCAGCAGCAGGTGGTAGAGCCACGGCCCCACCCCGCCCGACAGGCGCTTGTAGCCCTGCACCGGCAGCCAGCCGAGCTTGAGCGAGAGCAGCCAGATCAGCATGTAGGCCGAGACGAAGACCGGCACCGAGAAGCCTGCCACCGAGAAGGCCATCACGCCGCGGTCGAACCAGCTGCCGAAGCGCCAGGCGGCCAGCACGCCCAGTGGCACCGCCACGAGCACGGCCAGCGTGATGGTGATCAGCGCCAGCGACAGCGTGGGCTCCATGCGCTGCGCGATCAGCTCCGTGACGGGCAGCTTGTAGTAGTAGGACTGCCCCAGGTCGCCCTGCAGCAGGCGAGTGAACCAGATCACGAACTGCTCCGGGATGGAGCGGTCGAGCCCGAGGTTGGCACGGATCTGGGCGATCTGCTCGGTGGTGGCGGCATCACCGGCCAGCACCGCAGCCGGGTCACCCGGCGTCAGTCGCAGGACGAGAAAGACCAGCACCGCCACGACCAGCAGGACTGGTACCGTGGACAGGAGGCGCCTGGCAAGAAAGCCGAACATCTGGGGGCGGGCCCGTGGCCTGTGTTCCTCGGCGGCCGTGCGGCCGGAACCCGGCGAGGGCGCGCGCGGCCGCGTCGCGGCTGCGCGCGCGCCACGCTCAGTTCTTCTTCAGGTTCCAGTAGATGTTGCCGTTGGTGACGAACCAGCCCGTCACGTTCTTGGTGGCTGCCATCGGCTGGTCGTACTCGCCCAGGATCGCGTGCGTGCCGATCTCGAAGGCGCGCGCGTGCATCTGCTCGGCGAGCTTCTTCTTCGGTCCGTCCTCGGTGGCACGCATGAACTGGTTGCGCAGGTCCACCAGCTTGTCGTCGGTGGGCCAGCCGAACCACACGCTCTTCTCGCCGCGGGTGTCCAGCGTCGGGTTGGCGATCGGGTTCCACATGTCGAAGGCCTGGAAGGCGGTGAGGAACATGTGCCAGCCACCCTTGTCCGGGGCGTCCTTCTTGGCGCGCCGGCCCACGAGGGTCTGCCAGTCCATCGCCTGCAGGTCGACCTTGAAGCCGGCCTGACGCAGCAACTGCGCTGCCACGTCGGGGAGCTTGCTGATGCTCTGCAGGTCGGTGGGCTTCATGAGCACGATGGGCGTGCCGTCGTAGCCGCTGGCCTTGAGCAGGTCCTGCGCCTTCTTCATGTTCGACTTGAGCTGGATGTCGCTGCCGGCGGTGCTGCCGTAGGGCGTGCCGCACATGAACATCGAGCCGCAGGGGCGATACAGCTCCTTCACGCCGACCTGCGCCCGCAGGAACGACTCCTGGTTGAAGGCAGCGATCGCGGCCTGG
>JBIIED010000331.1:0-3419 GCA_044237995.1 Rubrivivax sp. | reverse complement strand
CCAGCGCCAGCGCGAGGAGCCCGCGCTCGTCGGCGGGCAGCTTGCCCAATTCGTCCCAGGCGGCTGCCAGCCAGCGCCGGGCATCCTCTGGCGCGCCCAGCGCCATGGCGCGCTGCGCGGCGCGGGCCACGACGGCAGCGTCGCGCCGGTCGGCCGGCTCGAGCTCGGCCCAGTGTCGGCGCAGCTGCTCGGCGTCGCGCGCGCCGTCGAGCACCGAAAAGGCCAGCGAGCGCAGCAGCCCGCGCGCGGCCTCGGGCGAGAACGCGCGGTGGTTGGCCAGCAGGTGCGCGGTGGCCAGCGCCTTGAGGGGCTGGCGTGCCAGGCGCGCGGCCTGCAGCTTCAGCCGCAGGGCCTGCGTGCGGCGCGCCACGCCGGGCGGCAGCGCCGCCAGCAGCTCGAGCGCCCGCTCGGCCTCGCGGTCGTCCAGCGCCCACTCCACCATCATCAGCCGCGACCCCTCGGATACCGAGCGCGCAGGCTGGCTGGCCACCAGGCTAGACAGCCGCTCGATCGCCTCCAGGCGCCGCGGATGGTCCTGCAGGCGGTGCAGGCTGGCGGTGGCCAGCAGCTGCGACAGGATGCGGAAGTCGACGTCGTCGACCAGGGCAGGCGTGCCCTCCTGCAGCGACAGCGCACGCTCGGCCGCCTTGTGGGCACGCCCATAGCGGGCGCCGAAGTACTCGGCCAGGGCCTCGCGCAGGGCGCGCTGCGCCGCGCGCTCGCGCTGCAGGGCGCGCCAGTCGCGCGCGCGCCGGGGCAGCGTCACGAGCGAGTCGACCGTGCGCATGGTGGCCATGATGGCCAGGCAGGTGCCGGCCAGCAGGAGCAGGAATAGGTTGAGCGAGAGCTCGATGCGCCAGTGCCGGAAGTAGACCGTCACCAGACCGTCGTTGGTGCCCAGCAGCCCGGCGGCCACCACGGCCACCACGAACAGGACGATGAGCCAGACGATGAAGCGCATGGGAAGGCGCGCCCCGGGCGCTAGCGCCCGGCCACCGCGGTGGCAAGTGCCGCCAGCGTGGAGTCGGGCCGCGGCAGCGACACCTGGCGCGCCTGCGCGGCGAGCTGGCGCACCTGTTCGGAGGCCGCCCCGACGCGGCGCGAGCCGCGGTCGAAGTAGCGCTCGATCATCGACTGCGCGTCGCGCAGGTCGGCCTGCGCGATGTCGTACTGGCGACCCAGCAGCGCCAGGCGGGCGTTGAGCAGGCGCAGCTTCACGTTTTCGCGCACGAAGAAGGCCTGCTCCGGGGTGAGGAGCGCGGCGTCGGGGTCCTCGATGCGGCTCACCTGCACGAGCGAGCGCACCTCGCCCCAGGCCTGCAGCAGCATCGTGCGGGCGTTGTCGCCGATCCACCGGGGCCAGGATGAACTCTTGCCGCCGGCCACGGCCGAGGCGGGGTCCGAGGCCGACCGCGCCACCGCGGGTGCTGCCGCAGGCGTGCCGGGCGCCACTGCGGCGGCCGCCCGCGCCTCCGCGCGCCCGGGGCGGCGGTCGACGGCTGCGATCAGCGGCAGGTCGTCGACGAGCCGGATCGCCTCGTCCAGACGCAGCGTGAGCGTGGGCAGGTCGACCTGTGCGGCGGCCTTCACGCGGTCGATGTCCAGCAGCACGGCACGGCGCACGCGCTCCAGGCGCGGCTGGGAGTAGCGCGCCAGCCGCTCGTCGGCCTGGCGCAGCGCCGCGGCCAGCGGCTCCACGCTGCCAGTGATCGAGGACTGCTGCATCGCCACGCGCAGCGAGGCGTCGATGTCGGCCAGCACGTTCTCGTCGCGCGAGCGCGCCAGCGACTGGATGAGCTCCTCGAGCTGGGTGCGCTGCAGCGCGCTCTCGGCCACGCGGGCCTCCAGCAGCGCCAGCCGTGCGGCGGACTCGCGCGCGGTGGCATCGGCCTGGCGCGCCAGCGCGCGCGCCTCGGCGGACTGCGTGCCGGCATCCTGCTGGCGCTTGACGAGCTCGAGCTCGGCCGCACGCACGCGCTGCTGCGTGTTCCAGGCCATCACCAGCGCCGCCACGCTGAGCATGGCCAGCAGGGCCGCACCGATCAGCGGCGCCCGGCTCGGGCGGCCGGCGGCAGGCGGCACCGGCGGTGCGGCAGCGGTGGCTGAGGAGGAGTCCGGGCCGGCGGGGCCGGGGTGCGTGGGGGCCGCATCGGCAGCCGAGCGGCCATGGGCGGCGGGCTCTGGCGCGGGGGCGGGGGCGGGCGAGGGGGCGTCGGGGGCGCTCACGAGGAGTCGGATTGTAGGCGTGCGAGGGCGGCGATCACGGCTGCCAGCTGCGCGCCTTGCGCCTCCTCCACCCGGCCGAATCCGGCCTCGCGCACCGCCTGGGCGATGCGGGGATGGGTGGCCACGGCCTGGCTGGCCGCCCATGAGGTGCCTGGGGCCAGGGCAGCGAGGTGCTGGAGCGCCTCGGAGCTGCTGAAGACCCATGCGTGGCCGCCAGGCTGCGCCAGCGCGCCAGCCAGCAGCGCGCGCGCATCGGCCGTCAGTGCCGGCGGGCGACGCGCATAGGCGGCCACGAAGCGCACGTGGGCGCCTGCAGCCGAAAGCGTCTCGGCAAGCCAGTCGCGGCCCTGCTCACCACGCACGATGAGCACCTGCGCGCCACGCCAGTCCCGTGCCTGCAGGGCCTCCCACAGGCCCTCGGAGTCGGCGCGCGCCGTGGCCGGCGGCTCGACGATGCAGCCCGCGGGCACGCCCGCCGCACGCAGCGCCGCGCTGGTGCCGGCGCCGGTGCTGCCGGCGAGCGTGGCGTCGGGCCACTGCAGCGCGGGCACCGGGGCGGCCGCGGGCGGGCTCTCCGCCGCATCGGACAAGGCGTCGGAGAAGAAGTGCTGCACGGCGTGTGCGCTGACGAACATCACGAGCGAACAGCCGGGTACATCCGCCCGCGCCTGCCGCACCGCCGCCTCGTCGGGGGCCGGTGCGATCTCGATCAGCGGCAGCGCCTGCGCCTGCAGACCGCTGGCCCGAAGCGGCGACAGCCAGGCCTGCGCCTGTTCGCTCGGGCGGGTCACGATGACGCGCAAGGCAGTCACGCGGCGAAGGCTCCTGCCCAGTCCTGTGGAGTCCTGACCCGTCCTGCCGGTGCCGCCCGGTGCTGCCCAGCCCGGCTGCGCCTGCGGCTTCTTCAGCCCGCGTGCAGGTAGCCGGCAGCACCGGCCGCGCGCAGCTCGGCGGCGGCCTGCTCACCCAGCGCCCGTGCAGCGGCCTCGTCGGCGGGCCGGCCGCTCACCTGCGTGCGCAGCAGCGGCCGCGTCGGATGCTCGCCGTCGCCCAGGGCTGCCACGAGACCGAGCACACCGTCGCTCCACGTCGCGTGGGCCGCCAGCGGCATGCTGCAGCTGCCTCCCAGGGCGCGCGAGACGGCCCGCTCGGCGTGCGTGGCCAGCCACGTGGGCGCATCGATGGTCTGCGCG
>JBIIED010000077.1:0-11738 GCA_044237995.1 Rubrivivax sp. | reverse complement strand
CAGGTCCAGCAGCAGCAGCCGGTTGCCGTCGGGGTCGCGGGCCCATGCCTGCCAGGCCCCCGGCTGCGGCGGGCTGTCCAGCTCGCCGCCGCAGCTTTGCAGGTGGGCGCAGGCCTGGTGCAGGTCGGTGACTTCGAAGGCCAGGTGCGCAAAGCCGGTCGCGCCGGGCACGCGCCGGCCCGTGACCGTGGTGGTGGCTGGCTCGAGGTACTGCATGAGCTCGATCTGGGCGTTGCCGGCCTGGAGCCACGCCGCGCGCAGCTGCACGCCGGGCAGCGCAGCGATCGCGTCCAGACGGGCGTCGTTGCCCAGGCGCGGGCTGCGAACGGCCTGCACGCCCAGCCAGGCGCTGTAGAAGCCGCTGAGCCGGCGCAGGTCGTGCGTGACGATGTTGGCGTGGGCCAGCCACGGGCGCGGATCGGCCCATACCGGCGCTACGCACTCGACCTCGATGACGTTGTGCTCCGGATCGCGCGCGTAGCAGTAGAGAAAGCCGGTGCCCAGGTCGACGGGCTCACTGTGCAGGCTCGCGCCCTGCTCGCGCAGGCGCTGGACCACCGGGCCGATGCCCGGTGTCTGCAGGCACAGGTGCGCGATCCCCGCCTCGGACACCGGCCGATGTGCGGGCGGCTCGCCGCCGGCCGATGGCACCAGAACCAGGCCGGCATTCGGGGTGCACAGCGGCACGGCGCCCGCGCCCAGCCCAAGGGTGCCGCCGGCTGGCCAGGGCTGCAAGCCAGCGCCGGCGCCGTAAAGGCGTGCCGCCCGGTCGGGCTGCTGCACGCACAGCGCCACGTGGTTCAGGCCCACGCAGACGGGCGGCCCGCCGGGCGTGTCCAGGGTGCCCTCGGGGCTCATGGGCGGCGCCTCAGATCGACCGCGCACGGCCCTGCCAGAAGCGCTGGCGGACCTGGTTGCGCTGCAGCTTGCCGCTGCCCGTGTGGGGCAGGGCCGAGTCGAACACGATCTCGCGCGGGCACTTGAAGCGCGCCAGGTGCTGGGTGGCGTGCGCCTGGATCGCTTCGGCCAGCGCCTGGCTGGGCGCATGACCGGCCGCAGGAACGACGACCGAGATGACCTTTTCGCCCCACTCGTCGTCGGGCGCGCCCACGGTGCAGACATCCTGAACCGCCGGGTGGCGCATGAGCACCTCGTCCACCTCGCGCGGGTAGATGTTCACGCCCCCGGAGATGATGCATTCGGCTGCGCGGCCCGTCAGGAAGAGAAAGCCGTCGGCGTCCACGTAGCCCAGGTCGCCCAGCGTGAAGCGCTCGCCTTCGTAGGCGGCGGCAGTCTTGGCCGGGTCGCCGAAGTACTCGAAGCGGCCGGTGGCGGGGGCATGGAAGTAGATCCGGCCCACCTCTCCCACGGGCACGTCTTGCCCGCGGTCGTCCAGGATGCGGTGGCCCAGGGCGGGGTCCATGCGGCCGACGGTCCCGGGCTTGAGCAACCACTGCGGGGAGTCCACGTGGATGCCGTGGCCGCCCTCGGTGGCGGCGTAGTACTCCGTGAGCACCGGGCCGAGCCACTCGATCATGCTGCGCTTGGTGGCCACCGCGCAGGGTGCTGCGCCATGCACCAGGAAGCGCAGGCTGCGCAGGTCGTGCCGGGCGCGCACGGCGGGCTCCAGGGCCAGCAGGCGCTGGAACATGGTGGGCACCATGTGGGCGTGCGTGATGCGGTGACGCTCGATGAGCTGCAGCACCTGCAGCGAGTCCCACTTGTCCACCAGCACGATGGGCACGCCCGAGGCCAGGGGCCAGCGCAGGTCGAACAGCAGCGGCGCGGAGTGGTAGGCCGGGCCGCTGCACAGCGCCACGTCGCCGGGCTGGTAGTCGGCGAAGCTGCCGGCGTACTGGGGCTCGATCACCTCGGGCTCGCGCCGATACACGCCCTTGGGCCGCCCGGTGGTGCCCGAGGTGTAGAGCATCAGCGTGCCCGCCTCGGGCTGCGCCGGCTCCTCCCCGGGCTGCGCACGCAGCACCTCCTCGAGCGCGCCCGGGCCCGAGCCGTCGATGACAAGCCGCCTCACGCCTGCGTCCGCCAGGCCTGGGGCGTCCAGCGCCTGCTCGACCACGAGCACCCGGGCCCCGCAGTCCTGCACGATGTAGTGCACTTCCGCAGGCGTGAGGTGTGTGTTGATGGGCGTGAGCCGCAAGCCGCAGCGCATGGCAGCCAGGAACACCTCCACGAACTCGGCGCGGTTGCGACACAGCAGGGCCAGCGCGTCGCCTGGCTGCAGCCCGGCCGCGCGCAGGGCGTGCGCAAGCTGGTTGGCGCGCCGGTGCAGCTGCGCGAACGTGCGCGACCCCTGCGGCGCATACACGGCCACGCCATCGGGCCACAGCCGCGCGAAGACGGCCGACTGCGTCCACGTCTTGGCGCGCTGGCGGAGTTCCTCGAGGTGCGGCCGGAAGTCGGGCGGGGGTGTCACGGGGAATGGGTGTGAGGCTGGTGAGGGTCGCGAGGTGTGGTGCGGTGCGGTGTCATGCGGCGTGCCTCTGGGTGAGGCAAGCGCAGATATGGCTGGCGGCCTGGCGGGCACTCTTATTGACGGTTTGTATATTACGGAGCCCTTGCATGTCCACAGGGTTTGTCCGGTTCGAGGCGGCCGCCTGCCCTCGCCTGCGTGCACGCTGCCGGGTTTCGCCGGTCGCTGGAGCATCTCGCTATTGACGGTCAGGCAAATAGCTATTGACAGGCCTTCGGGCGTTCTCTAGCCTTATTGACGCTTTGTATAAGAGTGCCCGGGTGCCGCATGCGCCCGGCGCACGGCGGATCAGGGATCCACACGAATCGCCCCCCACTGGAGACCCCCATGCAGCACGTCGTTCATCGTCCCTCCGCGCGCTTGCGCCTCACGATCGTGGCTGCCGCCGTGGCGGCCCTGGCCGCGCCGCTTCACGGCCTGGCGCAGCAGGCGCCCGCGCCGGCCGGGAGCGCCGAGCAGTCTTCGCTGGAGAGCGTCACGATCACGGCGCGCAAGCGCAGCGAGGCCGCGCAGTCGGTGCCCCTTGCCATCAGCGCCTTCAATGCCGACAGTCTGGAGCGCGCAAAGATCACCGGCGCGGCCGATCTGCAGTTCTCGATCCCCAACGCGGTGCTCACGGGCAATGACCGCTTCACGATCCGGGGCATCGGCAACAACTCGTTGGGTGGCGACAACGGCGTGGGCCTGGCCATCAACGGCGCGTCCATCGCGGTCTACCCGCAAAACGAGCTCTACGACATGGACCGCATCGAGGTCCTGCGCGGTCCACAGGGCACCCTGTTCGGCCGCAACACCACGGGCGGCGCGCTGGCCCTGTACACCAAGCGGCCCACCGCCAATCGCGAAGGCAGCCTGTCGGTGGAGGTGGGCGACTACAGCCAGCGCCGCGTCGGCGGCATGCTCAACCTGCCCGTGAGCGACAACCTGCGCCAGCGCTTTGCCGGCTACGCGCTCAAGCGCGATGGCTTCACCCGCAACGAGTTCACCGGCAACGCCATCGACGGGCGCGACCAGTACAGCCTGCGCAGCACCACCAGCTTCTTCCTGGGCGACAAGACCGAGATCCACCTCGTGCTCTCGGGCTACGACGAGGACAGCTCGCGCACCCGCGAGTCCAAGCGGCTGTGCAAGGCCAGCCCGGTGCTGGGCTGCAGCCCCAACGAGCTGGGCTACGACTCGCCGGATTACAACGCGACGCTCTTTCGCTCGCTGGCCGGGCCTCTGACCGGCCTGGGCTTCGTGCCGGCTGGCAGCAACATCTACGCCGGCGCCCCCAACCCGACCGACCTGCGTGCCGTGGCGGCCGACTTCGATGCCACCTTCCGGCTCAAGCAGGAGTCCGCGACGCTGGAGGCCAGCCGCGACCTGGGCTGGGCATCGCTGACCTATGTCGGCGGCTTCTCGCGCTCCAGCTCGGAGCAGAACACCGACTGGGACAACTCGGCCCTGCCGTTTCGCTTCACGCGGCCGATCACCTACAACATGTCGCGCAGCATGACGGTGACCACCGACCGGCTGCTGACCACCGACAGCTTCACCTCCCGCGAGAAGACCTCGACCCACGAGCTGCGCCTGGCTTCCTCGGGCAAGGGCCCCTTCTCGTACACGACGGGCCTGTTTCACCTGGAGAGCGAGGGCGGCGGCGGCTTCTTCATCTGGCACCCCTACTTCGAGCTGATCCAGAAGGTGCAGGGGCGGCCCGCCGAGACTTGGTTCGTCAACACCGAGACGCAGAAGTCCACGACGAAGGCCAGCGCCTGGTTCGGCGAGGGCCAGTGGCGGCTGTCGGACAAGCTGCGCGCGACGCTGGGTGCCCGCTGGACCACCGAGCAGAAGACGGCGATCTCCCGCTCCATCGTGCTGACCCCGTCCGTACCCTTCACCGAGAGGCCGGTCCTGGACTGGAGCTGGTGGACGGGCCGCACCTCCATCGACTACGCGCCACGCAAGGATCTGCTCTTCTACGGCAGCGTGGCCACCGGCTACAAGGGCGGCGGCTTCAACGTGGGCAACAACATCAAGCCCACCTTCGAGCCGGAAACCGTCACGGCCTACGAGGCCGGCATGAAGAGCGAGATGCTCAGGGGAACGCTGAGGGCCAACCTTTCGGTCTTCCAGAACGACTACAAGAACATGCAGCTGGCGCAGCGAATCAACGCCTCGGCCGTCACCGCCAACGCGGACGCCAAGACCTCCGGGGTGGAGGCCGAGCTGCTGTTTGCTCCGAACCGGGCCTGGCTGCTCGACGCCAACCTCTCGCTGCTGCGCACCCGGATCGGCAACTTCCTCACCGAGGACGCCGCCAACCCCGGGCAGAGCCTGACGACCAGGACCCCGACCGTGCAGGTGAACCTCGCGGGCAAGAAGCTGCCGCACTCGCCCGAGGCCAAGATCAAGCTGGGCGCGCAGTACACCACCAAGTTCTTCAACACCGGGTGGACCGTGACCTCCCGTATCGACCACGTGTGGCAGGACCAGTACTTCGCCCGCGAATTCAATACGCCCACCGATCTCATCAAGTCCTGGAGCGTGACGAACCTGCAGCTGCGCCTGGCCAACCCCAAGGGAACGGTCCAGATCAAGGGCTACATCAAGAACCTGAGCGACGCGGACAACATCACCAACATCATCATCGAGGATGCCCTGGTGGGGAACTACCGCAACGTGCGGCTGCTCGATCCGCGCACCATCGGGGTTCAGGTCGAGTACAGGTTCTGACAGGCTGAGCCGACGCCGCGGTGGACTTCGATCTCTCCGACGAGCAGCGCCTGCTGCAGGAGAGCGCGGCACGCTACGTCGGGCAGCAGTGCAGCTTCGAGCAGTGGCAGCGCTGGCGCGGCGCCGGGCTGCAGCCTGGGCAGGAGCTGTGGCCGGCCTTCGCCGACATGGGCTGGCTGGCGCTGCCCTTTGGCGCGGACGACGGCGGACTCGACGGTGGCCCGCTGGAGACCCTGCTGCTGGTGCAGGAGCTGGGCCGCGGTCTCGTGGCCGAGCCCTACCAGCAGACGGTCGTCCAGGCCGGGGAGGTGCTGCGCCGCTGCGAGCCGGGGGCCCTGCGGACTGAGCGCATCGGCGCCCTGATCCAGGGCCGCTGCCGCGTGGCGATGGCCTGCGACGAGTTGCCGGCGCGCTACGACCGCATGCACGTGCAGACCTCCGCCGAGCGCGCCGCTGGCCGCTGGCGCCTGCGCGGCACCAAGGCCGTGGTGGTGGGAGGCGACCGCGCCGATGCATTCGTGGTCTCGGCCCGCGGGCCCGAGGGCCTCGCCCTGTTCTGGGTGGAGGCCGGGGCGGCCGGGCTCGGGCGTCGCGACTATCCCCTTGTCGACGGCGGGCGGGGATCGGACCTGACGCTGGAGGGCGTCGTCGTCGATGACGGCTGCCGCCTGAGCGCGGCTGGCCAGGCCGAAGCGCTCCTGGAGCATGCCACCCAGGCGGGCCTGGCGGCGCTGGGTGCCGAAGCCCTCGGGCTGGCGGACCTGCTGCTGGCCCAGACCCTGCAGTACACCCGCCAGCGGCGCCAGTTCGGCCAAGCGCTGGCGCAGTTCCAGGTGCTGCGCCACAGGATGGTGGACATGTACATGCAGGTCGAGCAATTGCGCTCGGCGGTCGTCCTGGCCACCTTGCGCCTGGCCGAGCAGCACGCCGACACGCCCCGCGCACTGTCGGCCCTGAAGGTCCAGGTGGGCAAGGTGGGCCGCTTCGTCAGCCAGCAGGCCGTGCAGCTGCACGGTGGCATGGGCATGACCGACGAGATCGTCGTGGGCCACGCCTTCAAGCGGCTGCTGGCGCTGGATGCGCAGCTGGGCAACGTGGACCACCACCTGCGCCGCTTCGCTGACCTGAGCGCGTGAAGGCCGCTGCAGAGCCGGATCCGGCCCGGGTGCTGCGCGAGTGGCGCGGGCAGGTGGCGGTGCTGCGCCTGTGGCGCCCGCCGGTCAACGCCTTGTCGCCCGCGCTGGCGCACAGCCTGGGCCAGGCGCTGCGCGAGCTGGCCGAGCAGCCGGAGTGCCTGGCCATCGTGGTGGCCGCGCAGGGCCGGTGCTTCAGCGCGGGCGCCGACATCCGCGCATTCGGCACCCCGGGTGGCGATCCGCACGCGCTGGCCGGCCTCATCGAGACCCATCCCTTGCCCGTCGTGGCGGCCCTGCATGGCGACACCCTGGGAGCCGGCCTGGAGCTGAGCCTGGCCTGCCGGGCCCGAGTGGCCCGTGCGGACGCGCGGCTGGGCCTGCCGGAGATCACCCTCGGGCTGATTCCGGGTGCCGGCGGCACGCAGCGCCTGCCGCGCCTGATCGGTGCGCAGGCGGCGCGCGCCATGATGCTCAGCGGGCAGGCGCTCGATGCGCTGCAGGCGCAAGGCGCCGGCCTCGTGGACGAGGTGACCGAGGGCGACCCGGTGGACGCGGCGTGCGCCCTGGCCCTGCGGCTGGCCGCCGGCAACTGGAAGCGCCCGCCGCCGAGCGGGCCGCAGCCAGGCCTGCGGCTGCCGGCCCCGCGCGGCAGGCTGCCGCAGCCCGCCGCGCAGGCCCTGGAGGCTTGCCTGGCGGCGGCCGAGCAGCTGCCGCTGCCTCAGGGCCTGGCCGTGGAGGCGCGTGCGTTTGCACAGTGTGTGGGCTCACCCGAATCGCGGGCCCTTTGCCATGCCTTCGCCGCCGAGCGCCGCTCGCGCCATGTTCCGGACCTGCCGGGCGCGATGCAGGCCCGCACCCTGGAGCGGGCCACCGTCGTGGGCGCCGGCACCATGGGCCACGGCATCGCCATCTGCCTGGCCGGCGCGGGGCTGGCGGTGGACCTCGTGGACCCGGACGCCACGGCCCGCGAGCGCGCCCTGCGTGCCATCGAGCGCCACCATGCGCAGCAGGTGAGCAAGGGGCGGCTGCAGGCCGAGGAGGCGCGCGCGCGCACCGCACGGGTGCAGGCACACCCGCTGCTGTCGTGTGCTGCCGGGGCCGACCTCGTGGTGGAAGCGGTCTTCGAGAGCCTGGCGCTCAAGTGCGCGCTCTTCGAGGAGCTCGATCGCGTGTGCCGCCCCGGCGCGCTGCTGGCCACCAACACCTCGACGCTGGACGTCGACCGCATCGCGGCGGCCACCGCCCGGCCCGAGGACGTGCTCGGGCTGCACTTCTTCAGCCCCGCACCCGCGATGCGGCTGCTGGAAGTGGTGCGCGGCGCGCGGACCTCGCCGCAGGCCCTCTTCGACGGGCTGGCCCTGGCGCGGCGGCTGGGCAAGGTGGCGGTGGTGGCCCGCGTGGGCCCGGGCTTCATCGGCAACCGCATGGTGGGGCCCTACGCCCGCCAGGCGGAGCGGCTGCTGCTGCAGGGCGCCACGCCGCAGCAGGTGGACCGCGCGCTGATGGAATTCGGGTTTCCGATGGGGCCGCACGCGGTGGGGGATCTGGTGGGGCTGGATGTGGGCGTGCGTGCCGCCGCGGAGGGCGGGGCCGATGGCGACCCGCGCAATGGCGCCATCGCGCGAAGGCTCGTGGCGCTGGGCCGGCTCGGGCAGAAGACGCAGGCGGGCCTGTACCGCTACGAGCCGGGCTCGCGCGAGCCGCTGGCCGACCCGCAGGTCGACGCGATCATCCGCCAGGAGGCCAGCCGGCTGGGCGTGCAGCCGCGTGCGATCGACGACCAGGAGATCGTCCAGCGCTGCCTGCTGGCGCTCATCAACGAAGGCGCAGCGCTGCTGGGCGAAGGCATTGCTGCGCGCGCGAGCGACATCGACACCGTCTGGATCCACGGCTACGGCTTTCCGCGCTGGAAGGGCGGGCCGATGCACCATGCCGATACCCTGGGGCTGGCGCAGGTGATGGAGGGCCTGGCGCGCTTGGGCCGCCTCGACCCGGCCGATGCGGCGCTGTGGGAGCCCGCGCCGCTGCTGCGTGAGCTTGCCGTCTCGGGCCGCAGCTTTGCCGACTGGGACGCCCGGCTCGCCTAGCTGCCTGTGGAGGCAGCCGCGCGGCGCTGCAGCTTCAGGCGCAGCCGCTCGTGGCGCCGGGCATCGAGCCCGTAGCGCAGCGTGATGAACAAGGCCAGCGCCAGCACCACGCTGGGCACCAGCGCATAGAGCACGCGCAACGATGACAGCGCCGCCTCGCCCGTCTCGCCTGCGGCCTGATAGCCCACCCACGCCAGGGCGTTGAGCGACAGGCCCTGGCCCACTGCCTGCCCGAGGTTCGTGACCACCCCGCTCAGGGCGAAGAGCAGCCCGACGCGTGACTTGCGGCTGATGGCCGTGTCCACATCGGCGGCGTCGGCCAGCATCGCTGCGGGCAGCAGATCCAGCGCACCGAAGCAAAAGCCCTTGAGGATGAACATGGCCGTGAAGAGCCCGACATCACCCTTGCTCAACCCGTACAGGCCCAGGTTGGTGGCGATGGCAATGGCCATGCCCGCGGCCAGCGCCTGGTGCTTGCTGGTGCGGCTGGCGAACCAGCGCCAGAAGGGCACCCCGACGAAGGCGCTGACGAAGTAGTAGACGTAGATCAGGCCCAGGTTGGGCACGCCGATAACGTCACGTGCGTAGAACACCGTGAGGGTCTGCCGGAAGGTCTCCGCGCTGAAGCCCACGAACAGCACGAGCAGGATGCAGCGCAGCGGGCCATTGCGGCGCATGGCCCGCCACGCCGCCTTCCAGTCGATGGGCGCGCGCGGCGGCACCGGGCCGGCCGCGGGCTCGGGTGTGGCGTACAGGTTGAGCGCGGCCACCAGGGGCAGCACGATGAGCGTCATCAGGCTCAGCGCCTGCAGCACATCGGAGGACTTGGCGCCCGGCTGGCTCAGCACGATGGCCGGCACCAGCGTGGAGACAATGAGCCCGGCGGTGCCGAAGAACTGCCGCACCGAGGAGATGTGGGTGCGCTCGTGGTAATGGGGCGAGAGCTCGGCGCCCCAGGCACGGTGGGGCACCTGCACGAGCGAGAAGCCCGCGTACATCACCGCCAGCCAGCCCAGGAAGTACGCCAGCCCCACACCCTGGCCGGGGTTGAAGAGCTGCGTCATGCCCAGCAGCAGCACGATGACACCAATGACCAGGAAGGGCTTGCGGCGCCCGAAGCGCGTGCGCAGGCGGTCGCTGGAGGCGCCGATGAAGGGGTCGACGAAGATGTCGACCACCCGCGCCAGCATCATGGCCGTTCCGAGAGCAGCCAGCGACAGGCCCATCTCGCCGGCGTAGAAGGGCGCCAGGTAGATGGCCAGCGGCAGCCCGATGGTCGACAGCGGCAGGGCCACCAGGCCAAAGGCCCACACGGCCGGACGTGTCAACACGAGGTGGGGGCTTGGGTTCATGGACTCGGCCGGGCCGCCGCACCAAGGGGGCCCGGGCCGCACTTATTGGAGCATCCGTCAATAAAGACCGCGCTAGGTATTTGCACCCGGTGCGCGTGGGGCGGTGGCCTCAGCTCAGGACCGAGGCACCTGCGCTGGCGCGGCAGCGAAAGACGGTGGCCGGCAGCCCCTCGGGCGAGCGGTAGTGCCGCTGCACGGCGCCCTCGACCTCCTGCAGCGCAGCGGTGGGCAGCACGGCCACGACACAGCCGCCGAAGCCGCCTCCCGTCATGCGGCATCCGCCCTCGCCGGCCAGGGCCTCGTCGATGATGGCCACCAGGCGGTCCACCGCTGGCACCGTGATCTCGAAGTCCTCGCGCATCGAGACATGCGACTCGGCCATCAGGGCCGCCAGGGTGCGCAACTCGCCGCGCGCCAGCGCCTCGGCCGCGCGCAGCGTGCGGTCGTTCTCGGTCAGCACGTGCCGGGCCCGGCGCAGGATCAGCGGATCCAGGCCGCTGCTGGCGAGCTGCCCGATGGAGACATCGCGCAGTGCTGCCACGCCGAAGTGCCGTGCGGCCGCCTCGCAGGCGGCGCGACGCTCGTTGTAGAGGCTGTCCACCAGCCCGCGCCGAACCCGGGAGTGCGCGATCAGCACGCCCAGCTCAGGCGGCATCGGCACGGCCCGGGTGTCCAGGCTGCGGCAGTCGATCCACAGCGCGCAGCCCGCTTCGCCGCGGCTGCTCACGAGCTGATCCATGATGCCGCACTGGCAGCCCACGAAGTGGTTCTCCGCGCGCTGTGCCATGCGGGCCAGGCCCGTGGGGTCGAGGCCGCCGAGCGCGCCCACCGCCTGGCAGGCCGCGCCCACGGCCACCGTCAACGAGGCCGACGACGACAACCCCGCGCCCTGCGGCACGTCGCCCGCGATGACCATGTCCAGGCCCGGCAGGTCCGGCTGCCACGCGAGTGCCTCGCGCAGCATGCCGCGCACGTAGCCGGTCCAGGGCCGGGCCGGCGCCGGGGTGATGGGGGCATCGAGCGCGAAGGTGTCGCGGTCGGGTCCGCCGTCCAGCGCCAGCACCCGCACCTGCCGGTCGTCGCGGGCCCGCACGGCGATGACCGTGGCGCGGTCGATCGCGCAAGGCAGCACGAACCCATCGTTGTAGTCGGTGTGCTCGCCGATGAGGTTCACGCGCCCGGGTGCCTGCACGCAGGCCTGGGGCGTGCCGCCGTAGACGCCCGAGAAGGCGGACTCCACCCGCGCACGCAGCTCGGCCAGGCTCATGGGCGCAACCCTGCCTCGGCGCGGGGGTGCACCGGCGACACGGCGCGCAGCGCGGCGGCGGCCTGCTCGGGCGTGATGTCGCGCTGCGCCTCGGCCAGCATCTCGTAGCCCACCATGAACTTGCGGATCTGCGCCGAGCGCAGCAGGGGCGGGTAGAAGTGCGCGTGCAGCTGCCACGGCCGCGTGTCGCGGGCGTCGAAGGGCGCGCCGTGCCAGCCCATCGAGTAGGGGAAGCTGCAGCCAAAGAGGTTGTCGTAGCGGGCGGTGAGCTCGCCCAGGATGCACGACAGCGCGTCGCGCTGCTCGGGCGCGAGCTCCGGCAGGCGCGCCACCGGGCTGCGCGGCAGCAGCAGCGTCTCGAAGGGCCAGGTCGCCCACCAGGGCACCACCACGAGGAAGTGCTCGTTGGCGCACACCACGCGTGCCTGCGCGGCCCATTCGCGCCGCTCGAGTTCCACCAGCATGGGCGCGCCACGCTCCTCGAACCAGCTTCGCTGGGCCGCATCTTCGGCTGCGGGCTCGTCGGGCAGGCAGTCGGTGGCCCAGATCTGGCCGTGCGGATGCGGGTTGGAGCAGCCCATCATCGCGCCCTTGTTCTCGAAGACCTGCACCCAGGGCCAGCGCTTGCCCAGCTCGGCCACCTGCACGCACCACGCCTGCACCACCGCGCGGCGTGCCGGGGGCGAG
>JBIIED010000330.1:0-3449 GCA_044237995.1 Rubrivivax sp. | reverse complement strand
GGGCCCTGGTGCGCGAGCGTGCCACGAGCCGCCCGGCCGGCACGCTGCTGCACCAGGACCTGAGCCTGGCCGAGCGCGTGCTGCGCGACCTCGTGGGCGAGTCCACGCAGTCGATCCGCATCGACTCGAAGATGCAGTTCGATGCCTTGCAGGCCTTCGGTCGCACCTACATGCCCGCGGCCGTGGGCAAGCTCGAGCACTACCGAGGCGAGCGCCCGATCTTCGATCTCTTCGGCATCGAGGAGGACGTGGTGCGTGCGCTGGGACGGCGCGTGGAGCTCAAGAGCGGCGGCTACCTCGTCATCGACCAGACCGAGGCCCTCACCACGGTGGACGTCAACACCGGTGGCTTCGTCGGCGCACGCAACTTCGACGACACGATCTTCAAGACCAACCTGGAAGCCGCCGGCGCGATCGCGCGCCAGCTGCGGCTGCGCAACCTCGGCGGCATCATCATCGCCGACTTCATCGACATGACGCGCGACGAGCACCGCCAGGCCGTGCTCGCCGAGCTGCGCAAGCAGCTCGCGCGCGACCGCGTTCGCACCACCGTCTCGGGCTTCACCCAACTCGGCCTGGTGGAGATGACGCGCAAGCGCACGCGCGAGAGCCTGGCGCACATGCTGTGCGAGCCGTGCCCCACCTGCGAGGCACGCGGCGAGGTCAAGACCACCCGCACCGTGTGCTACGAGATCCTGCGCGAGATCCTGCGCGAGGCGCGGCAGTTCGACCCCCGGGAGTTCCGCGTCGTGGCCAGCGCGGCGGTGGTGGAGATGCTGCTCGACGAGGAGAGCGTCCACCTGGCGGGGCTGAGCGAATTCATCGGCAAGCCCATCTCGCTCACCGCCGAGCCCACCGGCAGCCCGGAGCAGTACGACATCGTCCTGCTCTGAGAGATGATGCAGCGCGTGACGGTCGAGGTGCTGCTGCACCGCGACGAGGCGCCCGGGCAGCCCGCCGGAAGGTTCAGTACAGGCCCGTCTCGTAGCCGTGGCGCACCCTGACCTCGGCCTCTTCGGCCGAGATGCGCCCGGTCTGGTCGGCCAGGATGCGACCCAGGCTGGGGATCGTGTGCGCGCGCTCGTGGGCAGCCGGTTCCCAGAGCCGGCTGCGCTTCAAGGCCTTGCCGCAGTGGAAGTAGACCTCCTCGACGCTCACCTCCAGGGCGCTGCGGGGCAGCCTGCCGTCCACGGCCATCGAGGCCAGCAGCTGCGGATCGTCCGACACCCGTGCCCGACCATTGACGCGCAGCGTCTCCAGGACGCCCGGAATGAAGAACAGCAGCCCCACGCATGGGTTGACTTCGATGTTCTTCAAGCTGTCGATGCGGTTGTTCCCGGGGCGGTCCGGCAGCACCAGCCGCGAAGGCCCGGCCACGACCACGAAGCCCGGCGCATCGCCCCGGGGTGAGGCATCGCAACGACCCTGCGCCCCACTCGTGGAGATCACGAGGAACGGTGACTGGGCGATGAAGTGGGCGGCGTGCGCATCGATGTGGTCGAGCTGCTTGGCCAGCGCGAGTTCGGAGGGCGCGGCATAGAGGGCGCTCAGCCGTTCATGGCTCATCGTGTCTTCCTTTCACGGCCCGTCAGTTCGCGGTCGCGCCCGACGCCAGCACGATCGGCGCCCACTTGGCGAGCTCCCGGGAGACAAAGGCCGTCGTCTCCTCCGGTGTCGTGCCGACGACCGCCGGCTGACCCATGTCCTCGAGCCGGGCCGCGATCGCGGGCTCCGAGACGACCTGGTTCAAGGTGGCGTTGAGCGCCCGGATGATCGGCTGGGGCGTGCCGGCAGGTGCGAAGACGACGTTCCACGTGTAGGCCTCGTAGCCGGGCAGGCCGGCCTGGGCGAAGGTGGGCACTTCGGGCAGTGCGCGCGCACGATCGGGCGTGGCGATGGCCAGCGCGCGCAGGCGTCCGTCGCGTACGAAGGGCACTGCGCTGGCCAGGGCGTCCGACGCAAACTGGAGCTGTCCCGAAGCCAGGTCGGTGACCATCGGAGCCGAGCCGCGATAGGGCACGTGGGTGGCTTCCACGCCGAGCTGCTTCAGCAGCAGGACCGTGGCCAGGTGCCCCATCGAGCCCGTGCCCGAGGAGCCGTAGGCAAGCTGCCCGGAGCGGGCGCGCAGCAGCGCCATGAAGCTGCGCAGGTCACGGGCCTCGAGCCCGGGGCCTACGGTGAGCACGATCGGCACACGGGCCACCTGCGCGATCGGCGCGAAGCTGGTGACGGGATCGAAGGGCAGCTTGCGACCCGGTATCGACGGGTTCACGGCGTGGGTGGTGGCCGTGCCGATCAGCAGCGTGTAGCCGTCGGGCGCAGCCCGCGCAACGGCCTCTGCGGCGATCGCGCCGCCCGCGCCGGGCCGGGCGTCGACGAGGAAGGACTGGCCCATGAGCGCCGACATCCGCTCTGCGATCAGCCGGGCCACGATGTCCGTCGGGCCACCGGCGGCAAAGGGGATGACGATCCTGACCGGGCGGTTCGGGTAGGCGGGCTGCGCGAGCGCCGCAAGCGGTGCGGCACCGGAGCAGACCAGCAGGCTTCGACGGGTGAACATGGTGATCCTTTGCCGGGTGAACGCGAGAGGGTGGGCGGTCCGGCACGACCTGCCTGAGGCGATGGTACCTGTGCGCCAGGCGTGGTGGTCCGGCCGGCTGGCTCCTCAACCCGGGCCGGGATCGGGCCGATAACGAGGCGTCACGAGAGCCTGCGCACCACCCCCCCCCGATCCCGATGCCGATGGCACTTGAGAGCGTCCTGGAGTTTCCCGACACCCTGCAGGTGGAGTTGCGCGAGCCTGTCGGGCGCCGTGCCGCGACGCTGCCCAGCGTCTTCGATTTCCAGCGCGATGCGCTGGACCCCCTCATGTACGCGCGGCTCGGGCCCGAGTGGTCGGTGGCCATCGTGGACGTGGTGGGCAGCACGGAGCTGGCACGCCAGGGGCACGACCGTGAGGTGAACTTCGTCGCCGGCGCTGCGGTGGCTGCGCTCACGGCCGTGCTCTCGCAGGAGGCAGACGCGGCGGCCTGCCAGTTCACCGGGGATGGCGCCCTTGCCGCCGTGCCTCCCGGCCGGGCCGATGCGGTGCGCCAGGTGCTGGGCGCGCTCGTGCACTGGGCCGACGACGCCTTGGGCGTGAAGCTGCGTGCCGGGCTCGTGCCGGTGTCGGCCCTGCGAGCCAGCGGCTGGCAGGTGCTCGCTGCGCTGCACGACTTCGGCGGCAGCAACACGATCGGCCTGTTCCTGGGCGACGGGGTGGAGCAGGCCGACGCCTGGGTCAAGGCCGGGGCGCGCTGGCAGGTGCCCGCCGCAGCCGGCCCCGTGCCAGGGCTGGAGTCGCTGTCGTGCCGCTGGAGCCCGGTGCCCACGGCGCGCGGCACGATCCTGTGCGTGATTGCCGACCCCGTGGCCACCGGCGAGCACGGCGTGGCCACGCTGGCGCGGCT
>JBIIED010000329.1:0-3453 GCA_044237995.1 Rubrivivax sp. | reverse complement strand
CGAAGTCCACCTGCTGCCAGCCGCTCGTGGCCTCGTTCCTGAAGGTGGCCTGTGCGAGCAGCTGGCCGCTGCTGCTCCACAGCCCGCCCACATGGGTGCCGGTGTTGGTGGAGGCCTTGTAGAAGCGTACCCCGGTGATGAAGCCATCTCGCAGCACGGTCACGCGCACGCCGAGCGTGACGCTGCGGGTCTCGGGGTCGGCCAGCGTGGCCGGTACGGCGCTGGCCGGCCACAGCGTGCACGGGCAGGCGAAGGTAGGGGCCGTGACCGTCACGGCGCCGCCGGCCGCGGGTGTCTCTAGGCGGCCGCTGTCGTCCACGGCGCGGCTGCGCAGCACGGCGGTGCCGATCGTCGTCGGCGTCCAGCTGAAGGACCACGCTTCACGCCCCTGCGCTCGGCGCCAGGTGCTGCCGCCGTCGGTGGAGACTTCCACGCCCGCCACGCGCCCGCCGCCCGTGTCGGTCGCGGTGCCGGTGACCGTGACGAGCGTGCCGCTGGCCACGCTGGCACCGGCCAGGGGCGCGGTGATCGTCGAGGTGGGTGGCACCGTGTCGGTGGAGGCGGTGGCTTTCACCAAGCCGGCTTGCAGGGTGCCCGGCTGCACCCCCATGTCGGCAAAGAGGTTGACGGTGGCCTGCTGGATGCGCGCATCGGCAGGAGTGCCGGCGCGGTCGTGCGTGGCGTCCAGCCCCCACGACCACTGCACGGTGCCGGCCCCGAACACGAGCGCGCCGCTCCCGTGCCGGTACAGCGTGAGGGTGTGCGTGGCGGTGCCGCTGGCGTAGGTCGAGCCGTTGTCCTGCAGCACCGGGGCGTTGGCCACCGTGGTGCGCGAGAGCTGCATCAGCCCGGGCGGGCGCACGCCGTTGTCCACGTCCACGTCCCACTCGTAGCCGAGCGTGCCCACCGGCAGCGTCGTGCTGGTGCCGGCGGCCTGCGTGGCCAGCGAGGTGCCTCGCCACAGCCGCAGCCGGCCCTCGGCGGCAGGTACGGTGATGCCCGCGGTGGCGCCGTCGTTGACCATGAAGAGCTGGCCCGTGAGCGCGTTCTCCGGCCGGCCGCCATCAGCGGGCGGGGAAAAGCGTGCGTCGCGCCAGGTGCCCGTCCACGTGGGGTCGGGGTCGATCTTGGCATTGGCGTGGGTCTCCTTGTACGAGACGAGGGTGCGGTAGGGCGTGCGCGAGGCATCCAGGCTCGGTTCCCAGCGCGTCTTCCAGAAGACCTCGTTGGCACTGAGGAAGGCCAGGTGCATGCCCGCATCGCGCGCGGCTTCCACGTTGGCGCGCTGCGCGCCCGACCAGTACTCGTCGTGACCCACGGAGAGGAAGACGCGGTGGCTGCGCAGCCGTGAGCCGTCGCGGTCCACGTCCAGGCCCGTGGTGTAGGCCACGTCATAGCCGTTGGCTTCGAGCCAGCGCAGCATCGGGTACTCGGCGTTGAACAGCCAGTCCTGCCCGTTGTCCACCGCGCGCGTGTTGAAGGGCCGGTTGTAGCTCACCTTGTAGGCTCGGCCCACAGGCCCTCCCTTGTACAGGCTCGAGCCGCCGTAGTCGTTGTAGGCCTGCCAGGTGGTGTCCGAGGTCTGGAAGAGGAGCTCGGCCCGGCTCGCGTCATCGCGCACGACGAAGACGATGTGGCTCGCGCCGCCCGTGTCGGTGCGCACGAGCCGCGCCAGGTAGATGCCCGAGACCGCGCTGGCGGGCACCGCCCAGCTCGCCGACACGGCCCAGTTGCCACAGTCGACGAGGCCGGTGGAGGATTGCGTCAGGCAGGCGGGCTGTGCCTGGGGCAGCGTTGCCGAGGGCTGCACGGTGGCCACCAGGCGCGCACCCAGGCCGGCGTACCAGCCCAGGCGGTAGATGTCGGCCCGCCACGCACGTGCATCGGTCTTCACCTTGAAGGACACCGTCTCGCCGCGGTTGGCCGACATCTGCGCGGCAAAGCCCTGGATGGAGAGGTCTCCGGCACCCGTCACGTCCCACTGGCTGCGCGGTGCGCCGGCCAGGCAGTTCTCGGCCACGGTGGCATTGGCAGGGCTCGTGCATGCGTTCGTGGGCGGCGGGGGCGGAGGGGGCGCAGTGGTTGGCGAGAAGACGACATCCACCCAGTAGTTGCTGGCGCGCCAGGTCGCGGTCGGGAAGGTGGGCGCGCTGGCATAGGCGTACAGCCCGTTGCCCCCGGCGGTGCCGTCGGCCAGGAACTGCAGCGGCGCGCGGTCGACGCTGCGGCCGGTGAAGTAGCCCTCGTCGATGGCGTAGCTGCCGCGTGGCGCGAAGTACGACGCGATGTACACGACGCCGGCCTTCACCGACACAGGCGTGGCGAAGTTCAGCTGCTGCCAGCCGGTGGCCGTCTCGGCACCGAAGGTGCCACGCGCCAGCAACTGGCCCGAAGTGCTCCACAGCGAGCCCACGTGCGTGCCGGTGTTGGCCGAACCCTTGTAGAAGCGCACGCCCGTGACCAGCCCGTCCACATCGGTGCGAAAGCGCACACCGAGCTCGACGGCGGCGGTGTCGTTGGCGGAAGGCACGCTTGGCACGGCGGTGTCGGGCCACGCGGTGCAGGGGCAGCTGCTGCCTCCTCCACCGCCCCCGCCGTCGGTGCCGCCGTAGGTGGCCGTCCAGCTGCCGGACACGCCCTCGAACATCGCCAGCTCGCTGCCCTTGAACGTGATGGTCGTGAAGGGCACGGCCACGCCGGCGCGGGCCAGGGCCGTCAGGGTGCGGCCGTTGTGGCGCATCGGCAGCGTGGCGCGCAGCCCGCGCGCATCGGGCGCAGCACTGAGCGTGAAGGCGAGCACCTGGTTGGCGTAGGCGATGTCGCCGAAGCTCGAGGCATTGCGTGCATCGAGCCAGGCCAGCAGCTGGCGTGCCGAGATCACGGGCACGCCACGCGCGGTGGCCGAGGCCACCACGGCGTCGGCCACGGCGGAGGTGGCGGCGTCGGTGTGGGCGTTGACGGTGAAGGCGCCGATGTAGCCCAGCGGGCCCAGGGCGGCGTCCAGCAGCGCGTCCACCGCCAGCGGATAGACCTGCCCGGACTCGTCGCTCAGGTGCGTGGCGGCCTGGTAGACGTCGATCAGCGTGCCGTCCAGGTCCGCGAAGCGCATGGGCTGCGCCGAGCCGGTCATGTAGGCCGGAGCGGTGGTGCCCAGCCAGCTGCCGGGCCAGTGGTAGTAGGTGGTGTCCAGCCGCATGCCCTGGGCGAACTGCACGAGCGCACCGCTGGCCCAGTCGCTCCAGACGATGCAGTGGTGGCGCTGCGTGCGCACGGGCCCGAGGCTCGGGAAGCGGCTGCGCCACAGCGCGAGCTGCTCGCTGTAGTTGCGCTCCAGGGAGGCACGGGTGTAGTCGAGGCAGCCCGTGTCCACGTGCAGGCTCGGCTCGAAGCCCTCGGCCTCGTAGGCAGCCAGCTGCGCGTCGGTGACGGGCGTGCGCGGGTAGAGGTAGGAGG
>JBIIED010000076.1:0-11870 GCA_044237995.1 Rubrivivax sp. | reverse complement strand
GTTTCGTCCACCGGCCCCGGGCGCTCCGGGATGACGGCTGCCGCCCCACGCGGCGCGGGCGCTCTGGCGGTCTTTCTGGCGGGGGAGGCGTGGCGGGTTCGCATGGCGTGGCGGCTGCAGGTTTCGAAGGGACCTTAGGCGCCGGCGCGCACGCACCGTTGCACGCGCTCAACGCCCGCGCATCCGGGCTCGGGCACAAACGCAGACACGATGCATACGCACTGGGAACACTTCGCGCACCGGGCCTACGGAGCCCGCGGAGCCCACAGAGCCCACAGAGCCGATTGGGGGGTCGAGGACCTCCACGCCGTACAGGAGGCCGTCCGATGCTCGACGTGACCCGCGCCCCTGCCGAGACGCTGACGCTGCTGCTGGCCGGTGACGTGATGACCGGGCGCGGCATCGACCAGCTGCTGGCCCACCCCGGCTCGCCGGCCATCGACGAGGCTGGCGTGGGCGACGCGCGGGAGTACCTGCGCATGGCGGAGCGGCGCAGCGGCGCGCTGCCTCGCGCCGTCTCCAACCGCTACGTGTGGGGCGATGCGCTGCAGGCCATCGAGCACGCCGGCGTGCAGCTGCGCATCGCCAACCTCGAGACGGCGGTGACGACGAGCGACGAGGCCTGGCCTGGCAAGGCCGTGCGCTACCGCATGAACCCCGCCAACGCCGGCGTGCTCGCATCGGGCGCGCTGGACTGCTGCACCCTGGCCAACAACCACGTGCTCGACTGGGGGCGACCGGGGTTGCTGCAGACGCTGCAGACGCTGCGCGAGGCCGGCATCGCCACGGCCGGCGCGGGCGAGGACGGCGAGGCCGCCTGGGCGCCCGCCTCGCTGCCCATCGGTCAGGGGCGGCGGCTGCTCGTGTTCTCGTGCGCCACCAGCGACAGTGGCGTGCCCGGGGGCTGGACGGCCGGCCCGCGCCAAAGCGGCATCGCGCGCCTGCCCGACCTGTCCGACAGCACCGCTCGCGACCTCGCCGCCGACGCCGCCCGCCACCGCCGCGGCGACGGCATCGTGGTGATGTCGATCCACTGGGGACCCAACTGGGGGCTGCAGGTTCCGCGCGAGCACCGACGCTTCGCGCGCAGGCTGATCGACCTGGGTGCGGCCGATGTGGTGCACGGGCACTCCTCGCACCACCCGCTGCCGGTGGAGGTCTATCGCGGCAAACTGATCCTGTACGGCTGCGGCGACCTCATCAACGACTACGAGGGCATCGAGACCCGACCCGGCAACCCGCGCGCCGACGTGGCCTGCCTGTACCTCGCGCGCCTGGACCGCGCACGCGGGCTGCTGCGCCGGCTCGAGGTGGTGCCCATGCAGCGCTTTCGCATGCGCCTCGTGCACGCCGACCGCGAGGCCCGCGAATGGTTGCACACGCTCTTCAACGAGGGCGGGCGCGACCTGGGCACCGAACTCGTGGCGCAGCGCGACGGCCCGTGGGTGCTGCAGTGGGCACGCGCCCCCGTACCCGCCTGACCCCCCGAATCGTCACCGCCGCGCGCTGAGCGCACGCAATGCCCGGCGCCGGGCCCCTTCCACCATCCTGGCTTCCCTCGGTTCCAGCCTGAGACCCAGGCGGCACCGATCCTTCGTCCCTCACAGGAGCCATGACCATGAACGAACTGCGATTGTTCGACCCGCTCGCCCCCGACATCTTCGACGACGCCGTGCGCAGCATGATGCGCCCCTGGCGCTGGGAGAGCGCCGAGCCGGCCCCCCGGATCCGCGTCGACCTCTCCGAGGTGAACGGCAACTACGTCGTCAAGGCCGACATGCCCGGCGTGCGCAAGGAGGACATCGATGTGCGCATCGACGGCAACATGGTGACGATCAGCGCGGAGCTGAAGAAGGAGCGCGAGGCGCGCGAGCCCGGCCGGGTGCTGCGCCACGAGCGCCAGTACGGCTACGCCAGCCGCGCCTTCACGCTCTCGAGCCCGGTGGACGAGGCCAAGGCCGATGCCCGCTACGAGAACGGGGTGCTCGAGCTCACGCTGCCCAAGAAGGGGGCAGCCGAGACCAAACGCCTGGCCGTGCACTGAGCCTGAGGGAGGCTGCCACCATGAAGCTGCCCCTGCAGGTCGTTTTCCATGACATGGCGGCCTCTCCGGCCCTGGAGGAACAGGCGCGCCGCAAGGTGCGCCACCTCGAACGGTTGCGGCACGACATCATGGGATGCCGTGTCGACGTGGCGCTGCTGCACAAGCACCGTCAGCAGGGGCGGCCCTTCGGCGTGCGCCTGCACCTGACGGTGCCCGGCCACGAGTTCACGGTGGACCGCGTCCAGGACGAGGATGTGTACATCGCGCTGCGCGAGGCCTTCGCCGACATGCGGCGCCAGCTCGAGCAGTCGCTCGAGCGCGCCCGCGGCCAGGAGAAGCTCCACGCCCTGCCGCTGCACGGCGAGGTGGTGCGCGTGTTCGAGGACACGCCCGAGCTGCGCGGCTACGGCTTCATCCGCACCCCCGATGGCAGCGAGTTCTGGTTCTCCCGCGACAGCGTGGCCGACCCCGTCTTCGAGCACCTGCAGGTGGGCACCGCGGTGCAGTTCATCGCCGATCCCATGGCCCCGAAGCCGCAGGCCAGGCGCGTGAGCGCCGGGCGGCACGGCTGCTGATCCACGGCCGCCGCGGCTCGCGCGCAAGGCTCCAGCCGGGCTCCTGCCCGGCCGGTAACACCACCTCGAAGAGATAGCGGCGCGACGCCTCCAGGAAGCTCGCGTGCGTCGGCGGCACTTCGCCTTCTTCGGCAGGCAGGAGCTCGGCGATCGGGACGTATGGATCAGTCATGAAGGGCGTCGGGCGGGGGTGCCGCGGGGTTTGGTCATCGAAGGCGCGCAAGGGTAGGCAGCCGGGCCCGGCCGGCGTTGCGTGCGCGCAATCGGCTGGAGCGGGCGCTGCCTATCGTGCTGACGCAGGAGGACCACACCCACATGCCCGAGATGACTGCACGCGCCCGAGCGGCGAATCACTCCACCGCACAGGCGCCGTCCCGGCAATGGGCTGCGCGGCTGCCCTTCGACGTGGTGCTCGGCCCCTACCGGGTGGCATTCGAGCTGCGACCCCGCCACGCCATGGAGGACGGCCGCAGGCGGGTATGCCTGAACCTGGAGGCGCACCGCGTGGAGCTGCGCCAGGACCTCTCGGGCTGGGCGCTGGCCGAGGCCTTCCTGGAGAGCGTGGTGCGCCTGGCGCATTTCAGCAAGGGCTGCCAGGAAGGATGCATCGAGGAGGCCTACACCCACAGCCTGGCCACGGGGCTGATGGAGTTCGCACAGCGCAATCCGCGCGCCTGGCTGTGGTTCAACCTGCTGCTGAGCCAGGTGCTGCCCGGACGGCGACACCACGACCGCGCCGTGCGAGGTGCGTTCGCCGCCGAGCCGCCGCTGCCGCGGCGCGTGCTCGTGGCGGGCAAGCCGGTGCGCGTGCGGGTGATCTCGCGCGCGGCCAGCGGCCACGCCTTCGGCTGGTACGACGGCAACCGGCGCGAGGTGCAGCTGTGCACGGGGCTGGCGGGGTGCCACCTGCCCATCGTGGCGCTGCACGAACTCACGCATGCCCTGCACCATGCCCATGGCGTGGACGACGGGACGTCGTACCGGCGCTTCACGCAGGTGCAGGTGGCCGGCTGGCTGCGCTTTGCACGTGACAACCCGAGCGCCTGGCACTGGCTTGCGTGGTCGATGAGCTTTCCCGCACGCGCACGCACCGGACCGGTGACGATGGACTGACGGCGTGCCGCCGCGTAGGGGCCCGGCCTTGCACTGGCTCAACGGGCACCGTGCCTGCGCCACCGAGGATCCCTGGCATCGCACCCGGGTGCCAGCGCACCCCGGCGCATCTTCTTCCACAGGAGCCTTCATGCCCTCGACCCAACCCAAACACCCGGCCGACCCGGCCGATCCCGCCTCACGCCCGGCCCGCAGCCCGCGCACACGCGGCGCCGCAGCCTCCCTGCCGACCCACCCTGCCGCCCGCTCCGCGGCGTCCTTGCCGACTGCCGCCGCTGCCAACGCCCCCGGCCGAGGCGGTCAGGCCACTCACGCCGATCCGGTCAGTCCACCGCCAGACCTCGCACGCGAGGCCGTGATCCGGCTGCACGCCTACACGCTGTGGGAACGCCGCGGGTGCAACGACGGGCACGCCATGGACGACTGGCTGCAGGCGGAGGCTGAACTGGCCCACCTCGCGGGCCGCACGCACACCCGGCTACCCGGGCCGGGCGCCGAGGGGGCGCACTGAAAGGCGCCGCCCCCCACGTTCCGGCCGGGCCGGCCGTGCCCGGCACCGCGGGCGGGCCGGCGCCGCGCGCGCAGGCGCACCCGCTCGCGCAGCCAGCGCAGTCCGTGTACCGCCCCTGCGACCCGGCCACCCTCGACTTCGAGACCACGGCCACCCTGGCACCGCCCACCGAGCCCTTCGGGCAGGCACGCGCGGTCCAGGCCATGCAGCTGGCCCTGGAGGTGCAAGGCCCGGGGTACAACGTTTTCGTGCTCGGAGCGCCCGACAGCGGCCAGCACGGGTTCGTGCGGCAGCTGCTGCAGGCCCACGCCGCCACGCGCGAGACGCCGCCAGACTGGGTCTATCTCAACAACTTCGAAGACCCGAACCGCCCACGAGCGCTGAGCCTGCCCCCGGGCGAAGGCACGAAGCTGCGCGCCGCGATGCAGGGCTTCGTGCTCGAACTCGGTCGCGCCCTGGCCACCGCCTTCGAGGGCGACGAATACCGCTCGCGACTCGAGGCCATCCAGTCGGAGACCAAGCAGCTGGAGGAGCAGGGGCTGCAGGCCCTGGGCACTCGCGCCGCCGCGCAGGGCGTGGCGCTGCTGCGCACGCCGCAGGGCTTTGCCTTCGCGCCGACGAAAGACGGCGAGCCGCTGGCCGCCGAGGCCTTCGATGCCCTCTCCACCGAGGAGCGGGAACGGCTGGCGCGCGCCATCGAGAGCCTGCGTGACGAGCTGCGCAACCTGCTGAACGAGCTGCCGCGCACGCGCCGGCAGATGCAGCTGCGGCTGCGCGAGGCCACGCGCGACACGATGGGCCTGGCAGCGGGCCAACTGCTAGACGAGTTGCGCGAGCGCTTCGCGCACCTGCCGCCCGTCACGGCCTTCCTGGGGGAGGTGCTGCAAGACATCCTGGAGGCGGGCGACCAGCTGCGCGAGCAGCCCCGTGCCGAAGAAGACGAAGGCTCGGCAGCGCCCTCAACCCTCTCCTCTTGGGTCGGCCCCGCCGGGCTGAGCGGCGGCCTGGCCCTGCACCGCTACCGCGTGAACCTGCTGGTGGCGCGCGAGCCCGACGGCCATGCGCCGGTGGTCAGCTGCGACCACCCGACGCTGGTCAACCTCATCGGCCGTGTGGACCACACGGCGCACCTGGGCACGCTGCTCACCGACTTCACGCTGGTGCGCGCCGGCGCGCTGCACCGCGCCAACGGCGGCGCGCTCGTGCTCGATGCGCTGAAGGTGCTGACCGAGCCCTGGGCCTGGCCAGCGCTCAAGCGCGCGCTGCGAGCGGGCGAGGTGCGCGTCGAGTCGCTGCCGCAGATGCTCGGCTGGCTCGGCACCGTGCCGCTGGAGCCCGAGCCGATCCCGCTGACGCTCAAGGTCGTGATGGTGGGCGAGCGCGAGCACTACTATCTGCTGCAATCGATGGACCCCGAGTTCAG
Organism: Rubrivivax sp.; assembly: GCA_044237995.1. Taxonomy (GTDB): domain Bacteria; phylum Pseudomonadota; class Gammaproteobacteria; order Burkholderiales; family Burkholderiaceae_C; genus Rubrivivax. The sequence goes on along the minus strand of JBIIED010000076.1, from coordinate 6,204 downwards.
CGAGCTCTTTCGCGTGGCCGCCGACTTCGAGGACGACGTCGAGCGCAACGCCTTCCACACGGCGCAGCTGGCAGCGCTGCTGGGCTCGATGGCTGCCTCGAACGGCCTGCGCCCCCTCTCACGTGACGCCGTGGCGCGGCTGGTCGAGCACGGGGCGCGCCTGGCCGAGGATGCGGGGCGGCTGTCCACCCGCACCGGCCGGTACCTCGAGCTGATGCACGAGGCCGACGCCGGTGCACGCCGCGCCGGGCGCGCCGCTGTGGCGCGCGATGACGTGGTGCAGGCCCTGGCCGCCCGCACGCGCCGCATCGACCGCCTGCGAGACGAGCTGCACGAGGCGCTGCGCCGCGGCCTGCTGCTGATCGCCACGAGCGGCCAGCAGGTGGGGCAGGTCAACGGCCTGGTCTACACCGAAGTGGGCGACCTGCGCTTTGCCTACCCGATGCGCGTGACGGCCACTGCGCGCCTGGGCGACGGCGAGTTGCTGGACATCGAGCGCGAGTCGGCTCTCGGCGGGCCGCTGCACAGCAAGGGCGTCATGATCCTGGCGGCCTTCCTCGCTTCACGCTACGCGCAGGAGCTGCCGCTGTCGCTGGCCGCGAGCCTCGTGTTCGAGCAGTCCTACGGCCCGGTGGAGGGCGACAGCGCCTCGCTGGCCGAGCTGTGTGCGCTCCTGTCGGTGCTGGCGGTTCTGCCGGTGCGCCAGTCGGTGGCCGTCACCGGCTCGGTCAACCAGTTCGGCCGCGTGCAGGCCGTGGGCGGCATCAACGAGAAGGTCGAGGGCTTCTTCGACCTGTGCCACGCAAGAGGGCTGCAGGAGGGCCAGGGCGTCGTGATCCCGCAGGCCAACGTGCAGCACCTGATGCTGCGCGAGGAAGTGGTGGATGCGGTTCGCGCCGGCACCTTCCACGTCTGGGCCGTGGAGGACGCCGACCAGGCCATCGAGCTACTCACCGGCATTCCTGCCGGAATCCCGGACGCAAAGGGGCAGGTGCCGGCGGGCAGCGTCAACCACCGCGTGGCCACGCAGCTCACCCGGCTGTCGGTGGTGCGCCAGGCCTGGGGCGCCCTCGGCGAGGGCGGGCACGCTTCTTCAGCGGCTAAGCGTCAGGTGCGTCGCGCAAGGCCAGCACCGCACCGCTGATCACGCCGTCCAGGCGCAGGTAGGGCCGCACCTGCACGCCCACCACGCGCCCGTTGAGGCCGACGCACTCGTTCACCAGGGGCTCAAGGGTGCGCAAGGTGTCACGCACCTGCTGCACGAGGCCCGGCTGCCCGAGCCGGCTGGACAGCTCGGCAAGCGGCAGCCCGATGTCCTCGTCGCGCAGGCCCAGCAGCGCGCGTGCACGCTCGGTGAGGCCACGCACGCGCAGCGTTGCGTCCAGGAACACCACCGCCTGCTCGCTCACGGTCTGCAGGTTGCGCAGGTCGCTCTGCGCCAGCACGAGCTCGGCCAGGCGCGATTGCAGCTCGTGGTTGACCGCGTGCATCTCGTCGTTGATGGCCAGCAGCTCCTCACGCGAGGCGTTGAGCTCCTCGTTGGCCGACCGCAATTCCTCGTTCGTCGACTGCAGCTCCTCGTTGGCGGCCTGCAGCTCCTCCTGAGAGGCCCCCATCTCCTCGCGCAGCGACTGCATCTCGTCGCGGGCGCGCGCGATCTCGGTCTCCAGCGTGCGGTCGCTGGCGCGTCGGCCGCGCCGGCGCGGGGCTGGCATGCCTGCCACCACCACGTCGCGGAAGGTGACGAGGACGTTGCCGGCCAGCTCGGGCGGGTTGGCCAGCGCGCGCACCGTGACGTGCACGCGCTGCGGCAGGCGTGGCCCCTGCAGCGCCAGGTCGGGCAGCTCCAGCGAACCCCCGCGCGCGACCGTCAGCGCCATCGCCTCGGCCAGCGCCTCGCGCAATCCCCCTCGCGCCATCACGTGCAGGTTCCAGTCGGCGCGGCCGGCGGGCGCGTCCAGGTAGGGCCCGATGTAGCCGCTCGTGTAGAGGATGTTGCCCTGCGCATCGGCGACCACGAGCGCAGGCGCGAACTCCTGCAGCAGCAGGCGGTCGGCCGCCGCCTGCAGCCGGCCGGCCGGTGTCGGGGTCTCGCTCATCGCGCGCTCCTCGTAGGGTGCCTGGGAGGCAGGCGTGGAGGCGCAAACGGCCTCGGGCAGGGAGTCGGGCCCGCGGCCCGAGGGTGCGCGCCTGTACAGGCGCAGGCGCGCGTCGAGGGTCTCGAAGCTCGCGTCGAAGCCGGATGCCGTCTCACCCTGGCCCAGCACCAGCACCCCTTCGGGCCGCAGGCAGTAGCGAAAGAGCGGGAACAGGCGGCGCTGCACGGGCGCGCCGAAGTAGATCAGGACGTTGCGGCAGGTGAGCAGGTCCAGCCTGAGGAAGGGCGGAGCCGTGAGCATGTCGTGGCTGGCGAAGACCACCATCTCGCGTACCGGCTGCACCACGCGCCAGCCCGAGCCGGCGGCCACGAAATGCCGCCGCAGCCGCTCGGGGCCCACCTCCTCGGCGACACCGGCGGGGTACACGGCACGCCGCGCCGCGGCGATGGCTTCGGGGTTGAGATCGGTGGCAAAGATCTGCACGGGCACGCGCTGGCCGGGCTCCACAGCCGCCATCGCCTCCTCGATCACCATGGCCAGCGAAAACGCCTCCTCGCCCGTGGAGCAGCCCGCCACCCAGGCCCGAAGGGGCTCGCCTGCCGGGCGCCGACGCAGCAGCTCGGGCAGCACCTGATCGCCCAGCACCCGCCACACGGGTTCGTCGCGAAAGAATGCGGTCACCCCGATCAGCAGCTCGCGCGCCAGCAGCGCCACCTCCTGGGGGCTGGCGCGCAGCAGCTCCAGGTAGGCCTGCGAACCGAAGAGGCCGTGCAGCGCAGCCCGCCGCTCGATGCGCCGGCGCAGCGTGGTGGCCTTGTAGCTGAGGAAGTCCGGGTGCCCGCACGCACGCAGGTACTTCAGCACCGGCTCGATGTCGGAGGCGTTCGGGGCAGACGGTTGCACGCAGGCACTCTACCCCGCCCCGCTGACGATTGCTCGCGCGCAAGCACGGGCGCCCTTTCGCGGCCGAGGATCCCGGGTTCGCAATCAACAGGAGGCCTGAGATGGACAGCGCAAAGACTGATGCGGACATCCGCAAGGACGTGATGTCCGAACTGGAGTGGGACCCCGCCATCGACCCCACGCATGTGGGCGTGGCGGTGCGCGACGGCGTGGTCACGCTCACCGGACACCTGGACACCTACGCCGAGAAGTACGCGGTGCAGCGTGCCGTGCAGCGTGTGGAGGGTGTGCGCGCAGTGGCAGTGGAGATCGACGTCAAGCTCGAGCCCGGGCATCGGCGCAGCGATTCGGAGATTGCCGCGGCGGCCGAATCGGCGCTCAAGTGGCACGCCCTGGTGCCCGAGGACCGCGTGCGCGTGCAGGTGGAGCGGGGCTGGGTCACCCTGGGCGGCGAGGTGGACTGGGAGTACCAGCGCGTGGCGGCGGTCAAGGCCGTGCGGCCGCTCACCGGCGTCGTGGGCGTGACCAACGGCATCGCCCTCAAGCCGCAGACGACGCCGTCCAACATCGCCGACCGCATCCGCGACGCGCTGGCGCGCCACGCCGAGCGCGAGGCTCGCCACATCGTGGTGGATGTGAGCGGCGCCACAGTGACGCTCAAGGGGCGGGTCGACTCCTGGCCCGAGCGCACGGCGGCCGAGGGCGCCTGCTGGGCGGCCCCCGGCATCACGCGCGTCGTCAACGACCTCAGCGTCACCCGATAGAAGCCGGGCCCGGATCGGGCCCCGTTTAGCCCGCTCCGGCCCGCCCCGGCCCGCTCACGCCCGCGCCGCCATGTCCTCCAGCGTGCCACGCGTGTTGCGCGCGCACACCTTGAGCCCCTCGAGATCGACGATCTCGACCGCGCGGTTGTCCACCTTCAGGTATCCCGCATCGGCCAACGCGCCGAAGGAGCGGCTCGCGGTGGCATGCGCCACGCCCAGGTAGCTGGCGATGTCGCGCCGGTTCATGCGCAGCAGCAGCCGGCGCGGCGACTGTCCGCGCTCGGCCATGTGGCCCGAGACCTGCACCAGGAAGCGCGCCAGCCGCACCTCGGCAGCCACTGCGGACATCACGTCGGCAATCTCGCTGGCCCGCAGCAGTTCGCGGCTCACGGCGGCCTGCAGCGCCCGGTCGAAGGCAGGCACGCGCTGGCGCAGGGCGTCGAGTGCGCGCACCGGCACGGCGTAGACCCGGCTGTCCTCCAGCGCCGCGGCGGCGGTCTGGTAATGGCCCTTGGACAGGCCGTCGAAGCCCAGGATCTCCCCCATCCCGGCAAAGCCCAGCACCTGCTCGTAACCGTCCTCGGCCATGCGCAGCGACTTGAAGTTGCCGAGCTGGACAACGTACAGGTGATCGGCCGGCGCACCCTCGTGGAAGAGGGAAGCGCCTGCGCGCAGACGCCTCACGGGAATGGCGTAGGGCTCGCCCGCCGGCCGCTCGTCGGAGGCCACCCCCATGAGCTGCAGCAGATCCGAGAGCTTGCCCTGCCCGTTTGCGCCCGCCGGCGTGACCGGCCGGCGAAACCAGCCTGCCCGCTCGGTGATCCTGCGCGAATCCATCGGGCTTTGCCCTTGAAGCATCATGTCCATGTTCCCTCTCCTTCGTCGTGGTCGATCGGCGTTGGGCACCGCATCTGGTGCATGCGCAAAGCTTCCGTCGCCCTGCGATCAACGGCAATCGGCGTGCGCCGCGACAAGCGCAAGCAGGATTCCTCGGGTTGCCCGTCCGGAAGCCTGAGCGCGTTCGGAATATTCCGAGTCCGCGCCTCCGCATGCCCTCCTTGCGCCTTCCCTGCGGCTTCCCTGCGGCTTCCCTGCGGCTTTCGTACGCCCATCGTTCGCATTTCTGCGCCTGCGGCGCGCGCCCCCCACCCGGCCAGGCGCGGGAGGGTTGCGCCAGGACAAAGCGGGCTTGCCCAAGCCCGGCCACCATGCCGCCCGGGAAGCGGATGGACCCGGCACGCCCGTCGGGCCGCGCGCCTGCCCCACTGTGATCCGGATCGGACATCTCCGCCCCTGCCGTCACAGCGGCGTTACGACTGCCCGAAGCGACCCCCAAGGTGCCAAGAATGGTTCGAAAGCCGCATCTCCCGCCGCTTAACATGCCAGGGCTACCCCGGTGCCTGAGATTCAATTCGAATACGGATGTCCGACCCGCTTGACCCCACCCCGGCGCCGAAGGCACACGGTGGCAACCTCGCCCCCGAAATGCGCCTGAACCATCGGCTGCACCTCGAGCGCAAGTCGGAGCGTCGTCGACTCACGCGGGAACTGCACGACGAGCTCGGCCAGCATCTCACCGCGATGCAGCTCACGCTCGCATCGCTGCTGCACGATGCGCAGCCAGGCCGGCTGCACGAGCTGGCCGAGCTCGTGGACCAGGCCACGGCCTCCTTGCGCCGCGTCATGGGCGACCAGCCCCCCACCCAGCTCGTTGACGTTGGACCCACCGCCGCGCTGCGCGCGCTCGGCCGCGATGCGTCGCGCACCCTGGGCATCAACCTCTCCGTGCGCGTGTACGGAAACGAGCCCCCGGTGTCCCGTGAGCTGTCCCTCGCGCTGTACCGGATCGCCCAGGAGGGCCTGACCAACGTCGCCCGCCACGCGCAGGCCGGGTCGGTTCACTTGCGCCTGCGCTGGCATCCCGAGCACGTCACCCTCACGCTCGAAGACGACGGAGTCGGGCTGCCCGAAGCTGCCCTGGCCGGGAGCGCCGGCTGTGGCCTGCGCGGCATGCGTGAGCGTGCAGCCGCACACGGCGGCCGACTCGAACTCGGCCAGCGCCGCGGCGGCGGCACGAGCCTGCGCGCAACCCTCCCCCTGCGGGCGACCGGCCCCGCACCCTGAGAGACCACCCCCCATGCTCCAGCCCGTCACCGGTGCCCCGCTGCGCATCCTGCTCGTCGACGATCACGCGATCGTGCGCGAGGGGCTGCAGCGCATCCTCGAGTCCACGCCCGAACGCTGGGTGGCGCTGCAGGCGGAGTCGGGCTTCGAGGCGCTGCAGGTGCTGCGCACCCAGCACGTGGACCTGGCCATCATCGATCTGTCGATGCCGGGCATGCCGGGCCTGGACCTGCTTCGCCGCATCAAGAGCGAATTCCCCGCCCAGCCGGTGCTGGTGCTGAGCATGCACGCGGAGGAGCAGTACGCGCTGCGCG
>JBIIED010000328.1:0-3463 GCA_044237995.1 Rubrivivax sp. | reverse complement strand
CCCCGATCCTAGCGGGGACGGCGCCCGAAGGCGTTGGTAGCGTCCCGGGTGGGGTCAAGCCGGCAGGCTAGATCGGCACGCGGCGCAGCATCTCGATGCCCACCTCTCCGGCGGCGATCTCGCGCAAGGCCGTGACGCTGGGCTTGTTGCGCGCTTCCACCTTCGGGGCGTGGCCCTGGCTGAGCATGCGCGCGCGGTACGTGGCCACGAGCACGAGCTGGAACCGGTTCGGGACCTTGGTGAGGCAGTCTTCGACGGTGATGCGGGCCATGGGGTGCCTTCAGGGTGGGCAGGCGCTGCGGTGCGGCGCTTGCGTTCAGAACAACCACGCATTGTACAAGTGCAGCCAGGACGGAATAAACTAGTCAGATGACCAGTTTGAACACCCGAGAGCCGCGCGCCTGGCCTGTGCAGGACGCCAAGGCGCGCTTCAGCGAATTCCTGGAGGCGTGCATCGTCCACGGCCCGCAGATGGTGACGCGGCGCGGCCAGGAGGCCGCGGTGTTGGTGCCGGTGGCCCAGTGGCGAAGCCTGCAGGCGGCGGCGCGGCCCACCCTCAAGGAACTGCTGCTGTCGGATGAGGGGCGCGCCGAGTTCGCGATCCCGCCCAGGGGCCGGGCGCGCCGGCGCAAGCCTCGGGCGGCTGACTGACCCGCCGACGGTCGATGCCAGGCTACCTGCTCGACACCAACGTGGTGTCCGAACTGCGCAAGCCCCGGCCACATGGGGGCGTGCTCGCCTGGCTGCAAGGGGTTGCGGATTCGGATCTGCACGTGTCGGTCGTCACGCTGGCCGAGATCCAGGCGGGCGTGGAGATCACGCGCGAGCAGGATGCGGCCAAGGCGGAACAGATCGAGGACTGGCTCGACCGCGTGGCCCGCACCTACAACGTGCTGCCGATGGACGCGGCGGTGTTTCGCGCCTGGGCGCAGTTGATGCACCGCCGCTCCGACACGCTCTACGAGGACGGCATGATCGCGGCCACCGCCAAAGTGCATGGCCTGACCGTCGTGACGCGCAACACCGGGGACTTCACGCCTTTCGGCGTGGATGTCCTGGATCCCTTTGCCAACCGTCGGAGTTAGCTACAGCAGGCCCAGCGCCGAGAACACGGTGCTGCGGCTGCGCTGCTGCGAGGCGTAGCGCAGGCGCTGGGAGTGCACGACCGTCTTGAGGTCGAAGAGCGCGGTCTCGAATAGGCTGTTGACGATCACGAAATCGAAGTGCCGCGCCTGCGCCACCTCGATCCGGGCATTGGCCATGCGCCGTTCGATCACCTCCGGGCCGTCCTCGCCTCGGCGCTCCAGGCGCTGGCGCAGCTCCGTCCAGCTCGGCGGCAGGATGAAGATGAGCACGGCGTGCGGGAAGATCTTCTTGATCTGCAGCGCACCCTGGAAATCGATCTCCAGCACCACGTCCTCCCCGCGCGAGAGGCGATCCTGAATCGCGATGCGGGAGGTGCCGTAGAGGTTGCCATGCACCGAAGCCCACTCGAAGAACTCGCCGCGCTCGATCATGCCGCGGAAGGTGGGCTCGTCGACGAACCAGTACTCGCGCCCGTTGTGCTCCTGCCCACGCGGCGCGCGCGTGGTGTGCGAGACGGAAACCGCCAGGTGAGAGTCGAGCTCGAGCAGGGCCTTCACCAGGCTCGACTTGCCCGCCCCGCTCGGGGCGGCGACGCAGAAGAGGTTGCCGGGGGTTTCCATGGGGGAAGTCTACGTGCGAGGCATCCGGGCCCGGGTCATTCGATGTTCTGGACCTGCTCGCGCATCTGCTCCACCAGCACACGCATGTCCACGCTGATGGCGCTCAGGGCCGTCGATGCGGACTTCGAGCCCAGCGTGTTGGCCTCACGGTGCAGCTCCTGGATGAGGAAGTCGAGCCGCTTGCCCAGCTCGCCCCCGGCATGCAGCAGGCGCTCGATCTCGTCGAGGTGGGCGTCCAGGCGCGTGAGCTCCTCGGCCACGTCGATGCGAAGCGCGTAGGCGGCGGCCTCGGCCATCGCGCGGTCGTGGGCGGCCGAGTCTGCCGCGCCTGCCGAGGCGCTGTCGGCGCCTGCGGCCTGAAGCGCCTCGCGCCAGCGCTCGAGGAAGCGCTCGCGCTGCCGGGCCACGGCCTCGGGCACGAGCGGGCCGGCGCGGGTGGCCAGCTCGCGCAGCGCGGCAATGCGCCCGAGCAGCATCGCCACGAGCTTGGCCCCTTCGCGGGCGCGGGCTGCCTGCAGGGCGTGCACGGCGCCGCGGGCGGCCTCGAGAACCGCGCGGTCCAGCGCGGGTGTGGGGGTGGGCGGTGGCGCCGGGGCTGCGGTGTCCGGCTCGCTGGCCGACGCGGCCGACTCTGCGGGGCCGGACGCAGTGCCAGCCGCGATGCTGGTGCCGGCCCGTGCCCACTGCAACACCTCGTGCACCGAAAGCGGCCTGGCATCGTGCAGCCGCGCGCGAACGAGATCATCGGCCCGGGCCAGCTGCTCCAGCAACTCCGGCGTGGGAAGGGGCACCCCAGCGTCATCACCCTCGCGCTGCAGCGCGGCGCGCAGTTCCACCTTGCCCCGGCGCAGGCCGGCCGACACGAGCTCGCGCAGCTGCGGCTCCAGGGTGCGCAGCTCGTCGGGCAGCTTGAGCGAGAGGTCCAGGAAGCGCCCGTTCACCGAGCGCAGCTCGAGCGCCAGCGAGGGCGCCGAGCCCGAGGGTGCGGGGATGGTGGCCAGCACGCTGGCGTACCCCGTCATGCTATAAACGGTCATCGATTTTGGCCGCGGCGCGTCTCGTTCCATTATGTCAAAGCCCAGACCCGCCCCCTTGCCTGCGGGCACGGTCGTCGGCGGGTATCGGGTGATCAAGCGCATCGCCGCAGGCGGATTCGGCGTGGTCTACCTTGCCGAGGACGACCGGCACCAGATGGTGGCGATCAAGGAGTACCTGCCGGGGTCGCTGGCCGAGCGCTCCCCGGGCGAGCTCACGCCGCGCGTGAAGCCCGACAAGCAGCCGCTGTACCGCCTGGGCCTCAAGAGCTTCTTCGAGGAGGGGCGCTCCCTCGCGCAGATCAGCCACCCGAGCGTGGTCTCGGTGCTGAACTTCTTCCGCGAGAACGAGACGGTCTACATGGTGATGAACTACCTGCAGGGCGACACCCTGCAGGATTTCATCGTCACCGCGCGCGACCTCAAGCGTGACAAGGTGTTTCGCGAGAGCACGATCAGGAGCCTGTTCGACGAGATCCTGCGCGGGCTGCGCATCGTGCACCAGCACAAGATGCTGCACCTGGACATCAAGCCGGCCAACGTCTTCATCACCGACGACAACAAGGCGGTGCTGCTGGATTTCGGCGCGGCGCGCGAGGTGCTGTCCAAGGAAGGCAACTTCATCCGCCCGATGTACACGCCCGGCTTCGCGGCGCCGGAGATGTACCGCCGCGACGGCGCGCTCGGCCCCTGGACCGACATCTACGCCATCGGCGCGTGCAT
>JBIIED010000327.1:0-3491 GCA_044237995.1 Rubrivivax sp. | reverse complement strand
GGGCCTGTGCCGCGCCTCGCTGCTGGCCGACGCGACCGCCTGGCCGCTGGCGGCCGCGCGGCGCGTGGTGCAGTCGGTGCTGCGCGGCACGGCCACGCGCATCGAGCCGGACCTGATCCACCGCCTGCATCCCCTGCTGGAGCCTCCCCCCGGGACACCGCCGCAAGCCGGGGCCGAGCGCGCCTCGGCGTGGGCCGAACCGGTGGCTGCGCTGCTGGAGGCAGCCGGCATCGAGGTGCTGGCGGTGGACGACGTACAGCGGGCCGACCCGGCGTCCCTCGCCCTCTTCGAGATGCTGGCCGAGCTCGCACCGGTGCGCTGGTGCTTCAGCATGCGACTGAGCGCGCCGGGCAGCATCCCCCACAGCTTTGCCGCCCGGCTGCTGGCGGCCGGTCGAAGCACCGAGGTCTTCCTGGGGCGGCTGGACGAGACGAGCCTGGAAGCCTTGCTGGACTCGCTTGGCCTGGACGATCTGGCAGGCCTGGAAGGCCAGGACGGCACACCGGCCCGTAGCGGCCGGCTGGGTCGATCGGCCGCGAAGACGCTGCTGAGCCTGACAGGCGGCCACCCGCAGTTCGTGCTCGAGGCGCTGCGCATCGCCTGGCGCGAGGCCGGCTCGGGCCCCGACGGCCAGCGATGGCCCGAACCGACGAGCTTTGCAGCACGCGCAGCGGCGCAGCTGGGCTGCCTGTCCCCGCCCGCCCTGGAGCTGGCGCGCCTGGCCGCCCTGGCGGGCGAGAGCTTTTCGGTCAAGCTCGCTGCCGAGGTGCTGAACCGCCACCCGCTTGCGCTGGCCGATGCCTGGGCCGAAGCGGAGCGCGCGCAGCTTCTGGTGCAGGGCCAGCCGGCCAGCCAGATCGTGCTCGAGGCGCTGCGCGCCGGCGTGCCCCAGCCGCTGGCTGCCGAGCTGCGCGCACGCATCGCCGCAGCGCAAGCCCGCTGCTGAGCCGGCCGCAGGCGGCCAGGAGCTCGGCTGCCTGCGGTGCGCCACGGGTCACGGCGCAGGCAGGGGTACACGCCCGCCGCGGCGCACGGCATTGGGCGCAACGGCGACAAACGCACGTGTAACGACCCTGCTGCTATAACAGATTTATCTCGTTGTCATCACCGTTGACCCCGCACAGGGAGCTGCCCCGAGACAGGGGCGCGGGTCGTCGATGATGAGGTGTGCATGGGCGGTCCGGCCTTGGCGCCCGTGCACGGCCCGAGGCGGTCGTTCTCGGGGCACGCGCAGCCGTTCGGAGTCTCGCGGCATGATGCGCGGATGAACCCTCAGCGCAACTGGCCAGCCGCACCTGCCGCACGCTCGCGATCCTGGTGGACGGTGGCCTTCCTGGGCGAAGTGCTCCTGGCCGGCGCGCGCCGCGCGCGCGGCGGGGCAGGGTCGGCACCGGGCGAGTGGCGGCGGCTGCTCGACCATGCCGGGCCCCGTTCGGTGCCCATCGTGCTGCTCACCTGCAGCCTGATCGGCCTGATGCTCGCGTACATGGCAGGCGCACAGCTCGGCCGCATCGGCGCACAGGGCTACCTGGCCGACGTCGTCACGGTGGGGATGGTGCGCGAGCTGGCCGGCATGATGACGGGCATCGTCCTGGCCGGGCGGGTGGGCGCCTCCTTTGCCTCGCAGCTCGCGTCGATGCGCGCCGGCGAGGAGATCGACGCGTTGCGCGCCCTGGGCGTGGACCCCGTGGCCCACCTGGTGCTGCCCAGGCTCGGCGCGCTGGTGCTGCTGGCCCCGCCGCTGATCCTCCTCGGGGCACTGGCCGGCGTGCTGGCCGGCTGGCCCGCCGCGGTGCTGGCCTACGGGCTGTCCAGCCCCGAATACCTGCACCAGTGCCTGCGCGCGCTCACGCCCACGCACCTGTGGATCGGACTCTTCAAGGGCGTGCTCTATGCGGCGCTGGTGGCACTGGCCAGTTGCCGCGAGGGCCTGCACGCCGGGCGCAGCGCCCAGGCCGTGGGCGAGGCGACGACGGCCGCCGTCGTGCGTTCCCTCGTGTGGATCGTCGCAGCCGCGTGCACGACCACGGTCGTCTTCACCGCGCTCGGGTACTGAGGATGGCCGATCGCCCACCCCACCCACCCGGCAGCGCCGCGGCTGTGCCCCTGCTGCAGGCCGAGGACCTGTGGCTGTGCGCCGGTGGCCGCCCGGTGCTGCGGGAAGTCGCCTTCGAGGTGGCGCGCGCCGAGGTGCTCGTCATCGTCGGGCCCAGCGGCAGCGGCAAGAGCACGCTGCTGCGCCACCTCGCAGGCCTGGACCGGCCCGTTCGGGGATGCGTGCGCGTGCAAGGCGAAGACCTGCACGCCGGCACCGAGGCGGCGCAGCAGCGGCTGCGACGGCGCCAGGGCGTGATGTTCCAGTCCGGAGCGCTGTGGAGCTCGATGACGGTGGGCGAGAACCTGATGCTGCCGATGCGCCTGTTCACGGCGATGCCCGAGGAGGAACTGCGTGCGCGCGCGCAGACGCTGCTCGAGCGCGTCGGGCTGGGCGAAGCCTTCGGCCTGGCCCCGGCGCAACTCTCCGGGGGCATGCGCAAGCGCGCGGCACTGGCACGTGCGCTGGCGCTGGAGCCGCCGCTGCTGCTGCTGGATGAACCGGGCTCGGGGCTGGATCCGCTCAATGCGCAGCGCCTGGACGAACTGGTGCTGGAGTTGAGGCACCATCTGGGCACGGCAGTGGTGATGGTCACGCACGAGATCCGCAGCGTGCGCGCGGTGGCCGACCGTGCGCTCTACCTGGACGACAAGGAGATGACGATGACGGCAATCGGAACGCCCGACGAACTCGCCGGGCACGCCTCGAGCGTCGTGCGCCGCTTCTTCGCCGCCGCAGCGGGGCTCGGGCCTTGAGCGCGTCCGACGCCCCGGGGCTCTCCAGCGGCGCCGCGCAGGCCTGGCGCATCGGCGCGCTGGCGCTGGCCGGTGCTGCCGTGCTGGTGTCCGCGCTCGTCGTCTCGGGCCTGGGCGGCTTTGGGCAGCGCGAGCGCGCGGTGATGCGCTTCACTTCTTCGGTGTGGGGCCTGCAGGTGGGCGCGCCCGTGGTGCTGCGCGGGGTGCGGGTGGGCGAGGTCAGCTCCATCGGCCTGCCGGGTGCGGCAAGCGGCACGCTGGCGCTGCCGGTGGTGGCGAGCCTGGACGCCGGGCAGCTGCGCACGCTGCTGGGCCCGCAGGCCAGCGGGCCTGCGCTGCCGGCGCTGGTGGCGCAGGGGCTCGTGGCACGGCTTTCCACGCAGAGCCTGCTCACGGGGCTGCTCTACGTCGACCTCGACTTCGACCCGGCGCGCGCAGGCACGCGCACGGCTGGCGCGACGACCCCGGCCGGCTCGGCCGAGATTCCCACCGCCGCCACACGGCTGCAGGCGCTTCAGGCCCAGCTCGAGGGCGTGGACATTGCGCGCATCGGGCGCGACCTGGCGGAGGTCTCGGCCGGGCTGCGGCAGATGCTGGCCGAGCCCGAGGCGCGCCAGGCGCTGCGGCGCACCGCCGAGGCG
>JBIIED010000075.1:0-12039 GCA_044237995.1 Rubrivivax sp. | reverse complement strand
CCTGGACATCCGCACCGTCGTCGTGAGTTGCGGCACCTGCTACGACCAGCTCCAGGGCTACCGCTTCGAGGACATCTTCCCCGGCTGCCGCATCGTGGACATCCACGAGTTCCTGCTGGAAAAGGGCGTCACGCTCGACGGCCACGCGGGCGCCTACCTGTACCACGATCCCTGCCACAGCCCGATGAAGCAGCAAGATCCGATGAAGACCGTCAAGGCGCTCGTCGGCCCCAACGTGCTCAAGAGCGAGCGCTGCTGCGGCGAGAGCGGCACGCTGGGCGTGACGCGCCCGGACATCTCCACGCAGGTGCGCTTTCGCAAGGAGGAGGAGCTGCGCAAGGGCGAGGCCGCCTTGCGGGCGCTGGTGGCCCCGGCGGGCGCCGGTGGCGCGGTGCACCCGGCGCCTTCGGCCGGTGCCTCGGCCGTGAAGGTGCTCACCAGCTGCCCGAGCTGCCTGCAGGGCCTGTCGCGCTATCAGGATGACCTCGCCAACGGCCTGCTGGAGGCCGACTACATCGTGGTCGAGATGGCTCGCCACGTGCTCGGCGCGAGCTGGCTCGAGGACTATGTGGCGGCGGCCAACGCCGGCGGAATCGAGCGCGTGCTGGTGTAGCGCGCGGCCCGCCCGCGCCGCCCCCTGATACCAGGGGGGCACGTTCTGAACCCCCCGGGCCCGGGGGTGTTCCGTGCAAAAGTTGGCAGAAAGAATGCTCTCCACGTTGCCAAGTCGGCAACGCCTCACCGGAGAGAACACCATGAAACTCAAGCCGGCGCTTGCCGCCATCTTGTCTGCCGCTGCGCTGCTGGCCTCCACTGGCACACATGCGACGACCTTCGAGATCGGGGCCCTTCCCGTCAGTCCCAATGCTCCCTACACCAACGTCGCGCCGGTGACGGGAAGCTTCTTCGATCGCTACAACTTCCTGTTCCCCTCGGTCGTGAACCCGGTGGCGCAGAGCACCGCGTTCTTCGCGGCAAGCCCGGGGATCCAGAACCTGGTCGTGAAGCTCTACAGCAGCGCAGGCGTGCTGCTGGGCACGGGCAGCCAGAGCGGCACCGCCGTGAATCTCGACTCCGTCGGCCTCGTGGCCGGGCAGTCGTACTACTACGACGTGACCGGCCTGGCCAACGCAGCCACGACCTACACGTTCTCGGCACAGGCGGTTCCCGAGCCGGGCACGTACGCGCTGTTCATCGCTGGTTTGACGGCGGTGGGCTGGGTGGCGCGTCGTCGCCGCGTGGCATGAGCCATGTTCCCCTGGCCCGGTCCGTCTGTCCGCCCCCGGTTTGCAGGGGTCGAGGCCGCCGCAACCCCCGGGTCGGGGGGTTTTGCGTGAAGAAGTTGACAGAAACAATCCCCAACACGTTGCCAAGTCGGCAACGTCTCATCGGAGAGAACACCATGAACCTCAAGCCGGCGCTTGCCGCCATCTTGTCTGCCGCTGCACTGCTGGCTTCCAGCGGTGCGCGCGCCGACACCTTCGCAATCGGGAGCCTGCCCGCCATCCCGACCGCGCCCTACCAGCAGGCTGTCACGAAGCTCGCGGGCAGCTTCTCGGACATCTTCAACTTCACTGTCCCGAACCCAACCAGCGTTCAGAGCACGGCCCAGTTCCTGGCGAGCCCCGGCATCACCGGACTGACCATTAGCCTGTTTGAGGCCGGCAACCCGACCGCCCTGGCCACGAGCATCGTGACCTCGCCCACCCAGTCCCAGCTCACCTTCGCTGCGCTGACCGCCGGCACTTCGTATCGCTTCGAGGTGACGGGCGCTGTGAACGCGCCGGGCTCGACGTACCAGTTCCAGGCCCAGGCGGTTCCCGAGCCTGGAACCTACGCCCTGTTCCTGGCGGGCCTGACGGCCATCGGCTGGGTGGCCAGGCGCCGTCGCGCTGCCTGAGCCGGTCGCACGGGCTGGCGGGAGAGTACCGCACCCCGCCAGCGTGCGGACTACACTTGAACGATGTCAGACACGCACATCGTCTCCGCACCGGTACCGTCCGGCATCGTCGTCCACGCCGCCTCGCGGGTGCTGGAGCTGTCCTACGAAGATGGTCGGTCCTTCCGGCTGCCGTGCGAGCTGCTGCGCGTTTACTCCCCTTCGGCCGAGGTGCAGGGACACGGGCCGGGTCAGGAGATCCTGCAGACGGGCAAGCGCGGGGTAGGCATCGTCGCCGTGGAGCCGGTGGGCCACTACGCGATCAAGCCGATCTTCAGTGACGGCCACGAGTCGGGGATCTTCAGCTGGACCTACCTGCACGATCTGGCCATCCACCAGGACGCGCGCTGGCAGGACTATCTTGGCCGGCTCGCCGCCGCCGGTGTGGACCGTGATGCGCCAATGGGGGCGCCGGCTGTCGCAGGCGGGTGTGCCAGCCATGGCTGAGCCCGACACGGGCGTCGACTTCGGCTTCGAGCGCGTGCCCGAGCAGGACAAGGCGCGCCGGGTACGCGAGGTCTTCGACTCGGTAGCTTCGCGCTACGACCTGATGAACGACTTGATGTCGCTCGGGCTGCACCGCGCCTGGAAGGCCTACGCGGTGGCCGTGGCCCGGGTGCAGCCTGGGGACCGTGTCCTCGATCTCGCGGCCGGCACGGGTGACCTCACGCGTGCCTTTGCACGCGCCGCTGGACCGTCGGGCACCGTCTGGCACACCGACATCAACGAGGCCATGCTGCGGGCGGGCCGGGACCGCCTGCTCGACGAGGGGCTGAGCCTGCCCACCGTCGTGTGCGATGCCGAGCAGCTGCCCTTTGCCGATGCCAGCTTCGACTTGGCCAGCGTGGCCTTCGGGCTGCGCAACATGACGCACAAGGATCGCGCGCTTGCCGAGATCTGCCGCGTGCTGCGCCCGGGGGGGCGGCTGCTGGTGCTCGAGTTCTCCCGTGTGGCCCCGGCGCTGCGCGCTCCGTACGACTTGTATTCCTTCAAGGTGCTGCCGCGGCTGGGCAGGTGGGTGGCCGGCGACGAGACCAGCTACCGCTACCTCGCCGAGTCGATCCGCATGCATCCTGACCAGCAGGCGCTCAAGGCCATGATGCGCGCGGCCGGGTTCTGCCACGTCGACATCCACAACCTCAGCGCCGGCGTGGTCGCCCTGCACGTGGGCATCCGCGGCTGAAGGTGCGCCTGGCCCGACGTCACAGGGCGTTACCCTAAAGAACGAAAAGTCTGCGTCGATATCCCGGTGGAGTTGTGGTGCGCCTGCACCCCTCCTGCTTTCGGGGACCCAATCGATGTATCCAGACCGCTCGTCGGCTCGCAGTGTGGCAGCCGCCTTCTCTGTTATGTCCGTTCCGCTCGCCATTGCGCTCATGGCAGGCTGCTCGGAGAAGCCGACGGCGCCAGTCGCCACCCAGACGGCGGCGAAGGTGAACAAGGAGGAGATCACCGTCCACCAGGTGAACTTCCTCGTCGGCCAGCAGCGCGGAGTGCGCCCTGACCAGACCGAATCGGCCACCAAGCAGGCGCTGGAGCGCCTCGTTGACCAGCAGCTGGTGCTGCAGCGCGCGGAGGAAATCAAGCTTGACCGCGACCCGCGCGTGCTCCAGACGTTGGACGCCGCTCGGCGCGACGTGCTGGAGCGCGCCTACCTGGAGCGAGTGACCGAGGCCGTGCCTCGTCCCACGGGCGAGGAGATCAAGCAGTATTTCGAGTCCAAACCCAACCTTTTCTTGCAGCGCAAGGTCTTCGCGCTGCAGGAGATCGCCATCCAGGTTCCCGCCGACCGGGTCGAGGCTGTGGGCAAGAAGCTCCAGGAGTCTCGCAACGTCGACCAGTTCGTGGAGTGGCTCAAGCGCGAGGGTCTGAAGTTTGGTGTCAACCAGGCTGTCCGCCCGGCCGAGCAGCTGCCGCTGGCGGCGCTGGACCAGCTCGCCCGCATGAAGGACGGCGAGGCCTACCTGGAGCCCACGCCCAGCGGTGCCTCGGTGACGATCGTCACGGCGTCGCGCGTAGACCCGGTGGAGTTGAAGCAGGCCGAACCTGTGATCGAACAGTTCCTGCTCAACGAGCGCAAGCGCAAGTTCATCGATGATGAACGCCGCAACCTGCGTACGGCTGCAAAGATCCAGTACGTGGGCAAGTTTGCCGAGGAAAGCGGCTCACGCCCGGTGGTGGCCTCGGCCGCGCCCGCAGCGGTGCCCGTTGCCGCGGCAGCCTCCTCGGGCATGACGTCCGCTGAAATCTTGAAGGGCATGGGGATCAAGTGATGCATACATGGCTGCTGCGCGCGTTTGCCGCGCTCGTGCTTTCCGTCGCCGCCGGCGCCGCTGCACTGGCGCAACCGGTAACCGCCGCGCCGGCGGCCGTGACCCCCGAGTACCGTATCGGGCCGGGCGACCTGCTGCGAGTCGGGGTGTACCAGAACCCCGACCTGAGTCTGGAAACCCGCGTCACTGAGGCCGGAACCATCTCCTTCCCGCTCCTGGGCGCCGTGCGCGTGGGCGGCCTGAGCGTGACGGCGGCCGAGCGCGCCATCGTCGACGGCCTGCGTGCGGGCAACTTCGTGCGCCAGCCACAGGTCACCATCGCCGTCACGCTGTTCCGGGCGCACCAGGCCAGCGTGCTGGGTGCCGTCCAGCGGCCGGGGCGATTCGCGCTCGAGACGCTGGATCTGCGGCTGTCCGACCTGCTGGCCATGGCTGGCGGCATCGCGCCCTTCGGCGCGGACACCGTCGTGGTGCTGGGTAACCGCGAGGGCCGGCCCGTGCGCATCGAGATCGACCTGCCCAGCCTCTTTGCCGGCGGCCCGGTTCGCGACCGCGACCCCTTCATCCTCAACGGCGACACCATCTGGGTGGAGCGCCAGCCGGTGGTCTACATCTACGGCGAGGTGCAGCGCCCGGGGCCGATGCGGCTCGAGCGGGGCATGACGCTGATGCAGGCCCTGGCCACGGGCGGGGGCCTGACCCCGCGCGGCACCGAGCGGGGCATCCGCGTGCACCGCAAGGCGGGCGAAGGACGCGTGCAGACGATGCAGCTGGCCCTGGACGACCGGGTGCAGGACGGCGATGTGATCCAGGTTCGCGAGAGCCTGTTCTGAAAGGTGACCCCATGAGCGTTGCACAGTTCTTCGTCATCCTTCGGGCACGCTGGTGGGTGTGCCTGCTGGTTCTGCTCGTCTGCGTGGCTGCCACGGTGGGCGTCAGCATGAAGCTGCCCAAGGAATACAAGGCTTCGGCGACCGTCGTGGCCGATGTCAAGCCCGACCCCGTGAGCACGCTGTCGGGGGTTGCGACAACCTCGGTCTTCATGGCCACGCAGGTGGACGTGATCACCAGCGAGCGTGTAGCGCTGCGGGTGGTGCGCAACCTCAAGCTGGCCGAGAACCCGCAGATCCGCGACGAGTGGATGCAGGCCACCAAGGGCGCGGGTTCGTTGGAGCACTGGCTGGCCGACACCTACCGCCGAAGCCTTGATGTCAAGCCCTCGCGCGAGAGCAACATCATCACGGTGTCCTACACCGCCCAGGATCCGCGCTTTGCCGCTGGACTGGCCAACGCCTTCGTCCAGGGCTACCTCGACACCGCGCTCGAGTTGCGCGTCTCGCCGGCACGCCAGTACGCGGCCTTCTTCGACGTGCGCGCCAAGGAGGCCCGCGAGGCTCTGGAGGTGGCGCAGGCACGCCTGTCGAACTTCCAGCGCGACAACCAGCTCGTGGCCAACGACGAGCGGCTCGACATCGAGACCACCCGGCTCAACGAGTTGTCCTCGCAGCTCGTGGGGATGCAGGCGCTGAGCTCCGATTCGTCCAGCCGCCAGGCCCAGGCCTCGGGTGCGTCGGCCGAGAAGATGCAGGAGGTGCTCAACAACCCCGTGGTCAACTCGCTCAAGGCCGACATCAGCCGCACCGACGCACGCCTGCAGGAGGTGAGCTCGCGCCTGGGCGACAACCATCCGCAGGTGATCGAGCTGCGGGCCGCCCTGGCCGAGCTGCGGCGCAAGCTCGAATCCGAGACGCGCCGCGTCACGGGCGGCGTGGCCGTCTCGGCCGACATCAACCGCAGGCGCGAGAGCGAGTTGCGGGCTTCGCTGGAGTCCCAGCGCACCAAGGTGCTGCGCCTGAAGGCGGTGCGCGACGAGGCGGCCGTGCTGCAGCGCGACGTCGAGAACGCGCAGCGC
The DNA here is from genome assembly GCA_044237995.1 of Rubrivivax sp. Lineage (GTDB taxonomy): Bacteria > Pseudomonadota > Gammaproteobacteria > Burkholderiales > Burkholderiaceae_C > Rubrivivax. The sequence goes on along the minus strand of JBIIED010000075.1, from coordinate 5,915 downwards.
ACCCTGGATGCAGTGGCCGGGCGGCTCTCGGCGACGAACATGGAGAGCCAGACCACCACCAGCAATGTGTACATGCTGGCCCAGGCCTCGCCACCGGCGTCGGCGAGTTCTCCCAAGGTGGTTCGCAACGCATTCATCGCCACCCTGGGGGGCACCATGCTGGGCATCTTGCTGTGCCTGCTGTGGGAGACCCTGGACCGGCGGGTGCGGACCGTGGAGGATGCCGTCGCGCTCGTGGGCCTGCCCATCCTGGCGGTGATGCCGCGCCCGGCCAGAAGGCTGCGCGCGCGCAGGATGCAGCTGCCGAGCTGGCTGGTCAAGCCGGCCCTCCCGATACGCCGTCAAAAGGAGGCTGCGTGATGCAAGCGACCGAACAGCGCTACGGCGCGGACATCGACGAGCCCGAGGACGGCGCAAGGGAGCGCTCCATCGGGGACATCATCCGCGACACGCACCAGCTCAGCTCGCGCCAGATGGAGCGCGTGCTGGCCTACCAGCGCGAAACCGGTGTGCGCATCGGTGAAGCGATGGTGGCCCTGAAGTTTGCCAGCGAGGAGGACGTCGTCAATGCGCTGGCGCAACAGTTCCAGTATCCGTACTCCTATGAACAGGGGGGATTGCAGCGTCCCGAGCTGGTGACGCTCAGCCAGCCCTACTCGGCCCAGGCCGAGACCTTCCGGGCCCTGCGCAGCCAGCTGATCTCGCGTGCCTTCGGTGCGGGCGAGCGCCGGGCGCTGGCCGTGCTCAGTCCCGCCCGCGGGGAAGGCCGCAGCTACGTGGCGGCCAATCTGGCGGTCGTGCTGGCCCAGCTCGGCGGGCGCACCCTGCTCATCGACGCGGACCTGCGCCACCACCGGCAGCAGCAGCTCTTCGGGCTGGACGACCGGGCCGGGCTTTCGGCGATCCTCTCCGGGCGCAGCCGCTCGCGTGTCATCCAGCCGGTGGAGAGCGTACCGAGCCTGCACGTGCTGCCTGTGGGCGTGACCCCGCCCAACCCGCTGGAGCTCATCGAGCGGCAGGCCTTCGCGATGGTCGTGCAGGAGCTCGCCTCGAGGTTCGACTACGTGATCGTCGACACCCCGGCAGCGGAGGTCGGAGCCGATGCGGTGGCGATTGCCGCGCGCTGCGGTTCAGGCCTCGTGGTGGTGAGGCAGGGCCACACCCGCAGCGCGGCGGTGAGTGAGCTGGTTGGCAGCCTGGTCGGCAGCCCGGCCAAGCTGGCTGGGCTGATGATCAACCGGTTCTGAGCAACCCATGAGAGCTCTTCCCGTCTCCATCGACGCCATGCGGTCGTTCCAGGCCTATCTGCCCCTGGGGATCGTCGCCGTGGGCTGGCTGGCCATGTTCGGTCCCGTCTATCACGGGCTGGCCACGACGATCTGGGACAGCGATGCCAACGGGCACGGCCCGTTCATCCTCGTCGTCAGCCTGTGGCTGCTGTGGTCGCGCCGCGAGACTCTGCTCGAGGGCGCGACCGCTCCGGCGCCATGGGCCGCGAGCCTGCTCGTGCTGCTCGTGGGCGTGATGTACGTGGTCGGCCGCTCGCAGACGGTGTGGTCGATGGAGGTCATGTCGCAGAACGTCATGATCGCCGCGTTGCTGCTTTACTTCTTCGGTTGGGGTGGGCTGCGCCGGGCCTGGTTCCCGCTGTTGTTCCTCATGTTCATGGTGCCCTGGCCTGGTGACTGGATCGACGCCGTGACCCAGCCGCTCAAGCTCGCGGTGTCCATCGTGGCGGCGGAGATCCTGTCCCTGTTCGGGCTGCCCGTCGGCCGCACCGGTGTCATCCTCTCGCTTGGCCAGTACAAGCTGCTGGTGGCCGACGCCTGCGCCGGGCTGAATTCCCTGTTCACGCTCGAGGCCCTGGGGCTGCTCTACCTGAACCTGATGAACTACACGAGTGCGGCACGAAAGGTCGCTCTGGCGATCTTGGTGGTGCCCATCTCTTTCATCGCCAACGTCGTGCGCGTGATCGTCCTGGCACTGGTGACGCTGTACTTCGGCGATGAAGCCGGCCAGGGGTTCGTGCACAGCTTCGCGGGCATGCTGCTCTTTGCAGTGGCCCTTGCCCTCATCCTGGCGGTCGACGGACTCCTCGGCCGACTCTTCTTCAAGTCACGCTGACATGCAGACCACTGTCATCCGGGCCCTCGTTCTCGCCGCCATGATGGCGGGCCTGTCGGCCCTCGCCTGGGCCGTGACGCCGCGCACCTTCCTGGCCGAGCTCGAGCCCCGGACGCCCCTGGCTTCCATGGTTCCCGTCTCGTTCGGTGATTGGGCGGTGGACCGCAGCGTCATGCCGGTGCCGCCGAGCCCGGACCTTCAGCGCGTCATCGACCAGACCTACGACGACACGCTTTCGCTCACCTACCGCGATGCCCGGGGCAACCGCGTGATGCTGTCGCTTGCCTACGGACGCAACCAGCACAAGGGCATGAACACGCACCGCCCCGAGGTGTGCTACCCGGCGCAAGGTTTTCGCCTGGAGACGGCATCTGAGCGCGGAGTGCTGCGTGCGGCCGGCCGCGAGATTCCCGTGACCCGCCTGGTGGCCAGGATGGACTCCCGCGTCGAGCCCATCACCTACTGGCTGGTGGTGGGCGACCGCATCACCGACTTTGGCTACCCCCAGCGCGCCCAAGCTATCAGCTACGGGCTGCGCGGCATAGTCCCCGACGGCATGCTGTTTCGCGTCTCCTCGATCAGCACGGATGCCGCCCAAGCCTACGAGGTGCAGGAACGCTTTGTCTCCGACATGATGCGCTCGCTCCCTGCGCCGCTGCAGGCCAGGCTGCTGGGCTCGTCCTGAGGCTGGCCTGCTCGCGAGTCTGGGTGATGGTCGCCTCCGTCCGTCTGCCGCGATGGATGCGCCTGCTGCGCTACCCCACCTATGCGCGCCGCCTGGTTGCCTGGGTGGTCGGGCGCGCGCGCCTGGCCCTGGGCGGCGTATCGTCCGGCCCGGGGCTGCAACTGCTGGGGGTGCCGATCATCTCCGTTGCCGATGGAGCTTTGATATCGATCGGGGCCCGGGCGATCCTGTGCTCGTCGAGCCACGATACGGCCCTTGGCGTCTCGCGCCCGGTCATCCTGCGTGCCATGCTGCCCGGTGCCAGGCTGGTCATCGGTGACGACTGCGCCCTATCCGGCACGACTGTGTGCGCGGCAGATTCCGTGACGATCGGCGAACGCTGCCTGTTCGGGGCCGATGCGATCGTCACCGACACCGACTTCCATCCGCTGGAGCCGCGGGGTCGCTGGAGCGCCACGCTCGCGCAGGCTGCGAGGCGGCCCGTGTGCATCGGGCGGGACGTATTCGTGGGAGCCCGGGCGATCGTGCTCAAGGGCGTCACGATCGGAGATGGCGCTGTGATTGCTGCGGGAGCCGTCGTCACGCGGGATGTGCCGGCTGGGGCCGTGGTGGCGGGTAACCCGGCACGCGAACTTCGCAACCGGCAGGTTGACCGGCCATGACGCCGTCCGCACCGCTGCACGTCGTACTGCTTGGGCCGGCAGCCACACAGGACTTCGCCGCGCTCGGCAGCCCGGGCTTGCAGGGGCTGCCCGCAGGCTACGTCGGCGCGCCGTTCATGGCCACGCTGGCTGCAGGATTGCTCGGGCGCGGACACCGCGTGACGGTCATCTCGACCTGCACCGAACTGTCCCCGCGCCTGCGCGAGGGCGTCAGCTGCCGCTCGGGCGCACTGGAACTCCGGTACGTGCCGATGCGACCGAAGGCTTGGCGTGCGAACGGGTGGCGGCCTGGCCACATCCTGGATCTGTTTCGCTTCGAGAGGAAGGTGATGGGCGAGGCGCTTTCGCGCCTCCAGCCCGACGTCGTACACGCGCACTGGGCCTACGAGTTTGCCTGGGCAGCGATCGACAGTGGGCTGCCGCACCTGGTCACTTGCCACGACTCGCCTTTTCGGGTCGCACGCCACTACCGTGGGTGGACGCTGGGCGGATACCGGCGTGTCAAGGCCTGGATGGCCTGGCAGGCGTTGCGGCGCGCTGGCTGCGTGACCACCGTCTCGCCCCACATGGTCCGGGAGATCTCCGCCCTGTGCAAGTCGGCCCCCAGGCTCGTGCCCAATCCGGTGCCGCCTGCACCGCAGGGCATCGTTCCCAAGGCACGCACCGCTGGCACCTGCGCGCGCGTGCTGATGGTGTGCAACGGCTGGGGTGAGCTGAAGAACCCCCAGGCCGGCCTGCTCGCCTTCGCACAGGTGGCTCGTGCCCTGCCCGCAGTCGAGCTGGTGCTGCTGGGCGAAGGCTTCGGCCCCGGCGGGATGGCCCAGCGCTGGTGTACCGAGGCGGGCATCACCGGCCAGCTGCACTTCGTCGGCCCGGTCAAGCATGAGGAGGTCAGGGCCTGGATGGCAGGAAGCGACCTGCTGCTGCACCCCTCTCTGGAGGAGTCGTTCGGGATGGTCGCCGCCGAGGCGCTTGCAGCCGGGATACCGGCGGTGTGCGGCGTCGACAGTGGCGCCCTGCCGTGGGTGGTGGGAGACGCCGGACGTCTGGTGGATGTGAGACAGCCGCAGGCGATGGCCGATGCGATGCTCGAGCTGCTGGGCGACCCGCCGCTGCGGGCCCGCCTCGGGCAGGCGGGACGAAGCGCCGTGCAGGCGCGTTTTGGCGTGGGCGCCGTCGCGAGGGCTTACGAGGATTTGTACCGGCAGGAACTCTCGCGCGGGACCGCGCGTCCAGGCCTGCCGCTGGACCGTCAAGGAGCGGGCGCATGGAGCTGATCTACACCGCGCTTTGGTTGAGTCCCTTCGTGATCGCCGCGCTGGTGATCGTGCTGTGCTTCGTGGCCGTCATTGGTTCGAGCAACGACTTCCGGGTCGGCGTGTGGATGATCGCCTGCACCTACGTGCTGGACGCCATCAGCATGAGTTCGCCGCTGCTCTACGTCGGCCTCATGATCTATACGGCGGACCTGCCGATGGTGCTCGTCGCTTCGGCTGCGGCGATCCGCTGGTTCGGAGCCAAGCAGATGCCCAGGCGCCACCCCGCGTGGCTGCTGTTTGCCCTGGCCTTCATGGCAAGCCTGTTCCTGGGACTCATGATCCACGGAACGTCTGCAGGCGTGCAGGCCCGCCCGGACTTCAATGCGCTGGCGGCAGCCAGCTACGCCCTGTCCTTTCCGATCCGGCGCCCGCAGTTGCGTGCCATGCTTGTCGCGCTTGCTTGGGCAGCATTGATGCTGACCATTCTGAGCATCTACCGGTGGACCGTGACCTACGCCGACATCACGAGCCTGCTGCCGCCGAGCGGGTCGTTCACGGTCGACGGTTCGATGCGGGTGCTCAACTCCAACGCTGCGCTCCTGATCACCCAGGTGGCGCTGGTAGGCGTGTTCTTCTTCGGCTCGGGCCTGGCGCCTTTGCTGGCGCGTATGACGGCGCCTGCCCTTCTGATGGTTGCCCTGGCCCTTCAGCACCGCTCGGTGTGGCTCGCCGGCCTGGTGGCAGCCAGCCTCAGCATGCTGCTGGCCCGCAGCTCGCGCGCCCCTTGGTGGCAGCAGGCCATCCTGCTCAGCGTGGCAGTGGTCGCCGTGGTCGCGCCGCTGGTGCTGAGCGACTCGCTGCTGGGGCAGGTGCAGTCCTCGGCAACCCGGGCGGTCAAGGGCGAGGGCACCGTGCTGGCCCGCTTCGAGAACTGGCGGGCGACGGTGCACGACTGGGTCGGCGAAGGTCCCGCGGCCATCGCCGTCGGCAGCCCGCCCGGGGGCCAGACCACCCGCATCTACGATTCCGAGACCGGCAAGCGCGTGGCCATCGCCTTCGGCACGCACAACAACTACCTGCACATGCTCACGTCCCATGGGCTGCTGGGTCTGGCCATGTGGTCATGGGTGGTGGGCTTGGGCTTGATCGGGCTGTGGCGGGCGCGGCGCCTGCGTGGCGAGCCCG
>JBIIED010000326.1:0-3503 GCA_044237995.1 Rubrivivax sp. | reverse complement strand
TGATCTCCAGCGCCATGAGGTCGATCTCCACCTCGGCCAGCTTGGCCGCAAACAGCGGGTCGTCGATAAGGCGTCCCGCACCCGTGGCCGTGCGCGCCGCCGTCTCGCGCAGGCGGCGCAGGCGGCGCGTGGAGTCGGCCACGTAGGCCAGACCCGTGCGCTCGTGGGTGAGCAGGCCCTTGGCGTAGCGCCAGCCCTGGCCCTCATGCCCCACGCGCTGCTCGACGGGCACGCGCACGTCGGTGAGGGTGACGGTGTTGAGCGTGGAGTGCCGTCCGTCGAGCGTGACGATGGGCTGCACGCTCACGCCCGGGGAGCGCATGTCGATGAGCAGGAAGCTGATGCCGTCCTGGCGCCGCGCCGTGCTCTCGGTGCGCACGATGCAGAACATCCAGTCGGCGATGTGGGCGTAGCTGGTCCAGGTCTTGATGCCGTTGACCACGTAGTGGTTGCCGTGCAGCTCGGCCCGCGTGCGCAGCGCGGCGAGGTCGGAGCCGGCCTCGGGCTCCGAGTAGCCCTGGCACCACTCCACCGAGTTGTCCAGGATGCCCGGCAGGAAGCGGCGGCACTGCTCGGCGCTGCCGTAGGTGTAGAGCACCGGTGCCAGCATGAACATGCCCATGCCGCCCATGCGCGCGGGTACGCCGGCCAGCGCCGTCTCGCGCTCCCAGATGTAGCGCCGGGTGAGGTCCCAGCCGGTGCCGCCGAACTCGACGGGCCACTGGTAGGCCGCCCAGCCCTGCTCGAGCAGCGCGCGGGCCCAGCGATCCTCGTCGGCGGTGCCGGGCGTGAAGGGCTGATGCGAAGGGAAGTGCTGTGCGATGAAGGCACGCGCCTGGTCGCGAAAGGCCAGCTCCTCAGGGCTGAAGGACAGCTTCATCGCTTGGCACTCCTGGGGGGCACCGCAGCCGGCGTGCCCGCATAATTCGACGAGAGGTCAATACGAGAGCGCGCCTTCCATGCCAGCCCCCATCGCCCGGCCGAAGACCCGTGAAGCAGCTCCAGCACCCCGCCGGCGGCGCCTGGCGCCCCAGGAGCGGGCAGCCCAGATCCTGGACGTCGCCTCCCGGCTCATCATCGAGGAGGGCCTGACCGAACTCTCGATGGAGCGGCTTGGTCGCGAGGCCGGCATCAGCAAGGCGCTGATCTACAACTACTTCCCCAATCGCAACGACCTGCTGCGTGCGCTGCTCGAGCGCGAGATGGAAGTCTTGCGCGAGCGGCAGGTGGCGCAGATCGGCCAGGCCACCGACCTGCGCGACCTGATCCTGCGCACGACGCGCACCTACGTGGCGCAGGTCAAGGAGCGTGGAGCCTTGCTGCAGCGCCTGTGGGCCGAGCCGGCGGTGGCGCGCCAGGTGGCCGAGCAGAGCGTGCGCAAGCGCGAGGAGGCGCTGCGCTTCATGGTGCACGAGGTGATCAAGACCTACGGCCTGCCACGGGACGTGGCGATCTCGGCGGTGGACATGGGCATGGCCATGACCGAGGCGGCTGCGCAGCACCTGCCCAAGTCGCGCAACGACGTGGACTTCGCCACGCATGTGTGCGTGAACCTGCTCATCGGCGGGCTCGAGGCGCTGGCGCGCGAGCACGCTGCCCGACCCGCGGCCCGGCCTGCTGCCCGCAAGAGCCCGGCCCGGCGCGGCGCGAGCCGGGCCTGAGGGGGCCGGCCGGCAGCGTCGTGCAGGCCGGTGCGCCTCAGAAGTTGGCGGTCTTGATCGCGCCACCGTCGATCCGCAGGTTCGAGCCCGTGATGTAGCTGGCCGCCGGGCTGCACAGGAAGACCACCGCCCGGGCCACCTCCTGGGGCGTGCCCAGGCGGCCCAGCGCCGAGAGCTTGCTGGCCATCTCGAACAGGGCCGGCTTGGCGCTGCGAATGCGCGCCCACTCACCGCCTTCGTGCAGGATGGGGCCGGGTGAGACGGCATTGATGCGAACGCCCGCGGGCCCGTGCCGCGCGGCAAGCTGGCCCGCGTAGTTCACGAGCGCAGCCTTCATCGGGCCGTAGGCCTCCTCGGTGGGCGGCAGTTGCGTGAGCACCGATGCGATGGAGGCCACGAAGAGCAGGCTCGGATCACGGCCGCCGGCCCGCAGGACGGGCAGCGCAAGCTCGGCCAGGCGCACGTGGTGAAGCAGGTCGGTCTCCAGGGCATCGCGCCACATCGGCTCGCCGCGCTCGGTCGGCCGGGTGGAGACGTTGCTGATGACGATGTCCAGGCCCCCGAGCGTGGCCACGCTCTCCTGGAACCACGCGGCCACCGCGCCGGGCTCGCGCACGTCCACCGCCTGCCCGCAGGCCTGCACGCCGTGTGCGCGTGCGGCTGCCAGGGCCTCGTCCACGCCCGCCTGGCCGCGCGCGCACAGCGCCACGTGCACGCCTTCGGCTGCCAGCGCCTCCACGATGGCCCGGCCGATGCCTCGGCTGCCGCCAGTGACGAGGGCGCGTCGCCCCTTGAGCCCCAGATCCATGCGTCGAACTCCGTTCAGGCAGCCTTGAGCCCGCCGTCGATGGGAATGGCCGTGCCGGTCATGAACGACGAGGCGTCGCTGGCCAGGAAGACGATGAGCTGCGCGATCTCCGCAGGCTCGGCGTAGCGGCCCATGGGGATCATTCGCGTCATCCCGCGGCGCACGGCCTCGGGGTCATCGGGTGAGACGCTGCGCTCCATGGAGAAGACCATCTCCGTGGAGGTGGGCGCCGGGCACACCGCATTGACGCGGATGCCGGCGCGGGCGAGCTCGACGGCAGCGAGCTTGGTCATGCCCACCACCGCGTGCTTGCTGGCCGTGTACGCCACCGTGAAGCGTCCCCCTCCGATCCCCGAGACCGAGGACACGTTCACGATCGCGCCGCCGTGGCCCATCATCGCCCGAGCCCCATGCTTGAGGCCGAGGAACACCCCGCGCGCGTTCACGCGCATGACCTCGTCGAACATGTCGTCGCTGCAGTCCACGAGCGGACCGACATCGCCGGAGATGCCCGCGTTGTTCACGAGCACGTCGAGACGGCCGAAACGCTCGAGCGTGCAGGCGATGGCGCGCTCCCAGTCGGGCCCGTGGCCCACGTCGCCTTCGACCTGCAGAAGCTCGGCCACGCCCAGCGCTTCAAGCTCCGGCCAGGGCGAGCCGCCCAGGTCGAAGGCCACCACCTTGGCCCCGGCCTGTGCCAGCTGGGTGACGGTGGCCAGGCCGATGCCGCGGGCGGCGCCCGTGACGAGGGCCACCCGACCCGTCATCGGCGAGGAGGCGGGCCATGAGGGGGAGGCTGGGGATGTCATGCGGATGCGAGAAGGGCTTCGCGGGCGACCGCAAAGCGTTGGGTGATGTGTGCCTCGGGCATGGCCTGGATGCGCAGCGCCGCGTGGTCGGGGTCGCCCAGGTCCAGCAGCAGCAGCCGGTTGCCGTCGGGGTCGCGGGCCCATGCCTGCCAGGCCCCCGGCTGCGGCGGGCTGTCCAGCTCGCCGCCGCAGCTTTGCAGGTGGGCGCAGGCCTGGTGCAGGTCG
>JBIIED010000325.1:0-3513 GCA_044237995.1 Rubrivivax sp. | reverse complement strand
CGGAGCGGGATGCTCGGCCGGCAGCGCCACGACGGCGAAGCGCGTTCGGTTGTGCGCGTCGTCCTGGATGGCGGGGGCGGCCACGTGCAGCCCGAACTCGCTGGCCGCGCGATCGCCGGCCAATGCTGCGAGCTCGGGGTCGAGCGCAGCCAGGCGCGCGCCTTCGGCATTGCTGGCCACTGGCCGGCGCTCGGCCTGCGGCAGGTTCTGCGACAGCCACGCGTGGCATTGGGCGAGCGCCTGCGGGTGCGCGAGCACGGCCTGGATGCCATCGAGCCCGGCGCGCGTGCGCAGCAGGTTGTGGCGCACGAGCAGGCTGGTCTCGCCGATGATCGACAGCGGCGTGTGCAGCAGCAGGTCCAGCGAGCGCGCTACGACCCCCTCGGTGGAGTTCTCCACCGGCACCACGCCGAAGTCGGCTGCGCCAGCACTTGTTGCGCGAAACACCTCGTCGATGCTGGCGCAGGGAACGCGCAGGATCGACGACCCGAAATACCCCAGCGCTGCCTGTTCGCTGAAGGTTCCGGCCGGCCCGAGGTAGGCCACCCGCGTCGGGGTCTCCAGCGCCCGGCAGGCCGACATGATCTCGCGCCAGATGGGCGCCACGCTGTCGTCGCGCAGCGGCCCCGCGTTGGCCGACTCGAGCGAGGCGATCACCTGGGCCTCTCTCTCGGGCCGGAAGACCGGGGAGCCTTCGCGCTTCTTGAGCTCGCCCACCTCCAGCGCGATGCGCGCGCGCCGGTTCAGGAGCGCCAGCAGTTCGCGGTCGACGGTGTCGATCTGCTCACGCAGCGAATGGAGTGTCGCGTCCATCAGGCGGCCTCGGGCCCGGTGCCGTCAGGGCTGGCGCTGCCGGCTGCGCTGCCGGGGTCGCTGCTGCCGTCGGCACTTCCGTCAGCCGCCGATTCCCCGCCCGCGTCGTTCTCGACGATGCGCTGCAGCCCGCTGAGCTTGGATCCATCATCCAGCGCGATGAGCTTGACGCCCTGGGTTGCACGGCCGAGTTCGCGCATCTCCGCCACCCGCGTGCGCACCAGCACACCGCGGTCGGTGATGAGCATGATCTCGTCGGCCGGTCGTACCAGCGTGGCCGCCACGACACGACCGTTGCGCTCGGTCTGCTGGATCGCGATCATTCCCTTCGTGCCACGGCCATGGCGCGTGTACTCGACGATGCTCGTGCGTTTGCCAAAGCCGTTCTCGGTGGCCGTGAGCACGCTTTGTGTCTCGTCCTCGGCCACGAGCATGGCGATCACGTTTTGCCCGTCCTCGAGCATCATGCCGCGCACCCCGCGTGCGGTGCGGCCCATCGGGCGTACATCGTCTTCGTCGAAGCGCACGGCCTTGCCGCCATCCGAGAAGAGCATCACATCGTGCTTGCCATCGGTGAGCGCTGCGCCGATCAGGTAGTCGCCTGCGTCGAGGTCCACGGCAATGATGCCGGCCTTGCGCGGGTTGCTGAACTCGTCGAGCGTCGTCTTCTTCACGGTGCCCAGCGCGGTGCCCATGAACACGTAGTGGTCGGCCGGGAAGCTGCGGAACTCGCCCGTGAGCGGCAGCACGACCGTGATCTTCTCCTCGGCCTGCAGCGGGAACATGTTGACGATGGGCTTGCCGCGGCTGGCCCGGCCACCCTGCGGCACCTCCCAGACCTTGAGCCAGTAGACGCGGCCGCGGTTGGAGAAGCACAGGATCCAGTCGTGCGTGTTGGCGATGAAGAGCTGGTCGATCCAGTCGTCTTCCTTGGTCTGGGCCGCCTGCTTGCCACGCCCGCCTCGGCGTTGGGCGCGGTACTCGGCCAGCGGCTGGCTCTTGATGTAGCCCGTGTGGCTGAGCGTGACCACCATGTCGGTGGGCGTGATCAGGTCCTCGGTGCCGAGTTCCTGCACGTTGTGCTCGATGTGGCTGCGGCGCGCGCCCACCTTCGTCAGCCCGAACTCCTGGCGCAGGGCCGTGAGCTCTTCGCGGATGATGGACGTCACGCGCTCGGGGCGCGCGAGCACGTCCAGCAGGTCGGCTATCTCGCCCATCACATCCTTGTACTCGCCGACGATCTTGTCCTGCTCCAGGCCCGTGAGGCGCTGCAGCCGCATCTGGAGGATCTCCTGGGCCTGGTCCTCGGAGAGGCGATACAGCCCGTCGCCCTGCAGCCCGTAGTGCGCCGGCAGGCCCTCGGGTCGGTAGGCGGCTCGGCCCCCGGGCGTGTCCGCCTCGGCGCGTGTGAGCATCTCGCGCACGAGGGAGGAATCCCAGCTCTTGCTCATCAGCGCCGCCTTGGCCGTCGGCGGCGTGGGCGAGGTCTTGATCGTCTCGATGAACTCGTCGATGTTGGCCAGCGCCACCGCCAGGCCCTCGAGCACATGGCCCCGTTCGCGTGCCTTGCGCAGCGCAAACACCGTGCGCCGCGTGACGACCTCGCGCCGGTGCTCCAGGAAGATCTCCAGCAGCTGCTTGAGGTTGCACAGCTTCGGCTGGCCGTCGATCAGCGCCACCATGTTGATGCCGAAGGTGTCCTGCAGCTGCGTCTGCTTGTAGAGGTTGTTGAGGACGACCTCGGGCACCTCGCCGCGCTTCAACTCGATCACCACGCGCATGCCGGACTTGTCGCTCTCGTCCTGGATGTGGCTGATGCCCTCGAGCTTCTTCTCGTTGACGAGCTCGGCCATGCGCTCGAGCAGGGTCTTCTTGTTCACCTGGTAGGGGATCTCGTCGACGATGATGGCCTGTCTCTGGCCTCGGTCGATGTCCTCGAAGTGGCACTTCGCCCGCATCACGACCTTGCCGCGCCCGGTGCGGTAGCCCTCGCGCACGCCGTTGAGTCCGTAGATGATCCCGGCGGTGGGGAAGTCCGGTGCGGGAACGATCTCCATGAGCTCGTCGATGCTTGCCTGCGGCGCCTTCAGCAGGTGCAGGCAGGCATCCACCACCTCGTTGAGGTTGTGCGGCGGGATGTTCGTGGCCATGCCCACCGCAATGCCGGCCGAGCCGTTGACGAGCAGGTTGGGCAGCTTGGCTGGCAGCACCAGCGGCTCACGCTCCGAGCCGTCGTAGTTGGGGCCGAAATCCACCGTCTCCTTGTCGATGTCGGCCAGCATCTCGTGGGCGATCTTCGACAGGCGGATCTCGGTGTAGCGCATGGCTGCGGCGTTGTCGCCGTCCACCGAGCCGAAGTTGCCCTGGCCGTCCACCAGCATGTGGCGCAGGGAGAAATCCTGCGCCATGCGCACGATCGTGTCGTAGACCGCGGTGTCGCCGTGCGGGTGATACTTGCCGATGACATCGCCGACGATGCGCGCGCTCTTCTTGTAGGGCCGGTTCCAGTCGTTGTTCAGTTCGTGCATCGCGTAGAGCACGCGCCGGTGCACCGGCTTCAGGCCGTCGCGTGCGTCAGGCAGCGCGCGCCCGACGATCACGCTCATCGCGTAGTCGAGGTACGACCTGCGCATCTCCTCCTCGAGGCTGATGGGCAGGGTTTCCTTGGCGAACTGGGTCATGGCGGTTGCCCGGGCCGGG
>JBIIED010000003.1:0-40687 GCA_044237995.1 Rubrivivax sp. | reverse complement strand
ATCCTGGTGGGCGCCACCGGCTCGGGCAAGAGCACGTCGCTGGCGGCGATGGTGGACTGGCGCAACGAGAACGCGCACGACCACATCATCACCCTCGAGGATCCGGTGGAGTTCGTGCACCGCCACAAGAACTGCATCGTCACGCAGCGCGAGATCGGCCTGGACACCGACAGCTGGGAGGCGGCGCTGAAGAACACGCTGCGCCAGGCGCCCGACGTCATCCTGATGGGCGAGATCCGGGACCGCGAGACGATGGAGCTGGCGTTGCAGTTCTCCGAGACCGGCCACCTGTGCCTGGCCACGCTGCACGCCAACGGCGCGCACCAGGCGCTGGACCGCATCGTCAACTTCTTTCCCGACGAGCGGCGCGACCAGCTGCTGATGGACCTGTCGCTGAACCTGCGCGCCGTGGTCTCCCAGCGCCTGGTGCCCCGCGTGGCCGGGCGCGGCCGCATCGCGGCGGTGGAGGTGCTGGTCAACACGCCCCTGGTGGGCGACCTGATCTTCAAGGGCCAGATCCCCGACATCAAGGAGCTCATGAAGCGCTCGCGCGAGGCGGGCATGCAGACCTTCGACCAGTCCCTGTTCGATCTGCACGAGGCCGAGCTGATCTCCTACGAGAACGCGCTGCGCCACGCCGACTCGGTGAACAACCTGCGGCTGGAGATCAAGCTCAAGGGCAAGGCGTCCAACCGGCCCGACCCTCTGGCCGGCACGGAGCACCTGAGCATCGCCTGAGCATCGCCTGCAACGCCCGAGCACGCGCCTCGGGCGGCCCGTTCGTGGCACCATCGCCACCCATGAGCACACGTACCTACGAACCGATCGAGCCGCACAAGGTGGCCTTCCTGGGCCTGGGCGTGATGGGTCACCCCATGGCCGGTCACCTGGCGCGAGCCGGCCACCGCGTCACCGTCTACAACCGCACTGCGGCCAAGGCGCAGGCCTGGGCCGCGGCCTACGGCGGCGCCACCGCCGCCACCCCGCGCGAGGCCGCGCAAGGCGCGGCCTTCGTCTTTGCCTGCGTGGGCAATGACGACGACCTGCGCGCCGTGGTGCAGGGGCCCGATGGCGCGCTGGCCGGCATGGCCAGCGGTGCCGTCTTCGTCGACCACACCACCGCCTCGGCCGAGGTGGCGCGCGAGCTGCACGCCGCTGCGCGCGCGCGCGGGCTGCACTTCGTCGATGCGCCTGTTTCGGGCGGCCAGGCGGGCGCCGTCAACGGCATGCTCACCGTGATGTGCGGCGGCGACGCCGAGCCCTTCGAGGCCATGAAACCGGTGGCCATGGCCTTCTCGCGTGCCGTCACGCGCGTGGGAGAGAGCGGCGCGGGGCAACTGGCCAAGATGGTCAACCAGGTGGCCATCGCCGGGCTCGTGCAGGGGCTGTCCGAGGCGATCGCCTTCGGCATGCGAGCGGGCCTGGACATGAACCTCGTGCTCGACGTGATCGGCAAGGGTGCCGCGCAGAGCTGGCAGATGGACAACCGCGGCAAGACGATGGTCGAAGGCCGCTTCGACTTCGGCTTTGCGGTGGACTGGATGCGCAAGGACCTGGGCCTGGTGCTCGACGAGGCGCGCCGCAACGGGGCCAAGCTGCCCGTCACGGCCCTGGTGGACCAGTTCTACGGCGACGTGCAGCAAGCCGGCGGGCGGCGCTGGGACACTTCCAGCCTCATCACGCGGCTCACGCCGCGGTAGTACGCCCACGCGGCTCACGCCGCGTCATGGCACCCACCCGGCGCGCGCCCCCACGCTTCAGCGCGTGGGCGTGCCCGTGCGGCCCTGGATCGCCGCGAGCTCCTGCTCGGTGATCGTCTCGAACACGCGCACCACCTTCTGCACGCCCGGCACGCGCCGTGCGGACTGCGTGGCGCGCTCGGCTTCGCGCTCGGTCACGCGGCCCATCAGGTACACCACGCCGCGCTCGGTGACGACCTTCACCGCCTGCGTTGGCGGTCCGCCGTCGATGAAGGCCGCCTTCACGCGGCCGGTGAGGATGGCGTCGTTGGAGCGCGAGGTGAGCGAGCTCACGCCCGCCACCGCGAGCTCGTTGACGATCGAGCGCACGTTCTCCACCTGCGCGGCCGCCTGCTCGGCTGCGCGGCGTGCGGCCTCGGTGGGCACCTCGCCCGACAGCAGCACGAGCCGGTTGTAGCTCGTCACGTTGACGTGGGCGGCATCGCCCCCGCCAGCGGTGCGGGCGCGCGGGCCGGCCTTGAGCTCGATGTTCTGGTCCTCGAGCTGGATGCCCGAGGTGCGCCGGTCGATGGCCACGAGCGTCGTGCCCACGACGGCCCCGCCCACCATCAGCGGCGCGCACGCCCCCAGGCCCGCCGCTGCGGCGCCTGCCACCGCCACCGAAGCCACCACCCGACCGGCACGTCGCTGCCACCCAGACCGTTGCTCGCCGCTCATGCGCACTCCTGTTCACCCATCAGTTGAAGATCCACCGCATCGCACAGCCCGTGCAGCACGAGAAGCTGCGTCTCGGCCACGCGTGCCGCGCGCTCATGCGGCACGGCCATCAGCACGTCCGTCTCGGCCAGCCGGGCGCCCCAGGCGAGCGCATCCGCACCGGTGAGGACGAGCACCGTCATCTCCCGCTCGTGCGCAGCATCGGCAGCCTCTAGCAGCGCGTCGGCCGGCGCCGCCGTGTCGATGACGAGCAGCACGTCGCCAGGCTGGCCCAGGGCACGTACCTGCTGCGCCAGCGCACCGCCGACGCCTTCGGCGCGCAGGGCAAAGGCCGCCAGCGGCGGGCGCTCGCGCTCGAAGCGCCCGGTGAAGGCCGCGCAGATCACGGGGGCCAGCGCGGCGCCGACATCGCTGCCTGCGGCCAGCAACTTGCCGCCTGCCGTCAGGCAGGCTGCCAGCGCCTGGGCGGCCTGCGCCACCGGGCGGCTGAGCGCCTCGGCGGCCTGGCTGTGCAGGTCCGCGCTCTCGAAGAACTGCTGCTGGATGCGTTGCTCGAGCATGGCCATGCATCTTATGACACGGTGCTGTGACTTCCGTTCCATGCCGGTCGCTTCCTGGCCTCAACCTGCGTCGAAGGCCCCCCGGATCCAGCTCAGCGCCTGGCCGTCCAGGGCCACGACGTCGAACCGGCAAGGCGGCAGCGCCGGCCAGTCGAGCAGGAAGTGCTGCGCGGCCCAGACGATGCGCCGCTGCTTGGCCGGCGTGACGCTGGCCGCTGCCCCGCCGTGTCCGGCGCCGCTGCGGGCGCGCACCTCCACGAACACGAGCGTGCCGTCGGCCTCGCGCATCACGAGGTCGATCTCGGCGGCGCGCGCACCCGGGCCGCGCGCCACCCGATAATGACGCGCCACGAGCACCAGCCCGTGGTGCTCGAGGTGGCGCTGCGCGCGCAGCTCGGCGCCATCGCCCAGCCACTTCGTGCTGCCTGCCCGGGCCCCTGCCGTGACCATCGATGCCCCCCTCCTGCTGCGTGCCGCCGAGGCGGCCGCTGGCTCACAGCAGTATCCGCCAGCTTCACTCTACGTGGTGGCCACGCCGATCGGCAACCTGGCCGACCTGAGCCTGCGCGCGATCCACGTTCTCGCCCGCATGGACGCCGTGGCGTGCGAGGACACCCGCAACACGGGCGCGCTGCTGGCGCACCTGGGCCTGTCCAAGCCGCTGCTGGCGCTGCACGCGCACAACGAGGCGCAGGCGGCGCAGCTCGTGTGCGCGCGGCTGGCGCAAGGCGAACGCGTGGCCTACGCCAGCGATGCGGGCACGCCCGGGGTCAGCGATCCGGGTGCGCGCCTGGTGGCCGCCGTCAGCGCCGCCGGACACCGCGTCGTCCCGATCCCCGGCCCCAGCAGCGCGCTGGCTGCGCTGAGCGTCGCGGGAGACCCGCAGGCGCACGGCTTTGCCTTCGAGGGCTTCCTGCCCGCCCGCGGGGCGCAGCGGCGCGCCGCGCTCGAGCGCGTGTGCGCCGCCGCGGCCGCGCAGATCGTCTTCGAGTCGCCGCACCGCATCGCCGAGCTGGCCGACGAGCTCGCCGCGCGCGCGCCGCAGCGCCGGCTCACGCTCGGGCGCGAGCTCACCAAGCAGTTCGAGACCATCGTCACGCTGGCGGCGTGCGAATTGCCGCTGTGGCTCGCACAGGATGCCAACCGGCTGCGCGGCGAGTTCGTCGTCGTGCTGCACGCACAGGCGCCCGAGGCGGCGGACGCAGGCCTGGATCCCGCGGCGCAGCGGCTGCTGCAGGCGCTGCTGCGCGAGCTGCCCCTCAAGCGGGCGGTGGCGCTGGCCACCGAGCTGGGTGCTGCGCCGCGCAACCTGCTCTACGAAGCGGCGCTGGCCTGGCGCCAGGATCAGGGCGACCTCACTGCCAGCTCATCGCCGACAGGTCGTTGACGAAAAGCGGCATGTCCTTCCACAGGCCCTTCACGCGTGCATTTGCCACCGTGATCCAGGTGGGCTGGTAAAGGTAGGCGGCCACGGCCTCGCGCGCCACGAGCCGCTGCGCATCGGCCATCAGCTTGTTGCGCTCCTCGGGCTTGATGGTGGCGCGGATCTTGTCCCACAGCGCGTTGAACTCCGCCGACTCGTAGCCCCAGTAGTAGTTGGGCCGGGCGAAGTTGCCGAAGTCCAGCGGCTCCACGTGCGCGATCACGGTGAGGTCGTAGGCCTTCTGGCCGTAGACGCCCGACAGCCACTGCGCCCACTCGACGTTCTCGATCTTCACGTTGATGCCCACCTTGGCCAGCTGCGCGGCGATCACCTCGCCGCCCTGGCGCGCGTACGGCGTGGGCGGCAGCTTCATCGTGAGCTCCAGCGGCGGCGTGATGCCCGCCTGGTGCAGCAGCGCGCGCGCCTTGGCCTGGTCGTGCGGGTTGAGCTCGGTGGTGTCGATGTAGCCCGGGGCGCCGGGCACGTAGTAGCTGCCAATGGGCGTGCCAAAGCCATCGGCCGCACCCTCGATCACGGCCTTGCGGTCGATGGCGGCGTAGATGGCTCGGCGCACGCGCGCGTCGTCAAGCGGCTTTCGCTTGTTGTTCATCGCCAGGATCGTCTTGGCGCGCGAGCCGCCGATGAGCACCTGGTACTTCTTGCTGCCCTCGAACTGCTTGAGGCTCTTGGCCGCCGACACGCGCGGAAAGACGTCCACGTCGCCCGACAGGAGCGCGGCCACCTGTGCGGCCGGGTCGCTGATGAAGCGCATCGTCACGCGGCGCAGCTTGACGTCCTGGGCGGCGCGGTAGACGTCCCAGCGCGCAAGCGTCACGCTCGAGCCGCGCGCCCAGGCCTCCAGGCGGTACGGGCCCGTGCCCACGGGCTGCGTGGCGTTGGTGGCCACGCTGCGGGGCTCGACGATGATGGCGGTAGCCTGGCCGAGCTGGAACAGCAAGTCGGGGTTGCCGTTCTTCAGGTTCAGCACCACCGTGTTCGCGTCGGGCGTGTCGATGCGCTCGATGTTGGCAAAGACGGCCTTGTCCTTGTTCGTGCTCTCCTTGGCCGCCGCACGCTCGAAGGCGAACTTCACGCTGGCCGCGCTGAAGGGCTCGCCGTTGTGGAACTTCACGCCCGGGCGGAGCTTGAAGGTCCAGGTCCTGAGGTCGGGCGACGCCGTCCAGCTCTCGGCCAGCAGGGCCGTGATCCGGCTGTCGCTGTTGACCTTCGTGAGCGTCTCGTAGATGTTGTAGAGCGTGATCTCGGCGATGGCCGAGGCCGCGCCGACGGTCGGATCGAGCCCCGGGGGCTCCAGCGTCATCGCAAGGACGAGCGTGTCCTTCCTCGGCTGGGCAAGCGCCGGCGCGGGGTCGAGCCCGGCGCACAGGGCCGCTGCAACCAGCCCCAGGCAGGCCAGGCGCCGGCCGGGCCAGCGTGCCGGGGCCGGCCCCGCGGTTTGGAGCGCCCTGGCACGGCTCAGGGCATGGCGCAAAGGCAGCAGCATGAGCAGACCTCCGGTTCTGGGCGGGCGGCACCCCGCGCCCGACACCCCTGCAGGCGATGCTAACGCACGGCCGCAGCAGCCAGCGTGCGCAGCGAGCCCTGCAGCTCGGCCAGCGGCTGCGGGCGGGCGAAGAGAAAGCCCTGCGCCTGATCGCATCCGCGCGCCAGGAGGAAGTCGCGCTGCTCGACCGTCTCCACGCCCTCGGCCAGCACGGCCAGCCCGAGCGAGTGGGCCAGGTCGATCACCGCGCACACGATGGCCTCGTCGTCGCGGCTGTGGCCGATTCCCTGGACGAAGGAGGCGTCGATCTTGAGCCGGTGCACGGGGAAGCGCCGGAGGTATTCGAGCGACGAGTAGCCGGTTCCGAAATCGTCCACCGCGAACTCGAAGCCCGCCTCCACGAGCCGCCTGAGGTTGTCCTCCACGCGGGGCGAGCGGCCCATCAGCAGGCCCTCGGTGAACTCCAGCTCGACCCGTGCGGGCGGCAGGCCATGGCGCCGCAGCACGGCCAGCAGCTGCTCGACGAAGGTGTCCTGCTCGAACTGCACGGCCGACAGGTTCACCGCCACGCGGGGCACGCCCAGGCCCTGGCCGTCCATCTGCAGCAGGTGCCCGCTCACCTGCTCGAGCAGCCACTGGCCGAGCTCGAGGATCGAGCCGGAAACCTCCGCCAGCGGGATGAAGCGGTCCGGCGGGATCGCGCCGCGCTGGGGATGGTTCCAGCGCATCAGCGCCTCCAGCCCCACCACGGCACCCGTGCGAAGGTCCACCTGCGGCTGGTAGGCCACCCACATGCCGTCGCGAGCCCGCTGGCGCAGATCGGCCATCAGCTCCACCCGCTCGCGCAGGTCGCGGTCCATGGCGGCCTCGAAGAACCGGTAGCGCAGCGGGCCATTGCCCTTGGCTGCGTACATGGCGAGATCGGCGTGGCGCAGGAGTTCCACGCCCTCCACCCCGTCTGCCGGATACAGGGCCACGCCCAGGCTCGCCGAAGCCTGCAGCGAGTGCCCCCCGACCTCGAAGCTCTCGCCCAGTGCCGCCACCAGGCGCTCCACCGCCTGCCGGGCCTGCGCCACATCGGCCAGGCCCTCCAGGACAAGGGCGAATTCGTCGCCGCCCAGTCGTGCGAGCAGCTCGGTCTGGCGCAGGCCGGCGGCGAGCCGTTGCCCCACCGCGCACAGCAGCGCGTCGCCCGTGGAGTGGCCCAGGGTGTCGTTGACCTCCTTGAAGCGGTCCAGATCGAGCAGCACCACGCCCACCAGCGAGCCCGCGCGCTGCGCCCGCGCCACGGCCTCGCCCACACGCTCCAGGAAGGCCGCCCGGTTGGGCAGGTGGGTGAGCAGGTCGTGCCGCGCCATGTGCTGGATGCGCTCGCGCGCCTGGAGCTGCTCGGTGATGTCGTCGAGCACCGCCACGATCTGCTCGACAGCGCCCGACTCGCCCCTGATCGGCGTGATCGTCTGCTCGACGCTGAAGAGCTCGCCGGATTTGCGCCGCAGCCGGGCCTCGCCGCGCCAGACCTCCCCGGCGACCACGCGGGCCCAGGCATCCTGCGAAGCCGCCGCCCCAGGCAGCCCCTGCGTGAGCAGGGCCGGGGTGTGGCCCAGGATCTCCTGCGCCGCATAGCCGCTGAGCCGCTCGAAGGCGGCATTGACCCACACGATGCGCAGCGCCGCGTCGGTGGCGAAGATGGCGTTGGCAGCCGACTCCATCGCGGCGGCCTGCAGCTGCATGCGCGCAGCCAGGCGCTGCTCCTCCTCGGCCTGGCGCGCGATGCGCCGCGCCTGCAGCCCGGCCATGATCGCCAGGCCCAGCACGATGCTCACGAGCGCCAGGAAGACGAAGGCGCCCGCCTTGAGCCGGAAGATCAAGGCCTCGTACCGGCTTTGCTGGCGCGAGACGGTGGCCGCCAGCACCGCCTCGGCCGCCATGCGCAGCGGCTCGGAGGCCTCCTCCACGCGCGCGCGCAGCCAGTCGTCCACCTGGAAGGGCGCGCGCGCATCGATCTCCTGCGCCACGCGGGTAAGCTGCGCCACGGCGCGCGCCATCTTCGGATCCTGGCGCAGCTGCTCGAGCACCGGCGCCGTGCGCAGCGTATCGAGGCGGCCCAGGAACACGTCGAGCTTTTGCCGCGCCTCCTGCTCGGTGGCCTCCCCGTGAGCGGCCGCGGTCAGCGTGGCCACCAGCCGCAGGTGCTCCACGCGCGCCTGGTAGATGAAGAACTGATCGCGTTCGCGTGCGGTGAAGGTCTCGGAGACGAAGCCCAGGCTCAGCCAGGTCGAGGCGGTGACCAGCCCCACCACGGCCAGTGCCGCACAGGCCAGCGCGATGGTGGTGCGAAACACCGACCCTCGCCTGCGAAGCGAGGTGCCGGCACCTGGATCCTGGCGGATCATCGGCAGGCGAGCAGGCGTTCCGGCCCGGTCACGGCCTCAGCGCACCTCCAGGAGCTTGAGCTGCCAGATCGAGCGGCTCAAGACCTGTTCGCCGCGCAGGCGCGGTGACTCATCGTAGGCAAAGACGATCCACAGCGGCCCGCGGTTGCGCACCGGCAGCGGCTCGCCGTTGGCCTCGTAAGCCACCAGCGCACCGTCGCGGATGGCTTCCTGCAGCGGCATCGCGACGCGGTATTCGTTGATGGCCACGGCCGAAACCTCGCTGCCCTGAGCGCCCACCGCGTCCATCAGGTCCTTGAGGCTGACGCCGGCAAAGCGCTGCCGGCCGGTCGTCCAGGGGGTGGAGGTCTCGATCACGGTGCGGGGCAGCTTCTGCAGGGCCTCGCGGTCAAGGCGTGCCACCTTGCCGTCCGTGGTGCGGCTGACGCGCCCGCTGACCTCGAGCACCACCGGGCCGCCCGGCGCAGCCAGGGTCTGGCTGCTGGCCGGCGCGGGCAAACCCGCCAGCAGGCTCAGCATGGCGAGGAAAATGCAAAGGCGTCCTGTCATGGTGGCTCTCCAGTGCCCACTGTCGTGGCCGGACGCAGCTGGTCACGGCCGGTCACGGCGGACGCCACCTGACGCAACGCCAGATGGCAGGCCACCCGCGGGCAGCGGCGGCATGGAGTCATGATGGCACACGTGCGGTGCCCGCGCGCGCGGTTGGGCTGTGCGGCCCGCTGCCGCGCGGGCGGCCCGGAGCTTCGGTGGCCCGGGGCTCAGAAGGGGATGTCGTCGTCCATGTCGTCGAAGCCGCTGCCGGACTTGGCCGCGGGCTTGGACGCAGGAGCGGGTGCGGCGGCCGGGCCGCGCGAGCCCGAGGCGCCGCGCGAGGGCGAACCGCCCTCGTCGCCGCCCATCCCGCCCTCGCGGCCGCCAAGCAGCTGCATCTCGGTAGCCACGATGTCCACCGTGTTGCGCTCGATGCCGTCCTTGTCGGTGTACTTGCCGTACTTCAAGCGCCCTTCGACGTAGACCGGCCGGCCCTTCTTGAGGAACTCGCCGGCGATCTCGGCCAGGCGGTCGTAGAAGGTGACGCGGTGCCACTGGGTGTCTTCCACCGTCTCGCCGGAGGATTTGTCCTTGCGGCGGCTGGAGGTGGCGATGGAGATGTTGCAGATGGCCGCGCCGCTGGGGGCATAGCGCACTTCGGGGTCGCGGCCGCAGTTGCCGACGAGGATGACTTTGTTGACCGAGGCCATGGCGGCTCTCCTTGGGTGAGACGGGTGGGATTCGGGATGGGGGCGCAAGACGTGAGGGGCATGATACCGAGGCCGGCTGCGCGCTCCATCGCTCCGACGGGGGGCTGCACGCACCCCCTGCGGGGGGTGACCCACGCGCACCGCGGCGCAGCCCGAGCGCGTACGATGGCGCCCGCCCATGACCGATCTGCTGCCGCCGCACCCGAGCCTGTCCGATCCCAGCCCCGGGCTCGAGCCCGCGCCCGGGTCGCTGGATTCGAACGAGGCCCTGCAGGTGCTGCGCGAGGTCTTTGGCTACACGCGCTTTCGCGGCGAGCAGGGCGAGGTCGTGGCGCACGTGGCCGCCGGGGGCGACGCGCTCGTGCTGATGCCCACCGGCGGGGGCAAGAGCCTGTGCTACCAGGTGCCCGCGATCGTGCGCCACCGCCAGGGGCGCGGCGTCACGCTCGTCGTGAGCCCGCTCATCGCGCTCATGCACGACCAGGTCGGCGCGCTGGAGGAGGCAGGCGTGCACGCGGCCTTCCTCAACAGCACGCTGGAGGGCGACGAGGCGCGCCGCATCGAGCGCGAGCTGCTGGCCGGGCGGCTCGTGATGCTCTACGCGGCGCCCGAGCGCATCCTCACGCCGCGCCTGCTGGCGATGCTCGACTCGCTGCACGAGCGCGGCCTGCTGAGCCTGGTGGCGATCGACGAGGCTCACTGCGTGAGCCAGTGGGGGCACGACTTCCGCGAGGAGTACCTGGCCCTGAGCGTGCTGCACGAGCGCTATCCCGGCGTGCCGCGCGTGGCGCTCACCGCCACGGCCGACGCCCACACCCGCGTCGACATCCTCGAGCGCCTGGCGCTGGGCAAGGCCAGGCTCTTCGTCGCCAGCTTCGACCGCCCCAACATCCGCTACACCATCGTCGAGCGCGACCAGGCCCGAGTGCAGCTGCTGCGCTTCCTGCGCGAGGAGCACGCCGGCGACGCAGGCATCGTCTACTGCCAGAGCCGGCGCAAGGTCGAGGACACCGCGCAGTGGCTGAGCGCCGAGGGCGTGCCGGCGCTGCCCTACCACGCCGGGCTGGAGGCCGAGGTGCGCCGCGCCAACCAGGACCGCTTCCTGCGCGAAGAGGGCCTCGTGATGGTGGCCACCGTGGCCTTCGGGATGGGCATCGACAAGCCCGACGTGCGCTTCGTCGCGCACCTGGATCTGCCCAAGAACATCGAGGCCTACTACCAGGAGACGGGCCGCGCCGGGCGCGACGGCGAGCCCGCCGACGCCTGGATGGCCTACGGGCTGGCCGACGTGGTCAACCAGCGTCGCATGATCGACGAGGGCGAGGGCGAGGAGGCCTTCAAGCGGCTGCAGCGCACGCGCCTGGAGGCGCTGCTGGCCCTGGCCGAGGCGCACGAGTGCCGCCGCGTGCGGCTGCTGCGCTACTTCGGCGAGGACTACGCCGGCCCGGCCAGCGGCGCGAGGCTCGCGCCCGTGGGCTGCGCCAACTGCGACAACTGCCTGCAGCCGCCTGCCACCTGGGACGCCACCGAGGCCGCGCGCATGGCGCTGTCGTGCATCTACCGCTTCCAGCAGCACAGCGACTTGTCCTTCGGCTCGGGCCACCTGATCGACGTGCTGCGCGGGAAGTCCACCGACAAGACGCGTCAGCACGGCCACGAGGCCCTGTCCACCTTCGGCATCGGCGCACACGTGCCGGAGAGCCAGTGGCGCGGGGTGCTGCGCCAGTTGATCGCCCTGGGCCATCTGCGCGCGGCAGGGGAGTACGGCACGCTGGCGCTGGAGGCGAGCGCGCGCGAGGTGCTGCGCGGCCAGGTTCGCCTGCTGCTGCGCGTGCCGGCCGACCCCGCCCCCGCGCGCAAGGCGGCGCGCAGCGCACGGGCCGGCCGCACCACGCCGGCTGCCACCGCCTCGGCCGCCGCGGCCCTGGACGCGCAAGGCCAGGCCCGGCTGGCCGCGCTCAAGGCCTGGCGCGCCGGTGTCGCGCGCGAGCACGGGCTGCCCGCCTACGTGATCTTCCACGACGCCACGCTCGTGCAGATGGCGCACGAGTGCCCGCAGACGCTCTCCGCGCTGGCGGCCATCGGCGGGGTGGGGGCCAAGAAGCTGCAGGCCTACGGCGAGGCGATCCTGCAGGTGCTGACCCCCACGCACACCGGCTGACTGCAGCCCCCGGCGCGCGCCGCGCGCCGCGCGCCACCGCTATCATGGCCGGTTCGCCTGTTCGCGCCCTGTTGCGCCCCCCACCTGCGGCCCGTCCGCGGCCTCCGGCCTCGCCACCGATGTCTCCCCCGGCCCGAAGCGCCCCCTCCACCGAGCCGGCCATGCTGCGCGTGCGCGGCGCGCGCACGCACAACCTCAAGAACATCGACCTCGACATCCCCAAGCACGCGCTCGTCGTGATCACGGGGCTGTCGGGCTCGGGCAAGTCGAGCCTGGCCTTCGACACGCTGTATGCCGAGGGCCAGCGCCGCTACGTGGAGAGCCTGTCGGCCTACGCGCGGCAGTTCCTGCAGCTGATGGACAAGCCCGACGTGGATGTCATCGAGGGCCTGTCGCCGGCCATCAGCATCGAGCAGAAGGCCACCTCGCACAACCCGCGCTCCACGGTGGGCACGATCACCGAGATCCACGACTACCTGCGGCTGCTGTATGCGCGCGCGGGCACCCCCTGGTGCCCCGAGCACCACGTGAGGCTGGCCGCGCAAAGCGTCAGCCAGATGGTCGACGCCTGCCTGGCGCGGCCCGAGGGCACACGGCTGATGGTGCTCGCCCCGGTCGTGCGCGAGCGCAAGGGTGAGTTCGTCGAGCAGTTCGCACAGTGGCAGGCGCAGGGCTTCGTGCGCTTTCGGGTAGACGGCGCGGTGGTGGAGGCCGAGGCGCTGCCGGCACTGCGCAAGAACGAGAAGCACGACATCGACATCGTCATCGACCGTCTGCGCGTGGCCCCGGGGGCGGCGCAGCGCCTGGCCGAGAGCTTCGAGGCCGCGCTTCGCCTGGCCGACGGGCGGGCGGTGGCGCTCGAGCTGCCCGGGGCCGACGCGGCGCCAGGCGCCGTGGCCGTGGAGCACGCCTTCAGCCGGCGCTTCGGCTGCCCGCACTGCAGCTACTCGCTGCCCGAACTCGAGCCGCGCCTGTTCTCCTTCAACTCGCCGATGGGCGCCTGCCCCTCGTGCGACGGCCTGGGGCAGGTGACGGTGTTCGATCCGCAGCGCGTGGTGGCCTTCCCCTCGCTGAGCCTGGCCAGCGGCGCCGTCAAGGGCTGGGACAGGCGCAACCCCTACACCTTCGGGCTGCTGCAGGGCGTGGCCGCCCACTACGGCTTCGACCTGGAGCAACCCTTCGAGGCCCTCGATGCGGCCATGCAGCAGGTGCTGATGCAGGGCTCGGGCGCCGAGGAGATCGAGTTCACCTACGAGGCCGAGGCCGGGCCGGGCAAGCGCCGCAGCGTGCGCCGGCGCCACCCCTTCGAGGGCATCGTGCCCAACCTCGAGCGGCGCTGGCGCGAGACCGATTCGCCCGTGGTGCGCGAGGAGCTCGCGCGCTACCAGGCCGCGCGGGCCTGCCCGGCGTGCGAGGGCACGCGGCTGCGGCGCGAGGCGCGCCACGTGCTGATCGAGCCCGCCGCGCCGGCGCAGCCCGGGCGCCCCATCTACGAGCTGGAGCGCGCGACGCTGGCCGAGTGCCTGAGCTGGTTCGACACGCTGCAGCTCGAGGGCGCCAGGGCCAGGATCGCCGAGAAGATCGTGCGCGAGATCCGCGCGCGGCTGCGCTTTCTCGTGGACGTCGGCTTGCCCTACCTGAGCCTGGAGCGCAGCGCCGACACGCTCTCCGGCGGCGAGGCGCAGCGCATCCGCCTGGCCAGCCAGATCGGCTCGGGCCTGACGGGCGTGATGTACGTGCTCGACGAGCCCAGCATCGGGCTGCACCAGCGCGACAACGAGCGGCTGCTGGCCACGCTCGTGCGGCTGCGCGACCTGGGCAACTCGGTGCTCGTCGTCGAGCACGACGAGGACCTGATCCGCGCGGCCGACCACATCGTGGACATCGGGCCGGGCGCGGGCGTGCACGGCGGGCGCGTCGTCGGCCAGGGCACGATCGAGGATCTGGCGGGGCAGGAGGAGTCGCTCACCGGTGCCTACCTGGCCGGGCGGCTGCGCATCGAGGTGCCGCACGAGCGGCGCCGCCTGGCCACGCAGCCCGACGCGCGCGTGCTGCGCATCCTGGGCGCGCGCGGCCACAACCTGCAGCGCGTGGACGTGGAGATCCCGGTGGGCCTGTTCACCTGCGTGACGGGCGTGTCGGGCTCGGGCAAGAGCACGCTCGTCAACGACACGCTGCACGCGGCGGTGGCCGCACGGCTGTACGGCAGCCACGCCGAGCCGGCTGCGCACGACGCGCTGGAGGGCCTGGAGGCCTTCGACAAGGTCATCAACGTCGACCAGAGCCCGATCGGCCGCACGCCGCGCAGCAACCCGGCCACCTACACGGGCCTGTTCACGCCGATCCGCGAGCTCTACGCCGAGGTGCCGGCCGCGCGCGAACGCGGCTACGGCGCCGGGCGCTTCAGCTTCAACGTCGCGGCCGCCTCCGGCGGCGGGCGCTGCGAGGCCTGCCAGGGCGACGGCGTGCTCAAGGTGGAGATGCACTTCCTGCCCGATGTCTACGTGCCCTGCGACACCTGCGCGGGGCGGCGCTTCAACCGCGAGACGCTGGAGATCGTCTGGAAGGGGCGCAACATCGCCGAGGTGCTGGACATGACGGTGGAGGAGGCGCACGCCTTCTTCGGCGCGGTGCCCACCATCGCGCGCAAGCTGCGCTCGCTGCTGGACGTGGGCCTGGGCTACGTGCGCCTGGGGCAGAGCGCCACCACGCTCTCGGGCGGGGAGGCGCAGCGCGTGAAGCTGGCGCTGGAGCTCGGCAAGCGCGACACCGGGCGCACCCTCTACATCCTGGACGAGCCCACCACGGGGCTGCACTTCCACGACATCGGGCTGCTGCTCAAGGTGCTGCACCAGCTGTGCGACGCGGGCAACACGGTGGTGGTCATCGAGCACAACCTGGACGTCATCAAGACGGCCGACTGGGTGATCGACCTCGGCCCCGAGGGTGGCGCGGGCGGCGGTCGCGTGGTGGCGGCGGGCACGCCCGAGCAGGTGGCGGCGCAGCCGCTGAGCCACACCGGGCGGTTCCTGGCGCGCGCGCTCTGCACCTGAGCCACCCGCCGAAACCCGCCGAAACCCGCTGAATCCAGCCGCGGGCCGGCAACCGGCCCCCACAAGCACGAAGCCCGGCCAGGGCCGGGCTTCGCATCGCCTGGCGGGGCGCAGGGCCCCGCTTCGGGTCACTTCAGGTGGCTGCTGATCAGCTTGGTCATCTCGAACATCGAGACCTGGGCCTTCTTGAAGATCTCCTTGAGCTTGGCGTCGGCGTTGATCATGGTCTTCTTCGCCGAATCCTGCAGGCCGTTCTTCTTGATGTAGTCCCAGACCTTGCGCGTCACCTCGGTGCGCGGCAGGGCCTTGTCGCCGATGACGGCGGCCAGTTGCGCGCTCGGGGTCATGGGCTTCATGAAGGCGGCACTGGGGGTGCGCTTCTTGGCGGGCGCCTTCTTGGCCGGGGCGGCCTTCTTGGCGGGAGCAGCTGTCTTGGCGGGAGCAGCTGTCTTGGCGGCGGGCTTGGCTGCGGCCTTCTTCGCGACCGGCTTCGAAGCGGCCTTCTTGGCGGCGGGCTTCTTGGCGGCGGGTTTCTTTGCAGTTGCCATGCGGCGTTCTCCGGAGGTGAGGGTCTCGAGGGTGTGGTGATGTGCCCT
Source organism: Rubrivivax sp. (assembly GCA_044237995.1). Lineage (GTDB taxonomy): Bacteria > Pseudomonadota > Gammaproteobacteria > Burkholderiales > Burkholderiaceae_C > Rubrivivax. Next base: position 25,336 of record JBIIED010000003.1, on the reverse strand, counting down.
CGTGGCACGGGCGCGATCGTAGCGCCTGCCCCGCGCACTGAGAAGGCCGCCGGCCCCTCGTGACCCTAGGTAATACGAGGAGATTGCACGCCTGCGGGGCCTTCAGCCGTCTCCCTCGGCGGGCCCGCCCCGGCGCCCGCGCATCTCGCGCGCGATCTCGCGCCGCTGCGCCTCGAGCTCGCGCAGGCGCGCATCGATCACCGAGGCGTCGATGAAATCGGCGGCCGTGACGGGCGCCTGGCTGCGCCGCGCGGCGCGCAACAGGTCGACGGCCGCGCTCAGATCGCCCAGTGCTGCGCGCGTCTCGGCCCAGGCCCGCGCCGCCCCCAGGCGCACGCCCAGGCTGTCCTGGTGGCGCGCCAGCAGCTGCCAGGCCGCGGCGTCGGCGCGGTGCTGGGCGAGCCAGGTCTGAAGCGTGGCGGCCGACTCCTGCAGGGCCTCGCGCGCGGCGCCCTGCGCCACCGGGGCTGGCGCAGCCCCTGCGCCGGGGGCTGCATCCTGCAGTGTGGCCTGCGCCCGCAGCAGCCGCTCCGGGCGTGGCAGGGCCGAGCCGGCTGGCGCTGCGGGCACCTGCGCCAGCGCACGCGCGCCGTCGCCCGCGGCCAGTTCGATCTCCGCGCGCAGCAGCGCGGCCGCGCGCAGCAGCGTGGCCGCGGCCGAGCCGCCGGGCATCTGCGCGACGGTCTCCTGAAGGGCCTGCGCGCCGCGCCGCGCCGCGTCGTGGTCCTGCAGGCGCGACTGCGCGAGCGCCGCGCCGTAGAGCACGGCCAGGCGATCGCGCCAGGCCGGCGACTGGGCGGAAGACTGGGCGGAAGATTGGGCAGGCGGCTGGACAGGCGGCAGGGGCGTCTGTGCCGCGCGGCGCAGGCCGTCCACCCCGTCGTCCATCAGCACGCGCGCACGCGCCTGCATCATCGCGTGCAGCTCCGCAGACACCGCCTCGGGCTCGGCGCCGTAGCCGGTTCGGGTGCGCGCCTCGGACACGCGCTCGATGGTCAGCGGGTGGGTGCGCAGGTAGGGGTACTGGCCGGCGTCGTTGAGGCGCGAGGCCTGCTCGAGCTTCTCGAACATGCGTGCCATGCCCGTGGGCGCGAATCCGGCCTCGCGCAGCACCGCCAGGCCGATGCGGTCGGCCTCGCGCTCCATCTCGCGCGAGAAGTTGAGCTGGCCCTGCACGGCTGCCGCCTGCCCGCCGGCGATGGCCGCCTGCGCCAGATCGGCGCTGTTGGCGCGCGAGGCGGCAATCACCCCCAGCAGCATCGCCGCCAGGCTCAGCGCTCCCTGGCGCGAGGCGCTGGCCACGCTGCGCGCGATGTGGCGCTGCGAGACGTGGGACAACTCGTGCGCAAGCACCGAGGCGAGCTCGTCGGCCGACGCCGTGAGCCCCACGAGCCCGAGGTGCACCCCCACGTAGCCCCCGGGCAGCGCAAAGGCGTTGACGCTCCTGTCGCGCACCAGGAAGAGCTCCCACGGGAACTGCGTGCGCAACTCCTGGCCGATGTCGCCGCGGCGCTCGGCCGCCGCCAGGAGCCTGTCCCACAGCGACTGCACGTACTCCAGCAGCACCGGGTCGTCGAGGTAGGCCGGGTCGCGGCGCACCTCGCGCATGATCTGCTCGCCGTAGCGGCGCTCGGCCGACACCGGCAGGCCCTCGTCGCCATCGTCGCCCAGGGCGGGCATGCGCACCTGCGCCAGGGGCTGCGAGACCGGGGCAAGCGCAGTGGCCGCGCACAGCAGCAGGGCCATCAGCCTGGAGGCAAAACGGGTCACGGCTCGGGATCCTTCCGACGCGAGGCAGGGCTCGGCTGCGCGCGCACGCACCGCGCACGTGCAACCGATGGGCTCGCTATGATGACAGCAGCAGGTTGCTGCCTCGTTTCCCATCCCGTGCCCGACACCACTTCCTCCGACTCGCCCCGCCCCGAGGCGGCCGCCCCTGCCGATGCCGGGGCCAGCCCGCTCACGCACTTCGATGCCAGTGGCCAGGCGCACATGGTCGACGTGGGCGCCAAGCCCGCCACGCACCGGGTGGCGCGCGCCACCGGCTCGATCCGCATGGCGCCCGCCACGCTGGCGCTCGTGGCGCGCGGCCAGGCCAAAAAGGGCGACGTGCTCGGCGTGGCGCGCATCGCAGCGATCCAGGCGGCCAAGCGCACGGCCGAGCTCATCCCCTTGTGCCACCCGCTGCCGCTCACGCGCGTGACGGTGGACTTCGAACTCGACGAGGCCGCCAGCAGCGTGCACTGCACGGTGCAGGCCGAGACGGTGGGTGCTACCGGCGTCGAGATGGAGGCCCTCACCGCGGTGCAGGTGGGGCTCCTGACGGTCTACGACATGTGCAAGGCCGTCGACCGCGGGATGGTGATGCAGGGCATCCGGCTGCTGGAAAAGCGCGGCGGCCGCTCCGGGCACTGGGTCGAGCCAGCCTGAGGCTCGGGCCGGGCGACCCCCGGGCGCCAGCCGGTCAAGGCGCCCTGAAATCGCGCCAGCCCAGCGTCCCCGTGGGTGCGCTGCACTGGAAGGGCTCGGGCTGGTCGGCCAGCACCGCCTCGCGGCGCGTGGCCACCGGAGCCGCCGGGGCTGCCGTGCCCGCCGCAGCGCCCGCTGGCGCCACGGTGCAGGGCTCGAAGAACTCGGCCGAGGCGGGATTGCGGAACTCGCGCAGCCTCGCGGCGATGAAGCGTGCGCGCTCGAGGTCTCCCGAGTCGGCATAGGCGCGCGCCCAGGCCATCATCAGCCGGGTGTCCAGCAAGTGGTGCGCGGCCTGCTGCAGGCTCGCCATCTCGGCCGCGGGCGCGGCCGTGACGGTACCGGCCGCGTAGTGCGCGTGGTGCGCAAAGAGCACGCTGCGCTGGCCGGTGGCGATGCGCTGCGCCAGCGGCGCCGCGCCCGCGTCCGCCTCGAAGACCGGCACCACGCGCGCGTAGTCGGCCAGCGCCGCCAGGGCGCCCACCACGAGCGCGAGGCCCGCAACCTGCAACCCCGCGTGCCCGGGGGAGCGGGCCGCTGCGGCTGAGGCGGCCATGGCGTCGGGCACCGCCGCCGCCGCCGTCGCCGCCGCCGGTTGCGGTTGCGGATGCGGTGCCAGCGCCACGCCCAGGCACCACGCCGCAGGCAGCAGGAAGTAGGCGTACCAAAGCGGGTACTCCAGCAGGCTGTGCAGGCCGATCATCACCACCATCGCCAGCGCCACGCGCCGAGCCGTGCCCGCCTCGCCTGCGGGCGCAAGCGGCCCCCAGGCCAGTCGCGTCGCGCGCCACAGCGCGTACGCCAAGAGCCCCAGCAGCAGCGCCGCCAGCGGCAGCCCGAGCTCGACGGCGAACTGCAGCAGCAGGTTGTGCGTGTGGTCGAAGAAGGCCACAGGCCGCTGCGGAAAGGGCGTGAGCGACCAGGCGAAGTTGAATTCCCCCCAGCCCACACCCCACCAGGGGTGCTCGCGGATCAGCTCCAGCGTGTCGCGCCAGATGCCCACGCGCGAGCTCGACTCCACCGACTCCGTCAGGCGCGCCGTGCCGCCGAAGGCCTGCTGTGCCTGATGCGCCCAGGCGGCCATCGCGGCCCACGCGAGCGCGTACCAGGCCGGCGCCGACAGCAGCAACGCCCGAGCCGGGCGGCTCAGGCGGCGGTCGGCCAGCGCCCACAGCGCCAGCAGCACCGCACCCACCATGCCCGTGCGGGAGGCCGTGAGCACCACCGCCCACATCAGCCCCGCCAGGCCCGCGATCGCCCAGCGCGGGCGCAGCCGGCCGAACTCGACGAGCGCCACGAGCGCGATCGAGGACCACAGCAGCAGGCTCGCGACGTGATTGGGCTGGCGCAGGTTGCCCACCGCGCGACCCGGCAGGCCCGAGCGCGCGATCCAGTCGCCGTCGGCCCACTGCGGGGCAAAGACCTGGACGAAGGCGATCGCGGCGTTGGGTGCCCCGGCCACGGCCACGCCGATGCACAGGGCCGTGAAGGCCCGGGCCGGCGCGACTGCGCCCGCCAGCAACGCGACCGAAGCGGCCGCCAGCAGCACCAGCGCCGACAGCGCCAGGCTCGAGGGCAGGCTTCCCGCCAGCGAGGACAGCGCGGCTGCCGCGCCCATCACGGCAAGCGCGAGCCAGGCCGGCCAGACGGCCCGCGCGGCCGCGCGGACCGGGCCCGCAGCGCCCACCGAACCCACCGAACCCGTCGGCCCCGTCGGCCCGGCAAGGGCCGCGACGAACACGCCCCAGCCTGCCACGGCCAGCGCCTGGTTGATGAAGGTCGTGGAAGGCGGCACGTTCCAGGCCAGCAGCGTCGGGGCCGTGAGGGCGCAGGCCGCCACGGCCGCCAGCGGCGCCAGCGATCCCGAGGCCGGAGCGGGCGCCATCTCCGCAGCCTGCGCCTTGCGGCCCGTCGGCCCGGGCTCGGGTCGGGCGGTCATCGCGCTAGATCGACGCGTTCCAGGCCAGGACTCCCGCCACGGCCAGCCCCACGACCACACCGGCGAGCACCTCCACCGGGCGGTGGCCGATGCTCTCGCGCACTTGCTCGGGCCGGCCGGCCTGTCTCAACAGGGAGTTGAGCAGGGCGGCCTGCTGGCCGATGCGACGGCGCAGGTCCAGCGCGTCCACGATGACGATCCAGACCAGCGCCAGTGCCACGCCGAATGCAGGCTCCGACCATCGCCCCTGCCACAGCATGAGCGCCAGCGGCGCACTCACGGTGGCCGCGTGCGTGCTTGGCAATCCACCCATCCCCTGGGGCTGCATCGACCACGAACCGGCGCGCCAGGCGCGCCACAGCATCTTCAGGCATCCCGCCGTCACGTACCCCGCCACCGGGGCCAGCACATACTCGATGGTCACGCCGCCTCACTTCCTTTCAGGCAGGCCCGCCCGGCTGTGCCGGACGATGCCTGCGGCCGATCATCGCAGGAAGCCAGGCTGCCAGTGGGAGATCGCCAGGAAGCCGGCCAGCCACACCGCCGCGCAGACCCACAGCACGCGGTCGCGCAGCAGCAGCCACTCGGGCGCATCCGACCCGGTGCCCAGCATCAGGTTGCGCTGGTAATGGAAGACGGCGAAGACCACCGGCAGCACCGTCAGCAGCAGCGTCGGATCGCGCCCTCCGGTGGTGGTGAACATCGCATAGGTCACCACCGTCGTCGTCGAGGTGGCGCTGACGAGAAAGTCCAGGTAGGCCACCGAGTAGGCCGCCAGCGCCGGTCGGTGCGCCGTGCCGCCCGAACTCACGACCGCGTGCAACTCGGCGCGGCGCTTGGAAAAGCCCACGAACATCGTCAGCGCCATCGTGCACAGCACGATCCAGGCCGTGGGGCTGTCGCCGATGGCGTAGATCCCCGTGAGCAGCCGCAGGATGAAGCCCAGCGAGATGCAAAAGACATCCACCAGCGCGAGGTGCTTGAGCACGCGCGAGTACAGGACGTTGATGGCCAGGTAGGCCACCATCGCCAGTTGCGCCGCAAGCGGCAGGGCGGAGGCCACCAGGCAGGCCGCGGCCGCGCAGCCCGCCGCCAGTGCCCACGCCTGCGCCGGGCTGACCCGGCCGGCTGCCACCGGTCGGTGGCGCTTGCGCTCGGACAGGCGGTCGGCCTGCGCGTCGGCGATGTCGTTGACGGCGTACACGGTTGCCGACAGCAGGCAAAACGCCAGCACGGCGGTGGCTGCGGCCTGCCACTGCGCAAGCCCGACCGGAATGGTGCTGAACAGCGGGCCGGCCAGACACAGCAGGTTCTTTGTCCACTGCGCAGGGCGCATCAGCCGCAGCAGGTCGCCCAGCCGGGCAGGCCACGAGCCGCCCGCAGGGCGGGAGTCGGAAGGAGACGTCATCGCTGCAATCCTTGCCTGAGGGCGGGCCTGGAAGACTCGACTGAAAGAGCCGCCGTCAAAGCAGGCGCTTGGCCAGCCCGAGCACGCCCTGGGAGACCGCTGAGCGGTGGCGACTGCGCGTCCCGGCAGCCAGGATTTCCTGGCGATGCTGCAGGTACCAGTCGTAGCTCTGGACGATCATGTCCTCGTTGGAGTGGCGCGGCTCCCATCGAAGTTCGCGCACGGCGCGCCCGATGTCGAAGTACATCGAGCGGCCGAACATGAGGGAGTGGTAGGCGCCCAGCGGCGACAGGCCCAGCACCGAGGTCAGCTCCATCGCCCACTGCGCGGGCCGTGCGGGCACGCTGCGCACGCGCGAGCCCGTTCCCGCGTGCCGGCACAGCGCCTCCAGCGTCTGGCGCATCGTGCCGAAGTGACGGGCCCCGCAGTTGTAAACCGCCGGCCCCGCGCGGCGCGCCGCGCGCAGCGTCGCATCGGCCAGGTCATCGGCGTGCACGAACTGGTACAGGTTGTCGCCCGCGCCGAGCACGGGGATGTTGCGGCCCTCGCGCACCCACTCGAAGAGGATCTGGAAGATGCCCAGCCGCCCGTGGCCCAGGATCGTGCGCGGCCGGATCACGGTCACGTCCAGGCCCCGCCCCACGAATTCGTGGCACAAGGTCTCGCCCTGGAGCTTGGCCCGCCCGTAGGCTTCCCGAGGCACCGGCGGGGTGTCCTCGGTCACGGGGTTGCTCTCGGGCACGCCGAACACCGCGCTCGACGAGGTGTAGACCACCTTCGACACACCGGCGCCTTGCGCCGCCTCCAGCAGCACGCGCGTGCCGTGCACGTTCACCGACTCGAAGGCCTGCCTGTCCTTGGCCAGGGGAACCTGCGCCACGTTGTGGAAGACGACCTGGCAGCCCGCGACGGCGCGCGCGACCGCGGCCGGATCGCGCACGTCAGCCTGGTGGAAGTCCACCTCCGCGGGCCGATCCTGGGCATCGTGCAGGTCCAGCGAGGCGCACGACCACCCCGCGCGCAGCAGTTGCTCCAGCAGCAGCGAGCCGTAGTAGCCCGAGCCCCCGGTGACGAGCGCACGCGGCGCGGGACGGTCAACCACGTCAGAGCTTTCCATAGGTCTCGAACACCCAGCGCAGGCTCCTGCGCATGCCCTCTTGCAGCGCCACCGCCGGCTCGAACCCGAGCTCGCGCCGGGCCTTGCCGATGGAGCATGCGATCGTCAGATTCATCTCCGACAGCACGTGCACCTCCTGCACGTACACGCCGGCGGCCTGCAGCGCGCGGTCAGCCAGGCGCGCCGTGTCGGCCACCAGCCCCGGCACGCGCGGGCCGCCCGCGGCGCAGCGCTGGCCGAACTCGGTCTCGAGCAGCTGCCTCACGGTGGCCACGATCTCGAGCATGGTGTACGGCCTCGCATCGGCCATCCAGTAGGTCTGGCCGGCCGCCTGCGGCAGGCGCGCCGCGCGCAGCAGGCCGTCGGCCAGGGTTTCGGTGTAGGCCATCGAGCGCCGGTTCTCCCCGCTGCCCACGATCGGGAAGCGGCCGTCGCGGATCATGCGGAAGAAGCGCGTCTGGCGCTCGGGCTGGTGCGGCCCGTAGAACCACGGCGCCCGGACGATGACGAGCTCCATCGCACCCTCGCCGGCGAGCGCACGCAGCGAGCGCTCCATCTCCATCTTCGAGCGGCCGTAACCCATGTACGGGTGGTAGGGCGAGTCCTCGTCGAACACCGCCTCAGGCGTCGGGTTGGCGCCGCACGGCGAGTTGGACGACACGGCCACCATCCGGCTCAGCCCCTGGCGCGCGGCCTCGCGCCACAGGGCCACCGAGCCGCCGACGTTGATGGCGTGGAAGTCGGCCACGCGCCGCGGATGGATGACGCCGGCGGTGTGCACGAGCACGGCCTGGCGCGCGCCTTCGAGCAGCCGCGCCGCGGTGCCGGGTTCGCGCAGGTCGCCCGCCATCCACTGCCCCGCGGGGTGGCGCTCGCGCAGGCGCGCGGCACCGTCCTCGGTGAGGGTCAGGCCGCGCACGCGTACAGGGGGCAACGGATGCGCGGGCGCCCCCGTGGAGCCGCCCGGCTGCAGCAGCACCTGCAGCAGGGACTGGCCGAGCCAGCCGTCGGCTCCGGTGATGACGAGTTCCGGGGAGGTCTCAGGCATGGTCATGATCCAGATAGTGCAGCACGTTGCGCCTGGCCAAGGCCATCACCGTGCCTTGCGGGTTCACGCCCGGGGCATCGGGCAGCAAGCTGGCGTCGTTGACCCACAGGCGCGGCTGGCCCCACACCGCGCCATAGGGGCCGGTGACGCCACGCTGTGCATCTGCAGCCATCGGGCAGCTTCCCATGAGGTGGATCGTCATCAGTTGAAGCGCGCACGGGGCCAGCAGCCGTGCGATCGCCTCGGGGCTGTCGTGCGCCTCGATCCTGGGCGCCGGGCTGGCTGCAGGGTACAGCTCCCGCGCCCCGGCGGCTTGCAGGCACTGGGCCAGCCGCACCAGGCCTTCGTGCAGATCGCGCAGGCCCGCGCGCCCGACGTCAAAGCGCACGACGGGATCGCGCAGCCCCGGCAGCGTGCGCACCGAGCCCGTGCCTTCGCGCACCATGGCGTAGTAGGTGGCCATGCGCGGCCAGTGGTCCTGCACGAGGCGATGGCCCTGCGGCCAGGCGGCCAGGGCCACGTGAAGATGCGCGGGGCTGCTGATGGAGCAACCCAGGCTGATGCGCGGGGAGAACTCCTTGACCTGGTGCACCGGCACGCCCGTGCCGGTGTCCTGCACCACATCGTCGAAGAGCGCGGTGAGCTTGGCCGATGCGTGCATCCCCAGGCTCGAGCCCGCTGCCGAATGCAGCCGGCTGCGCCGCAGCAGCGCGGGGGTCTGGATGGCCCCGGCACACAGGAAGACATCGGCTGCGCGCAGACGCACGGGGCGCGCTGCGGCCGCATCGCCCTCCTCGCACTCCAGTTCCCAGCAGCCGTCGTTGCGGGTGAGCCGCTGCACGCGACACGAAGAACGCAGCCGGGCGCCGGCGGCCAGCAGCCGCGGCACGAAGGTGCGCGTCATCGACTCCCTGCGGTCGCGCCCCTGGGCGTCGGTGCGGACCCAGCGCGGGACGGCCATCGCCTTCCAGCCCAGCGCAGCGGCACCCTGCTCGAGGCGCCGCGAGGCCGCACTGGCTCCGTGGGCCGTGTGGCCGACCGACAGCGCCGCCTCGACGAACTCGAAGTGCGGCGCCAGCGCGTGCTCGTCACAAGCCGGCAGGCCCTGCCGGACCGACCAGTCGCGCAGGACCTCGCCGGGGGTGCGGTGGTACAGGCCGCTGTTGATCTCGCTGCCTCCGCCCACGCAGCGCGCCTCGGCGTAGGCCACACCCGGGCGGCCTAGCGCGACGCTTGCGCCGCCATGGCGGTACTTGGCGGCCATCTCGCCGGCGGAGAAGGGCTCGGTGTCCTCCACGCGCAGCCACGGGCCCTCCTCGAGCACGAGCACCTGCGCGCCGGCCTCGGCCAGCAGCGCGGCCGTCAGCGCCCCGGAGGGCCCGGAGCCGATCACGATGACCTCAGCGTCCAAGGCCAGGCCCCTCCCCGGATCGGACCTGCGCCCCATGGCGCATCGAGGCAAAGTGCAGCACCGCGAGCGACTCGGCGTAGCGAACGAAGTCGCGCAAGGGCCCGATGCGGCTGCTTCGCCAGGCCTGGATGCGGGCCCAGCGCTGCGCGGGGTCCAGGCTGCACAGGGCGCGGCCGGTGGTCAGGCGCGCGCACAGCCCGAAGAGCGTCCCGAGCGTCGCCAATCCGAGCCTCAGGTGGGCGGGCGCCACCCGTGCGGTGGCCACCACGAAACCGGCGCTGGCCGCATGCGAGGACGCCGGCAGCGCGGTGCCGCCGATCTGCGCCGCCACCTGTTGCGTGACGCCCAGGCTGATCACCTCGAGCACCCCGAGCCAGCCAGCGGCGCGCGGCTGGGCCGGCCGCTCCTGGCCACGCTTGTGCAACAGCAGGCCCAGCCCGAGCACGACCGCCCCGCCAAGCATCAGCGCCAGCGCGGGCACGAGATGCGGAAAGTGGCGCCGAGCCTGGATCTGCCCCCGAAAGCCGGGCGGCACCTCGATCATCACCGCCCCCGATGGGTGCGCCGCGGCGACGGCCGCGCCCGGCTCGCCGCCCGATCCGGGGTGCAGCCGCGCGGCCCATCCCGAGCGCCAGGGCACCGCCAGGACGATCCTGCCGGGCGCGGCGCCCGGGTGTCGAACGTCGAGCTCCACACCCCCGTCGGCGGCCACCAGCCGGGCTGCGCGGATCTCGAGCCCGGCAGTGGCTGCGCTGGCCGGGTGGGGCAGCTGCGTCGTCCGGGTCGAGCAAAACACCTGAACCTGGGCCGAGCTCGCACAGGTCTCGAAACGGGGCGAAGCCTCCAGGGCCTCGACGACCGCGCGCATGCGGCGTTGCACCACCACCCGCGTGCGGCCGGCAAGCTCCGCATGCGTGGCATCGAACTCCGGATTGACGCCCGTCAGGGCCGAGGCGACCCGCTCGCAGGTTGCGCCGAAGAGGTTCATGCAGTAGGGAATCCCCACGTGCCGGGGCATCAGGGGCGAGTACCCGTTGATCGAGTCCAGCCCCCGCAGCAGGCCCAGGTTGCCGCTGTAGAGGTCGGGCCCCCCGGTCTGGCCGGGCGCGGGCCGGTCGTAGACGAACAGCACGCGGTCGCCCGGCCCGACGCCCGGTGGCAGCTCGTACTGCGACAGCATGCGAGGCGGCGCCCAGTCGGCCACCATCGCGTTGGCGGGCTTGGTGGTGTGCATGTCCAGGGCCAGGAAGAGCGTACCCCCGATCCACGTCAGCATCGCCGCCCGAAAGCCGCGGCGGCTGGCCAGCCAGGCCGTCAGGCCGATCAGCACCGTCACGGCCAGCCACGCGCTCAGGTGCGGGAGAGCCTGATCGGGGGCGCGCTGCCAGGCCAGCAATGCCGCTCCCCCGGCCAGGGCCAGGCTGCCCAGGATCCGCCCGGAAGTGGGGGCCAGGAAGCCGCGCCCGAGCGCGATGGCCATGAGCACCGGCACGAACAGGCTCGCGTACATCAGGAAGCGAAAGGGCCAGCGCAGCGTGCCCACGTGCGAGGGGCCCTGCGAGGCCACGACCAGCACGGCCACCGTCAGCAGCAGCGCGCCCGTGGGCGCGTCGCGCAGCAGCTCGCGCCAGCGCTCGCGCGTCATCCACAGCGGCCAGGCCAGCAGCAGCGCACTCACGTAGAAGTACGGCGCGGCAAAGCGCCGCTCGTGCCAGATGAACATCATCTGCTCGACGTGGGAGGGGAACCCCGCGTTGAGCACGGCCGTCAGCGGGGCCACGAGTTCGTTGTTGTTGGCCAGGACGCTTGGCCGACCGACGCTGCCCATCGCGGTGACGAGCGGCAGCCAGGCCGCCGCAGCCAGCAGCACGCCGGCAGTGGCGGGCAGCCACGCCGCGCGCAGGAGGCGGCCCAGCGACCGGGCATCACGTGCGTGCCAGGGCAGCAGACTGGCCAGCACCAGGGCCAGCACCAGAAGCCCGTGGGGCCAGCCCGCCGTGGCGATCCCGAAGGCGCCCAGCGCCACCAGCAGCGGCCCGCGCGGCCCCGGGTCGCGGCTCCACAGCCCCCCCCACAGCCCCATCAGCAGCCAGGGAAACCAGGCCAGGCTCAGCAGGCCCGGCGCCCAGGCTGACGCGAACCAGTAGGCCAGCAGTGGATTCGTCCCCGTGATCGCGACGGCCAGGAGCGCCGGCCAGTGGCCCGCGCGGGGCCGCAGCAGCAAGTAGGTGCCCGTCAGCAAGAAGGCGTACCAGACCCCCATGACCCATGCGGCGGCCAGCCACATGTCCTCGAACAGCGGCAGCGCGGCGTAGGTGGCCAGCGCCAGCGGGTTGAACACCGCGTACTGGTACTCGCCGAGCACGTCGCCGCCGAACCAGGTGGACGCCACGTCCAGCACCAGGCGCCCCTCCCACAGGCCCTGGCCGATGGCGCGGTAGATCGGCAGGTACTGGTGCTGGATGTCGTCGTGGAAGAAGAACGACGGGAAGTGAAGCGTCTTGACGCTCAGGCAGGCCGCGATCACCAGCCCAAGCGCCACCATGCGCGACCAGGCGGCGCGCGGCTCATCCGGCCCCGGGGTCGCGGCCATGCGGCGGGACGGGATGGCCTCAGGCCGCCTGGGCAGCCGGCGCGAAGCTCCCGGACTGCGCGGCGCCATCGGCCGAGGACGACGAGGAAGCCTCCTCGTGGTACTCGTCGTCGATGTTCACGTTCCAGATCGCGGCATGGTCGCCGCCACCGGCGAGGATCTCCTGCACCGCCACATGCGCAGAGAGCATGGAGTGGTCCTGGTTGTTGTAGCGGTGCATGCCGTTGCGCCCGACGAGGTAGAGGTTGGGCATGCCGTCGAGCCAGGCGCGAACCGTGTCGAAGCGCTCATAGGCAGCACCGAAGTAGCCCGGGTAGGCCTTGGGCATGCGGATCACGGTGGCGTCCAGCGCATCGGCCTGGTCGGCCAGGCGCAGCTGCTGCATCTCGCGCACCGCCAGCGCCTTGAGCTGTTCGTCGCTCATCGCCCACAGCTCGTCGTCATCGCGGGCGAAGAACTCGAGCCCGACCCAGACCGTGCCCGGGTCGGCCACCATGTAGGGGCTCCAGTTGTTGAAGATCTGCAGCCGGCCGACCTTCACGCCGGGGTCCTGGATGTAGATCCAGTTGTCCGGCACGAGGTTCGTGTTCGCGTCGACGGACGCTGGCGTGCGGCGCAACTTGCGGTACAGCAGCCCCACCGTGATGAAGTCGCGGTACTGCAGCCCGTTGCCCACCTCGAGCACCTCCGGCGCGGGCGCCGGCCGCATCGCCTGCAGCAGTTCGCGCACCGGCATCGTCGAGACCACGTGGCCCGCCGCGAAGCGCTGCGTCCGGCCATCGGGCATCGTGGCCATCACGCCCGTGACGCGATGCCCGTCGCGCTCGATGCCCGACACGCGCGCGCCGCGCACCAGCCGCCCACCGCCCTTCTCGAAGCGCTGCGCAGCCGTCTCCCACATCTGGCCGGGGCCGTACTTGGGGTACAGGAAGTGCTCGATGAGGGAGGTGGCCGGGCCGCTGCTGGCCTGCCCCGGCACGAGCTTGCGCAGCGCGTGCCCGAGCAGCTTGGTCACCGACAGGCTCTTGATCCGCTGGGCTCCCCACTGCGCACTGATCTCGTGGCAGGGAACGCCCCAGACCTTCTCGGTGTACTCCTTGAAGAACTGCAGGTACAGCCGCCGCCCGAAGCGGTTGATGAGGAAATCCTCCAGCGAGCGCTCGGGGCGGATCGGCCGCGCCATGGCCGCGGCGTAGCTCGCTCCGAGTGCGACGCACTTGGCAGGCCCGAGCTTGCGCACCATGTCCAGGCCCGGCTTGAGCGGATAGTCGAAGAACTGTCCGCCCCAGTAGATGCGCGACAGCCGGTTGCGCAGCAGCATCACCGACTCCTCGCTCTCGCGCGCGGACACCTCGCCGCGCCCGAACAGGCGCGAGGCGCCCTGGTAGCCCAGGCGCACCTGCTCCTGTGCGAGGCCGCCCTCGGGCATGGCCACGGGCAGCATCTCGCGCCACCAGTCCATGACCCAGTCGGACTTGGAGAAGAAGCGGTGGCCGCCAATGTCGATGCGGTTGCCCTTGTAGGCCACCGTCTTGGACAGCCCGCCGATGTCGCTCGTGGCCTCCAGCACCGTGACGCCCGAGCGTCCGGCCCGGGCCAGCTCCAGCGCCGCGGTCAGGCCTGCCGGGCCGGCACCAATGATCACGATCGGCTCAGACATGCGCACCTCCAGCGTTGCCGCCTCGGCTGAACAGCATCAGCTTGCGCAACGAAAAGTTGATGAGAAAGACCACCCCGGCGGTCATCACGCGTGCGACCAGCGGCTCGGCGTCGAAGCCCTCCACCAGCACCCACAGCAGGGCCTGCGTCAGCAGCAGGCCCAGCGCCCCGATGGCGGCAAAGACGGTGAACTCCGCCCGTGCGTCGGCCAGCCGGCGCGTACGAAAGACGACCCTCACGCTGAGCGCGTAGACCACCACCAGCCCGACCGTGAAGGCCAGCGCGGCCGCGCTGGCGTAGCCCCAGCCCGCGAACTTCATGAGTGCGGCGTACAGGCCCACATCCACCCCGAAGGCCAAGGCGCTGCAGCCGAAGTAGCGGACGAACTCGGCCAGCGGCGCCCGCAGCGCCCCGCCAGCCGCGGCGGGTGCATCGGCCCCCGAAGGCGCCTTGGATTCAACGCAGCTGCTTGCAGTCATAGAGGTAGAGCGAGGAGGTGGTGCCCGGGCGGTCGAAAGACCAGCGCGCGACGACGCCGCCGCGCTCGCCGTAGGGCAGGATCATGAAGTCGGGGCCGGCTGGATGGCGGCAGATCTCGTCGAGGATCTCCTGCTCGGGTACACAGGTGTCCGCCGGATTGGCGTCGCGCTGCAGCGTGCCCAGGATCTGGCACAGCTCGGCCTGCATCAGCAGCACCTGCAGCGGCTCGCGCCGGCGGCTGAACTCGAGCGCGGTGCCTCGGTTGAACAGCATGCCCGCACCTTGCTGGTGGGAGAAGTGGCTCGGGCGACCGAGCCAGGCCCAGGAGGCGGCCAGCTGATCGGGCCAGTACACCTGGGCACCTTCAGGGATGTAGGCCGCAAAGGGGTGCGAGCCCGGTTGCGCCCGCTCGATCTCGCGCGTCCAGTCGGAGCGGCGATCCCAGGCCAGGCAGGCCCAGACCAGCAGGGCCAGCACGGTCACGCCAGCCAGGGCACGCAGGTACGGCCTGTGCCAGGCCACCAGCAGCCACGCCGCCAGACCGAGCGACACGGAAGGCACCCGCAGGATCGACCACGCCACGAGCGAAGGCTCGATGTCCACCATCGACACCTCCATCGCCAGGAGGCTGCGCACCACCAGGGCCGCGCTCAGGGCCACCAGGGCCAGGCCCATCGCCACCAGCGCCGCGCGCGCGACGCGCACGTCGAGCTGCACGCCGCTGCGGCGCAGCGCAAACGTGCCCGCGGCCACCGCGCACAGCGCCCAGCTCGACTCCCAGGCGCCGTTGACGGCGCATGCGGCCAGCGCCGTGGTCAGCACGTGCAGCCTGTCGATCGTCCGGGGCGACCACAGCCGCCACAGCAGGGCCGGCAGCACCAGCAGGACCAGCAGATGGGCCAGCCATTGCACGCGCCAGAGTTGCAGGCCCGTGATGAGCTGGTTGTGCAGCAGGTCGGCGCCGACCCACGACAGCAGGAACAATCCCACCATCGCCGCCAGCATCGCGCGCGCAAGCGCCGCGATCGAAGGCTCGAGCATGCGCGCCGCCGCCACGAGCACCACCACGTCCATCAGCAGTGCCATCGCATCGACCAGCAGCCAGTCCGAGATGAACAGGTGCGGGCTCAGATCCCTCACGGGCTTCAGCCACGCGTCGTCCAACTGCGTGAGCAGGCCCGAGAAGGGCGCGATGCCCAGTGCAGCCGGCACGAGCATCAGCGGGGCCGCGGCGGCCAGCCAGAGCCAGCGCCGGTCCCGTTGGATCTGCAGGCACCACACCAGCGCCCCGGCGGGCAGGGCCACCAGCGGATGCAGGGCTGCGGCGGCCAGCCACACCGGCACCGCTGCGGCTTGCCGGCCCGTCAGCCAAAGCGCCAGCGCCAGCAGGGTGGCCGGCTCGGCCACCGTGCGCGCGGTCACGAAGTTCTCGGCAAACGAGAAGATGCCGAAGCCGCCGTAGACGTGCGACATCGTGCCCAGCGACACCAGCGCCATCCAGCGCTCCGCCGCACTCGGCAGCGACCGCACCAGCCAGGCGGCCCCTGCGAGCAGCGTCGCATGGCACGCCAGCAGCACCAGCAGCTGGGTAGCCGGCAACCCGAAGGCGCGCTGCCCGGCAGCGAGCACGGAGGAAAAGAAGCTGAAGCGGTCCTGCGAGCCGAAGGCGAAGAAGAGGTCCCGATCCAGCAGCCCGGGATGCAGGTGCTGCAGCACCTGACCCATGTAGAGCACACCGTCGTGGCGAACCCCGAGATAGGGCCGCGACAGCAGCCACACGCCTGCCACCAGTGCCAGCGCGAACCACGTGGGCACCACTCGAGCGGCCGGCACGGGGGAATTCAGCGGGCGGGTGGAGACGGCATCCATGTCGAAGGCCGGTACTTTTTCACGTTTGGGCAGGCACAAGCGCAATGAAAAGCGGCCCCGAAGGGCCGCTCTTGTGGTCAAGCCCTTCGAGACGGGCCCGGGGCATCAGCCGCGGCAGGAGCCCGGCAGGAACTTCGAAGCCACGGTGGTGCCGTCCGGGCTCGCATTGCCGCAGCGCCAGGACACGATCCGCACGCCGACGTCGGCGTTGACGAGCGGCCCGCCGGTCTTCATGGGAACCAGGGTGACGATGCCCGTGACGCCGGAGATGCCTTGCACCGTGACCGAGATCTTGCCGGCGCTGTCGGTCTCGATCTTGTTGACGAACTTGCTCGTGCTCGTGCTGCTCTCGCAGCCCCAGCCGCCTGCTGCCGGCAGCGTCGAGGCGCTGGAGGACTGCACCACCTCGGAGATCGTGGTGCGGCAAGCCGATGCCGCCAGGATCACCTCGGACATCTGTGCGCGCTTGGTGTAATCCTGGTACGCGGGCAGCGCAACCGCTGCCAGCACGCCGATGATCGCCACGACGATCATCAGTTCGATGAGGGTGAAACCTTGCTGAACGCGCTTCATGAATAAAGACCTCGTAAAGATGGAGAAGGTGTGAGAACGGCTCGGGCCACGACGCGACCCGGCCCGGCCGATGCCCAGGCGCCACGCACTGGCGCGGCGCCTGCGGCGAGGCTCATCAGCCGCGGCAGGAGCCGGGCAGGAACTTCGCGGGTACGGTCGTGAGGTCAGTGGTGGAGCCGCAGCGCCACGAGACGATCTGCACGCCGACGTCACTGTTGGTGAGCGGCCCGCTGCTCTTCATGGGCATGAGCGTGACGTTTCCAGTCACCCCGGAGATGCCCTGCACGGCCACCGTGATCTTGCCGGTGTTTTCGGTGTTGATGCTGGCCACGAACTTGCTCGTGCTCGTGCTGCTCTCGCAGCCCCAGCCGCCTGCGGCCGGCAGCGTGGAGCCGCTGGCAGACTGCACGACCTCGGAAATCGTGGTGCGGCAGGCCGATGCCGCCAGGATCACCTCGGACATCTGTGCGCGCTTGGTGTAGTCCTGGTAGGCAGGCAGCGCAACCGCTGCCAGCACGCCGATGATCGCCACGACGATCATCAGTTCGATCAGGGTGAAGCCCTGCTGAACGCGTTTCATGAGAGGTCTCCTGGAAATTCGATCCGATGGAAGAACCAAGGCAGCACCTTCCGTGCCAGGCGATTCCCCCCAAATCGAGGGGGGCGGCGGGGGCAAAAAGTGACAAAACTCGTCACCCTCGGCCGCCCAGGCGACACTTTGCGTCAGGTCCGGACGTCCAGCGTCAGGGTCTGGCCGGCCTGCAGCGCACGCACGCGGTGGTGGCGAACCTGCGCAGTGACCTCCCGCATCACCGGCTCGAGCTCCCCGGGCTTGATGTGCGTGATCCAGACATCGACCCCCGGCCCCAGGTGATTCAGTTCCCTGGCCAGGCTCGCGGGATGAAAGTGGCCACTCACCTCTGCCAGGGCCTGGTCGTCGTCCCCGAAGGCGGTCTCGATGACGAGGCTGGCCACCTGCAACTCGGCCAGGCGCGCCCACAGCGCCGGGTTCGGGCCGGTGTCGCCCGTGTAGACCCAGGCCGCGCCCGTGCCATCGGCGTGGGGGAAGACGGCAAAGCCGGCGGCTGGCACGCTGTGCCGCGCCGGCAGCACCTCCACGCACCGCCCGGCAAGCACCAGGCGCTGCCCGATCTCGATGGGCACGAGCTGCAGCGCAGGCCGCTGCGGCGTGGGCAGCCGCGTGAAGTCGGGCCAGATCACGCCATTGAAGACGTGCTCCTGGAGCGCGCGCAGCGTGGGCGGCATCGCGTGCACGCGGATGGGCGGGCGCCCGGCGGCCAGGCGCCGGCGCATGACGCTGTCGGCCAGCAGCGGGATGCCCAGCACATGGTCCAGGTGGGAGTGGCTCACGAGCACGTCGTCCACGCGCACCATGTCCTCCAGCGTGAGGTCGCCCACCCCGGTGCCGGCGTCCACGAGCACGCACCCGTCCAGCAGGAACGAGGTGGTGCGGTCGCCCGCGGCCATCGAGCCGGAGCAGCCGAGCACGCGTATGCCCATGGGCGCGCCCGCGCGGGCCTTCCTCAGCGCTGCGAGAAACGCATCTGCGTTCCCGCCAGTTCGATCAGGTCCCCGTCACGCAGGGGCTGCGCTTCGCCCAGCAGGGGCAGCCCGTTCACGTTGGGCCGATCGCGCCCTTCCACGTGCGCGAGCACGTAGCCCTCGGCGCGGCGCGAGATCGACGCCACCTGGTGACCCGGGCGGCCGATCGTCGTCACGGTCTTGGTCAGCGGCATCTCGCGCCCGGCGGCAGCGCCCGTGAGCACCTGGATGCGAGCCTGCGCCTCGGCGGCGGCCGGGGCGCGCACCGGGGCCGCCGCCGGGAGCTCCGCCCCGGGGCGCAGCACCATCGTCTTGTCGAAGGGCACGGCGCCGGGCTCGTCGCTGAGGTACTTGATCTTGTACTTGCCGATCTCGATCGTGTCGTTGTGCAGCAGCACCTGGCGCTTGACGGCCTTGCCGTTGATGTAGGTGCCGTTGGTGCTGTTGAGGTCCTCGATGGTCACGTCGGGCCCGCTCATCTGCAGCGCCGCGTGCTCGCCGCTCACAGCCAGGTTGTCGATGACGATGTCGTTGTAGGGGCGACGGCCGAGCGTGGTCCTGTCCTTGGTCAGCAGGACCTCCTTGATCACCACACCGTCGAGCCACACGACGAGCTTGCTCACCGGACTTCCTTCCAGGCCTGGCACGGCAGCGGCCCTCAGCGCATGCGCCGCAGGCGCCACCACGGCGCCTGGCGCGCGCCGGGCTCACCGTCCACGCACACGACCACGACGGAAATATTATCCCGGCCGCCCGCATCGTTGGCCGAAACGACCAGTTCGCGGCACAGGTCCTGCGGCGAAGCATCGGTGCGCAGCATCTGCTCCAGGGCCGGCTCGGGCACCATGTCCGACAGGCCGTCGGAGCACAGCAGCACCTTGTCTCCGCTCTCCAGCGCGTGCACGTGCGTCTCCAGCAGCACCGTGTCCTCCACGCCGACAGCGCGCGTGACGAGGTTCTTCATCGTCGAGACGGAGGCCTCCTCCTGCGTGATCAGCCCCGCGTCGATCTGCTCCTGCAGCAGCGAGTGGTCACGCGTGAGGCGAACCAGGCGGCCCTGGCGCAGCCGGTAGGCGCGCGAGTCGCCCACGTGACCGATCATCACCGACGCTTCGCGAAAGGCCGCGCACACGAGCGTCGTGCCCATGCCCTGGTAGTCGGGGTTGAGGTTGGCGGCGTTGAAGATCTGGCGGTTGGCGCCGTCCACTGCGCGCTCCATCGCGCGGCGCAGCAGCGTGTCGCTGGTGCCGGCGCCGTCCTCGGCCAGCCAGCGCCTGAGTTCGCCGTGCACCAGGTGCGTGGCCATGCTGCTGGCCACCTCGCCGGCCTTGTAGCCGCCCATCCCGTCGGCCAGCACCGCCAGACCCCAGTCTGCATCGAGCACCACCGCGTCCTCGTTGTTGGAGCGCAGGCGGCCGGGGTCCACGGCGCTGGCCAGGCGGTAGCTGAGCGCGGGCATCACCGTGAGCAACGCGTGTGGGTGCGCAGCGGGGGCCGGGCGCGCGACTCAGGCCGCCTTCGCCGCTCGCCGCCTGAGCACCATCTGGCCCAGCAGGAACACGAGCACCGCGCCGGCCACACCCGCGCCGTAACGGACAGAGTCGAGCACCTCCACCACGCCCTTGGCGTTCGTCTCGGAGGGCATGTACCCGACCACCGCCGGATCGGTGACGGCCATCGTGCCGGCGATCCAGCCCAACAGCATGCCGCCCACCGTGATCACCATCGGGAAGCGGTCCATCAGCTTGATCACGATCTGGCTGCCCCAGACGATGATCGGGATCGACACCAGCAGGCCGAAGACCACCAGCGGCATCTTGCTGTCGCCCCCGGCGCTCTCGGCCGCGCCGGCGATGGCGATCACGTTGTCCACGCTCATCACCAGGTCGGCCACGATCACCGTCTTGATGGCCGCCCACAGCTTGTCGGAGGCCTGCACATCGTGGTCGCCGTCCTCCTCGGGCGCGAGCAGCTTCACGCCGATCCACACCAGCAGCACCGCCCCGACGAGCTTGAGGAAGGGAATGGCCAGCAGCGTGAGCGCAAAGAAGATGAGCACCACGCGCAGCCCGATGGCGCCGGCCGTGCCCCAGATGATGCCCTGGGTGCGCTGCGCCGGCGGCAGCTTGCGGCAGGCCAGCGCGATGACCACCGCGTTGTCGCCACCCAGCAGGATGTCGATCATGATGATCTGGCCGACCGCGATCCAGAAGTCAGGGGAGGAGAGCATGTCCATCGTGAGAGATCCGGCTGCGCGACTCAGATAAATGCGAAAAGGGGTGCGCGCGCGCACCCCCGATGATCAGGACGGCCGGCGCCGCCGGCCCACGGGTCAGAGCAGCGCCTTGAGCAGTCTGCCCATTTCGGAAGGATTGCGCGTCACCTTGAACCCGCATTCTTCCATGATCGCGAGCTTGGCGTCCGCCGTGTCGGCGCCGCCGGAGATCAGCGCGCCGGCGTGCCCCATGCGCTTGCCTGGGGGGGCGGTGACGCCGGCGATGAAGCCCACGACGGGCTTTTTCATGTTCGCCTTGCACCAGCGCGCCGCGTCGGCCTCGTCGGGCCCGCCGATCTCGCCGATCATGATCACGGCGTCGGTGTCGGGGTCGTCGTTGAACATGCGCATCACGTCGATGTGCTTCAGGCCGTTGATCGGGTCGCCGCCGATGCCCACGGCGCTGGATTGGCCCAGGCCGATCTCGGTGAGCTGCGCCACCGCTTCATAGGTGAGCGTGCCCGAGCGGCTGACCACGCCGATGCGGCCCTTGCGGTGGATGTGGCCGGGCATGATGCCGATCTTGATCTCCTCGGGCGTGATCACGCCCGGGCAGTTGGGCCCGAGCAGCAGCGTGCGCTTGCCGCCGGCGGCCTCCTTGGCCTTCATGCGGTTGCGCACCTCCAGCATGTCGCGGATGGGGATGCCCTCGGTGATGCACACGGCCAGGTCGAGGTCGGCCTGCACGGCCTCCCAGATCGCTGCGGCGGCGCCCGCCGGCGGCACGTAGATGACGCTCACGGTGGCGCCGGTGGCGGCCTTGGCGTCGGCCACGCTGGCGTAGATCGGGATGCCCTCGAAGTCCTCGCCGGCCTTCTTGGGGTTGACGCCGGCCACGAAGCAGTCGCGGCCGTTGGCGTAGTCGCGGCACATGCGGGTGTGGAACTGGCCCGTCTTGCCGGTGATGCCCTGGGTGATGACCCGGGTGTTCTTGTCGATGAGGATGCTCATGTCGGCTCGGCTCCGGGCGGGGTCACTTCACGGCGGCCACGATCTTCGTGGCGGCCTCGGCCATGGTGTCGGCACTGATGATGGGCAGTCCCGACTCGGCCAGCATCTGCTTGCCGATCTCCTCGTTCGTGCCCTTCATGCGCACCACCAGCGGCACCGTCAGGTTCACGGCCTTGCACGCCGCGATCACCCCTTGCGCGATGGTGTCGCAGCGCATGATCCCGCCGAAGATGTTGACCAGGATGCCCTTGACCTTGGGGTTGGCCAGCATGATCTTGAAGGCCTCGGTGACCTTCTCGGCCGTGGCCCCGCCGCCCACGTCCAGGAAGTTGGCCGGCTCGCCACCGAAGAGCTTGATCGTGTCCATCGTGGCCATGGCCAGGCCCGCGCCATTGACCAGGCAGCCGATGTTGCCGTCCAGGCTGATGTAGGACAGGTCGAAGCGGCTGGCCTCGATCTCGGCCGGATCCTCCTCGTCGAGGTCGCGGTAGGCCACGATCTCGGGGTGACGAAACAGCGCGTTGGAGTCGAAGTTGAACTTCGCGTCCAGCGCCTTGATGGCGCCGTTGCCCTCCAGGATGAGCGGGTTGATCTCGGCCAGGCTCGCATCGGTGGCCATGTAGGACGCGTAGAGCTTGCCGAAGACGTCCTTGGCCTGGGCCTGGCTGGCTGCGGGCACGCCGATCCCGTCGGCCAGCTCCTGCGCCTGCTCGTCGGTCATGCCGGTGAGCGGGTCGACGAAGACCTTGATGATCTTCTCGGGCGTGCGGTGCGCGACCTCCTCGATGTCCATGCCGCCCTCGGAGCTGGCCATCACAGCCACCTTCTGCGTCGCGCGGTCGGTGAGCGCGGCCACGTAGTACTCCTTGCGGATGTCGGCGCCCTCCTCGATCAGGAGCCGGCGCACCTTCTGGCCCTCCGGGCCCGTCTGGTGCGTGCGCAGCTGCATGCCGAGGATCTGGCCGGCCAGCGTGCGCACCTCCTCGATGGAGCGCGCGAGCTTGACGCCGCCGCCCTTGCCGCGCCCGCCGGCGTGAATCTGGGCCTTGACGACCCAGACGCTGCCGCCGAGCTTCTGCGCGGCCTCGACGGCCTCCTGGACCGTGAACGCGGGAATGCCGCGCGGCACGGGCACGCCGGCCTGGCGCAGCACTTCCTTGCCTTGGTATTCGTGGATCTTCATGCGGGCTGTCTCGGATGCTGTGTGGAGACCGACATGCGTGGTCGGCCGTCATTGTGGGCGGGCTCCTTGGCGCCAGCCTGACGGGCCTGGCACCGCGGCGCCCGGATGCTCCCCCGGCACGCCCGCGGGGCGCACTGTAGCGCAGCCGGCAAGGTGGCCGGCTCCGGCTCGGGGCGCTCAGTCCTCGGCTGGGTCGCCACCTGTCACCCGGCGGATGGAGTCGGCGCTGAAACCGCGGCCGGCCAGGAAGCGCGCCTGACGGGCCCGCTCGGCGCGGTCAGCGGGGGGCTGGCCGAAGCGTCTGGCCCACACGGCGCGCGCCCGCTCGAGCTCGCTGGCGCGCAGCACCTGGCGCACCGCCTCGTCGGGCTGCACACCGTTGCGGCGCAACTCCAGCTCGATGCGCAGGTTGCCCAGCCGCGCGGCACGGGCGTGCACGCGGCTTTCCACGAAGCGGCTGTCGCTGAGGTGGCCGGCGGCTTGCAGCGCCTCCAGCAGCGCCTCCAGGCCTTCGGCCGAGGCGTCGCGCCCCCGCATCTGAGCCCAACGCTCGAGCTTCGTGCGCAGCTCGTGCGTGGAGTGCTCACGCTGAGCGAGCCAGGCCAGCGCCCTGGCGCGCAGGCTCGGACCGGCTGCGGCGGGCCGCCCGGCCGGCCTCACGCCTGGCTGGCTGCCCCGGGCTGCAGCGGGATGCCCATGGCCTCGCGCACCTTGTTCTCGATCTCCAGGGCGAGTTCGGGGTTCTCGCGCAGGAACTCGCGCGCGTTGTCCTTGCCCTGGCCGATCTTCTCGCCGTTGTAGGCGTACCAGGCGCCGGATTTGTCGAGCACCCGGGCGTTGACGCCCATGTCGATGATCTCGCCCTCCCGGCTGATGCCCTCGCCGTAGAGGATGTCGAACTCCGCCGTCTTGAAGGGCGGGCTCACCTTGTTCTTGACGACCTTGACCTTGGTCTCGCTGCCGATGACTTCCTCGGCCCTCTTGATGCTGCCGGTGCGGCGGATGTCCAGGCGCACGGAGGCGTAGAACTTCAGCGCGTTGCCGCCGGTCGTGGTCTCGGGGTTGCCGAACATCACGCCGATCTTCATGCGGATCTGGTTGATGAAGATGACCATGCAGTTGGTCTTCTTGATCGTGGCGGTGAGCTTGCGCAGCGCCTGGCTCATGAGCCGCGCCTGCAGGCCCGGCAGGGAATCGCCCATCTCGCCCTCGAGCTCGGCCTTGGGCGTGAGTGCCGCCACCGAATCGATGACGATCAGGTCCACCGAGCCGGAGCGCACCAGTGCATCGACGATCTCCAGGGCCTGCTCGCCGGTGTCGGGCTGGGAGATGAGGAGCTCCTGCAGGTCGACCCCGAGCTTTTGGGCGTATTGCACATCGAGGGCGTGCTCGGCATCGATGAAGGCGCAGGTGCCGCTGAGCTTCTGCATCTCGGCGATGACCTGCAGCGTGAGGGTCGTCTTGCCCGAGGACTCCGGGCCGTAGATCTCGACCACGCGCCCGCGCGGCAGGCCGCCTACGCCCAGCGCGATGTCCAGGCCCAGCGAGCCGGTGGAGACGACCTGGATGTCTTCGATCTTCTCGCCGTCTCCCAGGCGCATGATCGAGCCCTTGCCGAACTGCTTCTCGATCTGCGCGAGCGCGGCCTGCAGGGCCTTGGCCTTCTCGGTGTTGAGCGCTTTGACGGGTGCGTCCATGCTGTTCTCCTTCAATGGGCTGAAGTATGGCAGAAAGCTGGATGTTTGTACAGCTCTCTTGGGGGATCCCTGGGGTCGGCCACTACCCTCCTAAGGGGGGGCGGCGCCTAGAATGATTCGCTTCGGAGCCCGCCCAGACGGGCCCGCCTGGGCAAGGAGACCGCCATGCGCATCCTCATCGCCGAAGACGACCAGGTGCTCGCCGATGGGCTTCTGCGCGCGTTGCGCAGCTCGGGCTACGCCGTCGACCAGGTCGCCTCGGGCACCGAAGCCGACGCGGCGGTGGCCTCGCACGAGTTCGACCTGCTGATCCTGGACCTGGGGCTGCCCAAGATGAGCGGGCTGGAGGTGCTCAGGCGGCTGCGCGCCCGGGGTTCGTCGCTGCCGGTGCTCATCCTCACGGCGGCCGACTCGGTGGAACAGCGCGTCACGGGGCTGGACGTGGGCGCCGACGACTACATGGCCAAGCCCTTCTCGCTGCAGGAGCTCGAGGCGCGCGTGCGCGCGCTCACGCGCCGCGGCCTCGGGACGGCCTCCTCCGTCATCCGCCATGGGCCCCTGACCTTCGACGCCACCGGGCGCGTGGCCTACCTGGACGACCAGATGGTGGAGCTCTCGGCGCGCGAGATCAGCCTGCTGGAGGTGCTGCTGCAGCGTGCCGGGCGCCTGGTCAGCAAGGATCAGCTCGTGGAGCGGCTGTGCGAGTGGGGCGAGGAAGTCTCCACCAACGCCATCGAGGTCTACATCCACCGCCTGCGCAAGAAGATCGAGCGCGGACCGGTGCGCATCGCCACCGTGCGCGGCCTGGGCTACTGCCTGGAGAAGATTGCCTCTTGAGCGGTGACGGCCAGCGCTCGCTGTTCGGCGAGATCCTGGACTGGATGCTCGTGCCGCTGCTGCTGCTTTGGCCGATGAGCCTCGGACTCACGGGAGTCGTCGCCCAGGAGCTCGCCAACCGCCCCTACGACCGCGCTCTGGGCGATGCGGCTCGGCTCGTGGCCAACCAGATCGGCTTCGAGCCCGGCTCCGCCGCGGCCGACTCGGCCCCGCGCGTGCGCCTGCGCTCACCAGGCGTCGTCGAGCTGCTGGGCAGCGACGACG
>JBIIED010000074.1:0-12097 GCA_044237995.1 Rubrivivax sp. | reverse complement strand
GCAGCCCGGGCAGCAGAAGCCGGGCGTCGGCGCCCTCGGCGCGCAAGGCCACCGGCAGCGCCGCCATCACGTCGGCCAGCCCCCCGGTCTTGACGAGCGGGAAGACCTCAGCCGCCGCGTGCAGGATACGCATCAGTCGTGGACCACCGGTTCGTGCCCCTCCAGCGCAACGAGCATCTCGCGCGTGACGAGCGTGATGCCGTTTTCCGTGCGGTGGAAATGTCGGGCGTCGGCCTCGGCGTCTTCACCGATCACCATGTCGTCAGGAATCACCGTACCGCGGTCGACCACGACGCGCGTCAGGCGGGCACGGCGGCCCACGATCACGCCCGGCAGCAGCACACTCCAGCTGACGCTGGCGTGGGAGTGCACCCGAACCTGCGAGAACAGCACGCTTCGAAACACGGAACCCGAGACGATGCAGCCGCCCGACACCAGCGACTCGATCGCCATCCCGCGGCGGTCTTCCTGGTTGTGGACGAACTTGGCTGGCGGCAGCTGCGGCTGGTAGGTCCAGATCGGCCAGCGCGTGTCGTAGAGGTTGAGCAGCGGATCGGTGGCGGTGAGGTCGATGTTGGCATCCCAGTAGGCGTCGATCGTGCCGACGTCGCGCCAGTAGGGCTCGGAGCCCAGGCGCTTGCCCACGCAGGAGAGCTCGAAAGGGTGCGCCGCGGCGCGGCCGTTGCGCACGGCGCGCGGGATGATGTCCTTGCCGAAGTCGTGGCTCGAGTCCGGGTCGGCCATGTCGCGCTCGAGCTCCTTGTAGAGGTAGCGCGCGTTGAAGATGTAGATGCCCATGCTCGCGAGCGCCCGGTCGGGCCGGCCCGGCATCGCCGGGGGGTCGTCGGGCTTCTCGACGAAAGCGGTGATGTTGCGGCGCTCGTCGATGGCCATGACGCCGAAGGCTCGCGCCGCCTGGCGGTCGACCTCGATGCAGCCCACCGTGCAGTCGCGGCCCATCGCGACATGGTCGGCCAGCATGATGGCGTAGTTCATCTTGTAGACGTGGTCGCCCGCGAGCACGACGACATAGTCAGCGCCATAGGCCGCGAGGATGTCCTGGTTCTGGTAGACGGCGTCAGCGGTGCCGCGGTACCAGGACTCCTCATCCACACGCTGCTGCGCCGGCAGCAGGTCGACGAACTCGTTCATCTCCGGACGCAGGAAGGCCCAGCCGCGCTGCAGGTGGCGCAGCAGGCTGTGGCTCTTGTACTGGGTGATCACGCCGATTCGCCGCACGCCCGAGTTCAGGCAGTTGGACAGCGCGAAGTCGACGATGCGGAACTTGCCGCCGAAGTAGACGGCCGGCTTGGCGCGGCTGTCGGTGAGGTTCTTGAGCCGGCTGCCGCGACCGCCGGCGAGCACCAGCGCAACCGCGCGCTTGGGCAGGTCGAGGCTCTGGGCCAGGTCGTGCGGCGTGATCATGTTCGGCTCTCCCTGCAGGCACGCGGAAGGCGCGGCTCAGGCTGAGGATGCACGATTTTCACTGACCTTGCCGAATGGTCGTCGGCATGTCCTGCGGGATGATGGCCTCGCGCATGGCCATCCCCCCTGCCCCCGATACGCCTGGCGCGCAGGACGGCCCGGCCCGCGATCCACCGGTGAAGGCCCTCCGGGCGCCGGACTGCCTGGAGACCGGGCTCGTGGACGAGCTCGACGCCCGGCTGCGCGACGCCATCGGTGTCGAGCCCGAGCGGGCTACAGCGCACGACCTGATGCGGTCCCTGGCCGCGCTGGCGCGCGAGCCGCTCGCCCGGCGCTGGGTGGCAGGCGACGCAGCCGACAGGCGCTTGCGCGCGCGCCGGGTTCACTTCCTGTGCATGGAGTTCCTCATCGGTCGCAGCCTGGACAGCGCGCTGTCGGCCCTGGGGTGCCACGACGCCGCGGGCCGCGCCCTGAAGCACCACGAGGCCCGCTGGGAGGATGTGCAAGCCGAGGAATCCGACGCGGCGCTCGGCAACGGCGGGCTCGGGCGGCTGGCGGCCTGCTACCTGGAGGCCATGGCCACGCTGGGTCTGCCCGCCTGGGGCTACTGCATCCGCTACGAATACGGCATGTTCGCCCAAGCCATCCAGGGTGGGCAGCAGGTCGAGCGGCCAGACCCCTGGCTCGAGGACGGCTCACCGTGGGAGTTCCCACGCCCGGGAGTCGTGTGGAACGTGGGATTCGGCGGCCACGTGGAGCCCGCTGCGAGCCCGGAGCTACCGCCCACGTGGCACCCGGCCGTGCAGGTGCAGGCCAAGGCCTGCGACCTCGTCGTGCCGGGGCACGCCACCGAGCGCGTGAGCACGCTGCGGCTGTGGCGCTCCACGGCCTCTGCGGAGATCGACCTGCAGGCCTTCAACCGTGGCGACTATGCCCGCGCGGCGGAGGTCAAGAACGCCTTCGAGAACATTTCGTGGGTGCTCTACCCGGACGACCGCACACCCGCTGGGCGCGAACTGCGGCTGCGGCAGGAGTACTTCTACACCTCGGCCACGCTGCAGGACATCGTCGCCCGCCACCTCGAGGAGCACGGCTCGCTGGCGCACTTCTCCGAATACCACGCAATCCATCTCAACGACACCCACCCGGCCCTTGCCGTGGCCGAACTGATGCGGCTCATGGTGGATGTGCACGGCCTGCCATGGGGCCAAGCCTGGCAGGAGGTCCGTGGCTGCATCAGCTACACGAACCATACCCTGATGCCCGAGGCGCTCGAGACCTGGCCGGTGGAGATGCTGGCACGGGTGCTGCCGCGGCACATGGAGATCATCTACCGCATCAACCACGCCTGGCTCGACGAGGTCGCGGCCGCTCGGCCCGGCGACGCGGCGATGCTGGCCCGCGCATCGCTGATCGACGAGTCCGGAGATCGGCGGGTGCGCATGGCGCACCTGGCGATCGTGGGCAGCCATCACGTCAACGGGGTGTCTGCCCTGCACGGGCGCCTCATGCGCGAGACGGTCTTTGCCGACTTCGCCGCGCTCGACCCTGCGCGCTTTGGCCACGTCACCAACGGCGTGTCGCCGCGGCGCTGGCTGGCCCAGTGCAACCTGGCCCTGGCCACGCTCGTCGACCAGGCGATCGGTCCGGGCTGGCGGCGCGACCTCGACGCGCTGCTCGGGCTGCGGGCATTGGCCGACGACCCGTCCTTTCGCGCGCGCTTTCTCGACGCGCGGCGGGCCAACAAGGCGCGGCTTGCGCACAGCATCGCGCACAGCACCGGCGTGGCGGTCGATCCGGAGAGCCTCTTCACGGTGCAGGTCAAGCGCATCCACGAATACAAGCGTCAGCTGCTCAACGTGCTGCAGGTGGTGTGGCGGTGGCTGGCGATTCGTGACCAGCCGGCGGCCGGCTGGGTGCCGCGTACCGTGGTACTGGCTGGCAAGGCGGCCTCGGGCTACGAGACCGCCCGGCTGATCGTGCGGCTCATCCACGATGTTGCGCACACCGTCAACCACGACCCGGCCACGGCCGGGCTGCTGCGCCTGGTCTTTCTGCCCAACTACGGCGTGTCGCTGGCCGAGACCATCATGCCCGCGGCCGACCTGTCAGAACAGATCTCGCTGGCCGGCACCGAGGCCTCGGGCACCGGCAACATGAAGCTCGCGCTCAATGGGGCGCTCACGCTCGGCACCGAGGATGGCTCCACCATCGAGATGCTCGAGCGCGTGGGCCCGCAGCAGATGTTCCTGTTCGGGTTGCGCGCCGGGGAGGTGCAGGACCTGCGCCGCAGCGGCTACCGACCCGCCGAGCGGGCATCCTCGGACCCTCGCCTGGCGCGCGCGCTCGACGCCATCGCACAGGGCACCTTCAACCCCCAGGAGCCCGCGCGCTACGCCCGCCTCGTGCAGGATCTTCTGCAGCAGGACGCCTACCTGGTGCTGGCCGACTTCGACGCCTACCTCGCGGCGCAGGCCCGTGCCGACGCCCTCTTTCGAGACAGCGACGAGTGGGCTCGCCGTGCCGTGGCCACCGTGGCCGGCATGGGCCACTTCAGTGCCGACCGCGCCGTGGCCGAGTACGCACAGCGCATCTGGCGCGTGCGCCCGGCAGCCTGAGACGCCTGACGTGCCCGAGCTGTGACAGCCGACACGACCTCGGCTGCGCGGCCCCCCGGCACGCCGAGGCACACTTGCCGGATGTCTGCCGCCTCTACCGACCCCTCCTCC
This sequence comes from Rubrivivax sp., assembly GCA_044237995.1. Taxonomy (GTDB): domain Bacteria; phylum Pseudomonadota; class Gammaproteobacteria; order Burkholderiales; family Burkholderiaceae_C; genus Rubrivivax. Next base: position 7,943 of record JBIIED010000074.1, on the reverse strand, counting down.
CCGCCGGCCTCGGGTGCCCGCGCGGGAGTAGACGTGAACGACCAGCTGGCCGACGGGCTGGCCCCTGCTCCGGTCTCCTACACGAGCTCCCGTGAACGCCTGCTCGGCAGAGGTCGCGCCTGGCCGCTGGGCGCGCAGGTGGTGCCCGAGGGCGTGAACTTCGCCGTGCACGCCCCTCACGCGTCAGCGGTGGAACTGTGCCTCTTCGACGATACCGGCGAAGTCGAGCAGGCACGCCTGCGGCTGCCCGCGCGCAGCGGTGCGGTCTGGCACGGGATGCTGCCAGGCGCCCGGGCCGGGCTCGTGTACGGGCTGCGCGCCCACGGCCCCTGGGCGCCCGAGCACGGTGACCGCTTCTCCCCGCACAAGCTGCTGCTGGACCCCTGGGCGCGCGAGATCGTCGGGCGCTTCGAGCACCGCGACGAGCACCACGCCAGCCACCCGGCCGACAACGCCCGCTGGGCGCTGAAGGCGCGGGTCGTGGACGACGCCTACGACTGGGGCAACGACCGCCCACCTCACCATGCGGCCAGCGACCTGGTCGTGCTGGAACTGCACGTCAAGGGCTTCACGATGTGCCACCCGCAGGTGCCCGAGGCGCTGCGCGGCACCTACGCCGGCCTGGCCAGCGAGCCGGCCATCGCCCATCTCAAGCGCCTGGGCATCACCGCGGTGAGCCTTCTGCCGGTGCACCAGCACGTGGACGAGGCGCATCTGCAGCGCCTGGGCCTGCGCAATTACTGGGGCTACAACACGGTGGGGTTCTTCTGCCCCGAGCCGAGCCTGGCCGCCGCGGACGATGGCGCGGGCACCCGCTCGGAATTCCGCGACATGGTGCGTGCCCTGCACGCTGCCGGCATCGAGGTCTGGCTCGACGTGGTCTACAACCACACGGCCGAAGGCGATGAGCGCGGCCCGACGATCGCCTGGCGCGGACTGGACAACCGCGCCTGGTACCGGCAGCCCCCCGGCCATCCCGCCGGCTACGAGAACTTCTCGGGCTGCGGCAACACGCTGGACATCCGCCGGCCGGGCGTCATGCGGCTGGTGCTCGACAGCCTTCGGCATTGGGTCCAGGCGTACCACATCGACGGGTTTCGCTTCGACCTGGCGCCCGTGCTTGCACGAGGCGACACCGGCTTCGAGCACGACGCGCCCTTCTTCCAGGCCGTGGCCCAGGACCCGATCCTCGCTGGCACGCGCCTGGTGGCCGAGCCCTGGGACGTCGGCCCGGGCGGCTACCGGCTCGGGCACTTTCCGGCCGGATGGGGCGAGTGGAACGACCGTTTCCGCGACACGATGCGAGCCTTCTGGCTTGGCCACCCGACGCACCGCGGCGAGGTGGCCCGACGCCTGGCGGGCTCGGCCGATCACTTCCGCGCGCGCGGCCGCATGCCTTCGGCGAGCATCAACTACGTGACGGCCCACGATGGCTTCACGCTGCGAGACGCCGTCTCGTACACGGACCGTCGCAACCACGCCAACGGTGAAGACAACCGCGACGGACACCCCCACAACTTTTCCACCGGAGCCGGGGCCGAGGGGCCGAGCGATGACCCGCAGGTGCACGCACGCCGGGCCGCGCTGCAGCGTGCACTGCTGGCCTGCACGGTGCTGGCACAGGGCACGCCGATGCTGACCGCCGGATCCGAACTCGGCCACTCGCAGGGCGGAAACAACAACGCCTACTGCCAGGACAACGAGATCTCCTGGCTCGACTGGGCGAACGCCGACGCCGACCTGATCGCATTCACGAGCCGGCTCACCGCCCTGCGCCGCGAACTGCTGCCCCTGGACGACCTGTGGCACGACCCCCCGGCTCAGGAACGTCGGGCGGGCCGGATCGAGCCGCCCGCCCCGGCACTGGTCTGGCGCCAGGCCGACGGCTCACACCTGCACGAGCACGACTGGCACGATCCCCACCGGCGCGATCTGGCGATGCTCGTCACCGAGCCGGGCCGCGTGCGCGTTCCCCTGCTGCTGCTGCTCAACGCACACGACGAGCCGCGCCGGTTCGAGCTCCCGCCCGGCCTGTGGCGCCCGCGCCTGGACAGCACGACCCCGACCGGTGCGCCGGCCAGCGCAGACGACTCGCCCCCTTCGTGGCAAGTGGGCGGGTGCACGGTTGGTGCCCACGCGGTGATGCTGCTGCAGCGCGTTCAGGCCTGAAACGAAAAGGGGCACCCTGAGGTGCCCCTGTGCGGCGCTGGGACGATCAGCGCACGACGGCGATCTGGTCGCGCTTGCCACCCTTGTAGGTGTACAGCGTCAGCGCGCCGTTCTTGACGTCGCCCTTGTTGTCGAAGGAGATCGTGCCGGTCACGCCCTTGTGGCCTTCGGTCTTGGCCAGCACCGGCAGGTACTTGGCGGGGTCGGCCGAGCCGGCCTTGACCATCGCCGCCACCATCACGTTGACGGCGTCGTAGACGTAGGGAGCGTAGACCTGAACGTCGGCGTTGAACTTCTTCTTGAAGGCGGCGTAGAAGTCGTCCATCGACTTCTTGCCCGCGCCCTCGACGCCACCGGCCTCGGCGCACACCACCTGGCCGTCGGCCATCGAGCCCGCGGCGAGCTTGGGCAGCTCGCCCGAGCAGATGCCGTCGCCGCCCATGAACTTGGCTTCGATGCCGAGCTGCTTCATCTGGCGCAGCATCGGGCCGGCCACGGCGTCCATGCCGCCGAAGAACACCACGTCGGGCTTCTTGCCCTTGAGCGTGGTCAGGATGGCGGTGAAGTCGGTGGCCTTGTCGTTGGTGAACTCGCGGCCCACCACCTTGCCGTTGGCGGCCTTGACAGCCTTCTCGAACTCGTCGGCCACGCCCTGACCGTAGGCGGTGCGGTCGTCGATGATGGCGATCGCCTTGCCCTTGAGCTGCGCGACGGCATACTTGCCGAGCGTGCCGCCCAGGTGCACGTCATCGGCGACCACGCGGAAGGTGGTCTTGAAGCCCTGGCGCGTGTAGCGCGGGTTGGTGGCCGAGGGGCTGATCTGCGGGATGCCGGCGTCGCTGTAGATCTTGGAAGCGGGGATCGAGGTGCCGGAGTTCAGGTGGCCGATCACGCCGTTGACCTTGGCATCGACCAGCTTCTGCGCCGCAGCCGTGCCCTGCTTGGGGTCGCCGGCGTCGTCTTCGGCCAGCAGCTCGAACTTCGCCTTGCGGCCGCCGATCGTCACGCCCTTGGCGTTGAGCTCGTCGATGGCCATGCGGGCCCCGTTCTCGTTGTCCTTGCCCAGGTGGGCGATGTTGCCGCTGGTGGGTGCCACGTGGCCGATCTTGACGACCAGATCCTGCGCCCACACGGGGCCCACCAGCATCGCGGCGGCGGCCGCTGCGATCATCGTCACACGGATGCGCATGTTCGAACTCCTGAGGAGGAAGTGAGGAAAAGAGGAAACAAACCGTGACGATACCCGAAAAGCATCCTTGACGGCTCCAGGGGAATCACGCCTGACCCAGGCGGAGCGCCCGGGCCGATGCGGGCGCCGGGGAGGCTCAGCGCCCCGTTCGCCGTCGCGCGATCTGCTGCGCCACCGCGCGGCTCACCACGTCGCGCAGAGTCAGGGCCACCTCCTCGCGCGCCTCGCGGATGAGGAGGTCGGCGGCACGCGCCAGCGTGGGGGCCAGCGCCTCGCGCAGGCGGTACTCGAACATGAGATCGATCCGCTGCGCGAGCTCGGCCATCACCTCGTCCTCGATGGCGCGGGCGTCCAGAGCCGGCGCCATCGCCCCGGCTGGCGTACCGGTTGGCGTACCGGCCGGCGCCTCGGCTGGTTCGGGTGCAACGTGCACCCCGGCTACCGTGGCCGTGGGCAGGCGCACAGGCACGGACATTGCCAGGTGCACGGGAGCCGCCTCGGATGTGGCCGCAGCCCCCCGCGCGATCCCGACGGCGGCCTCGAGCTCCTCCGTCAGCACCGGCAAGGCGCCGGGCACGGTCACCGGATGGTCGAGCGGGCCGTTCACGCCTCCTCCCGGGCGAATTTGTGGTGAGCGGGCTCCAGGCCGCGCTGCGCGTAGTGACGCCAGCGACGGCGGCCCGCTTCCACCTCGGCCGGATCGTGCCCCACGATCTCGACGACGCGGGCCACCCCAGGGGAGAGGTCGGGTGCCTGAGGTGGCTGCGGCCCCAGGTTGACGAGCACTGCCGGCCGGGCCAGGCCTTCCGGCCAGGGCTGGTCCGTCTCCACCAGCCACACCGGGGTGCGGTGGAGCCCGGGAGGCGGGGCGTCATGGGTCCGCCAGCGCAGGTGGGGAATGAAGTCCTGCGGGTCGAAGGTCCACAGGGCCTGGTCCAGGGCGTCGAGTTCCTGGGCGTCGCCGCAGACCTGCACGCGGGCGCCCTGCCTCACTGCCTTTCGCAGCAGGCGGCAGGCGTGGCCGAGCTTGTCGGTCACGCCGGAATGGAAGTCGACCTGCAAGATGGGGCCCGCCCGCAGCCCCTTCAGGCGCCCGTGCCCGCCGCGCGGTCGCGTACGAACCGGGTCAGCAGCGCCACGGGCCGACCGGTGCCGCCCTTGGCAGCACCGCTCTTCCAGGCCGTGCCGGCAATGTCGAGGTGGGCCCAGGGGAACTTGCGCGCGAAGCGCCGCAGGAACATCGCCGCGGTGATCGAGCCGCCGGGGCGGCCGCCCACGTTGGCCACGTCGGCGAAGTGGCTCTTGAGGCCCTCCTCGTACTCGTCGTCCAGCGGCATGCGCCAGCAGGGGTCGAGCGAGCGATCGCCGGCCTGCTGCAGCTCGGCGGCCAGGGCGTCGTCGGGGCTGAACAGGCCGCTGCGCAGGTGCCCGAGCGCGATGACGCAGGCGCCTGTGAGCGTGGCGATGTCGACCACCGCGGCGGGCTTGAAGCGCTCCGCATAGGTGAGCGCATCGCACAGGATGAGCCGCCCTTCGGCGTCGGTGTTCAGGATCTCGATCGTCTGTCCCGACAGGCTCGTGACGACGTCACCGGGCTTGACGGCCCGCCCACCCGGCATGTTCTCGCAGGCCGCGATCAGCCCGACCAGGTTCACGCGGGCACGCATGCCGGCCACGGCTCGCATCGTGCCCAGCACGCTGGCTGCGCCGCCCATGTCGAACTTCATCTCGTCCATCTCGCCGGCAGGCTTCAAGGAGATGCCGCCCGTGTCGAAGGTGATGCCCTTGCCCACGAGCACGAGCGGCGCCTGCCGCCGCGGCGCGCCGCGGTACTCGAGGACGATGAACTTCATCGGCTCCTCGGAGCCCTGGGCAACTGCCAGGAACGAGCCCATCCCGAGCTTCTCGATCTGCGCGCGCCCGAGCACCTGCACCTGGCAGCCATGCTGGCGCGCCAGGCGCCGGGCCTCATCGGCCAGGAAGCTCGGGGTGCAGTGGTTGCCGGGCCGGTTGGCGAGCTCGCGCGCGAGCGTGACACCCGCGGCCACGTGGGCACCTTGCGCCAGTGCGGCATCCGCTGGGGCCGCCTGCCCCTCAGGCACGAGCAGCGTGGCGCGCGCCAGGCGTGGTGGCGGCGGCGCGCTCGGCTTGGTGTGCCGGTAGAGGTAGGCAGCCTCCGCGCAGGCCAGGGCCAGCGCCTCGGCATGATCGGGTTGCACCATGGCTCCCGCGAGCCACACGGCCACATGCCCGCTGCCGCCCGGCTTGAGCAAGGCCAGGGCCGCCCCGAGCGCCTTGTGAAAGGCCTTGGGCGTGCCGTCGGCCGCCACGGCGAACACGAGGCGGGCAGCGGCGAGCTTCGGGGCGCGATGCAGCAGCACCGACTTGCCCGGCTTGAGCGCGAGCTCCCCATCGGCCAGCGCCGAATCCAGCGCAGCCGCCACGGCCTTGTCCAGCCCCTTGCGAGGCGCGTCCCCGCACAGCACCACGACGAGCGCGTCGGCCTGCACGCGGGCCAGGCCGTCGGCTGCGGCCACCTGGGTATCGAAGTCCATAATCGGTTGTTCCAATTCGTCCACCATCGAGACGACAGACGATGTTATTCGATTCGTCCCTGCGCAAGGAGCTGGGGCGCACCTTCGCCGCCACGCTCATGGTGATCCTCACCATCGCGCTGACGAACATGCTCATCCGCACCATCGGGCAGGCGGCGGGCGGCTCGATCGCGCCGCAGGATGTCGCGCTGCTGCTGGGCTACTTCGCCCTGGCCTACCTGCCGATGATGCTGAGCCTCTCGCTCTTCGTGGCGGTGGTGCTGGTGGTGGGGCGCATGTACCGCGACCGCGAGGTGGCGGTGTGGTTTGCCAGCGGAGTCGGGCTGGCGCGCTTCGTGCGGCCGATGTTCACCATGGCCGCGCCGGTGCTGTTCGTGATCGGGGTGCTCCTGGCAGGGGTCTGGCCCTGGGTGAACGCGCAGAGCGTGGAGGTGCGCGAGCGCTACCAGCAGCGCTCGGACCTCTCCCGCGTCGCGCCCGGCGTCTTCCAGGCCTCGGCCGACGGGCGGCGCGTGTTCTTCGTCGAGCGCGACGAGGCCGATCCGCAGCGCGCGCGCAATGTCTTCATCCTCACGCAGCTCAAGGACGTCGAGAGCGTCACTTCGGCACGCAGCGGCCGCCTGGAGACAACCGACGGCGAGCGCTGGCTCGTGCTCGACAGCGGCCAGCGCAGCGAGACCGACCTGATCACCGGCGAGCACCAGACGGCAAGCTTCCAGCAATACCGGGTCCGGGTGGACGATCAGCGCGCCCGCCAGGCAGCGGCACGCCCGCCCTTTGCCACGCGCACGATCGACCTCCTGCGCAACCCGACACCGGCCAACCAGGGCGAGATCGCCTGGCGCCTGGGCCTGTGGCTGGCAGCGGGCAACCTGATGCTGCTGGCACTGGGCCTGTCGGCGATCAACCCCAGGCGGGCCACGAACTGGAACCTGCTGTTCTCGCTGCTGGGCTTCGTGGTCTACACGAACCTCGTGAACCTCTCGAAGTCGTGGGTCACCAACGAGCGCCTGTCGCTCGGGTGGGCACTCGTGCTGCTGCACGCCTCGGCGCTGCTGGTCGCGCTGGCGCTGCTGTGGTGGCGCCAGAATGCGGCGAGCTGGCGGCCCGGGCGCACGCGCCCGGCGGCCGCCTGAACTGGCCATGAAGACGCTGCGACGCCTGCTGTACCGCGAGATCGTCGGCTCGGTGGCCTTCGTGGCGCTGGCCTTCCTGTCCCTCTTCCTCTTCATCGACCTCGTCGAGGAGCTCGGCCGCATGGCGCAGCGCGGGCGCACGCTCGCGCAGGCGCTCGAGGCGGTGGGGCTCCAACTGCCCGGGCACGTGTACGAGCTGATGCCGCTGGCAGTCCTGATCGGCACCATCTACGTGCTCTCGAGGATGGCGCAGACCTCGGAGTTCACGGTGCTGCGCTCCGGCGGGCTGGCGCCCGGCCGGATGCTCGGGCTGCTGGCAGGCGTGGCCGCGGCCTTTGCCCTGCTCACTTTCGTGATGGGCGACTTCGTCGCACCGCGAACCGAGCGCGCCGCGGTGCTGCTGGATGCGCGCAGCGGCCCCGGGCTGGCGCTTGGCCGTACCGGCGCGTGGCTCAAGGAGCGGCGCAGCGACCCACAGGGCGAGCGCACGGTGTCGGTGAATGTGGGCGCAGCAGGCCCAGGCGGTCGGCTGCAGGGCGTGCGGATCTTCGAGTTCGACACCGACAGCCGCCTGGTGCGCCGCATCCAGGCACAGCGCGCCACGGTCGGCGAAGAGGGTATGTGGATCCTGGAGGAGGTACAGGAGTCCCTGTGGCCCGCCTCCGAGGGCGATGCCGTGCGCAACCAGCGCCACACGACGCTGGGCTGGCCCAGCACGCTCGGTCCCGCCGTGGTGGCGGCGGCCGTGCTCCCGCCACGCACCATGAACACGCTGGACCTTTGGCGCTACAGCAGCCACCTGAGCAACCAGGAACAGGCCTCCCAGCTCTACCAGATCCAGTTCTGGAAGCGCGCGTTCTATCCCTTTGCCTGCTTCGTGATGATCGCGCTGGC
>JBIIED010000073.1:0-12120 GCA_044237995.1 Rubrivivax sp. | reverse complement strand
TCGGCTTCCGTAGGCACGTGGCCCGCGGTCCGCCGTGAGACCGCCTTCCTGGCCCGCGACCGGTCAGTGTGGGCGTGGTGGCTTGTCGTGTTGTGCCTTTCGGTGCTGGCCGTGTCGGCGGGGCTGTCCGAGATCCGCCAGCAGAAGGCCACGATCGAACGCCTGGTCGAAGCCGACCGCGCCGATCGCCTAAATGTCTTGAAGACGCAGAAGGACTGGGGCGGGGCCGCGTACTACAGCTTCCACCTCACCTTCGACCCGCCGTCGGACTTCGCATTTGCGGCGCTGGGTCGGCGCGATGACTCGGCCTGGAAACACCGCGTGAGGATGCTGGCACTGGAAGGTCAGATCCATGAGCGCGATGCCGGTCATCCGTTGCTGGCCCTGATCGGCCGGTTCGACTTCGCTTTCCTCGCGGCCTTCGTGTTGCCGCTGGTGCTGATCGTGCTGCTGCATGACCTGCGGGCCAGCGAGCGCGTGGCCGGACGTCATGACCTGCTGGTGGCCACCGCAGGGCACTCGGCACGGCTGTGGCAGCTGCGTGCCGGGCTGCGCGCCAGCGGTGTGTTCGTGTGTGCCGCGCTCCCGTTGGTGGTCGCCGCCGGCCTGAGCGGCAGCGCCGCGCCGACACTGCTGGCGGCCTGCGCGCTGCTGCTGGGCTACGTGCTGTTCTGGACCGCGGTCTGCGCGGCTGTGGCGGCCTGGCAGCAAACGGGCGAAGTGATCCTGGCCACGCTGGTCGCGCTGTGGATCCTGCTGGGTGTCGTGGTCCCGGCCGCCGGCCGCATGGCCATCGACCGTGCGGTGCGCATACCATCGGGCGCGGACATCATCATGACCCAGCGCGAGGCGGTGAACAATGCCTGGGACCTGCCCAAGGCCACGACGATGACGGCCTTCGTCGAACGCCATCCGCAGTGGGCGGCCCATGCCGCTGTCGAACGTCCGTTCGAGTGGAAGTGGTACTACGCCTTCCAGCAGGTGGGTGACCAGAAAGCGCAGGCGCTGTCAGAGGCCTACACCGCAGGCCGCATGACGCGTGACAGGCTGGCCGGCTGGCTGGCCTTCATCGCGCCGCCCGTGCTGCTGGAGCGTTCGCTGCAGGCGCTGGCGGGAACCGATGTACGGGCGTCGCTGGCGTACGAGGCCAGGGTACGGGACTTTCATGCCGCGTTGCGAGCGTTCTACTACCCGCGGCTCTTTCTTGACGAGCGCTTCGATCCGGCAGCGTTCGACGCCTTGCCACACTTCACGGTTCGGTCCGCTGCCGACTCCCGCATCCGGTAACCTCGATGCATGGAACGCAACACTCGCCAGCGCAGCGCCATCCGCGACGCCATCGCCCAGGCCGACCGCCCGCTGCTGCCGCAAGAGGTGCTGGAAGCGGCCCAGCACGACGTGCCAGGGCTGGGCATCGCGACGGTCTACCGCAACCTCAAGGCATTGGTGCAGGAAGGCGAGTTGCAGCCGGTGAACCTGCCCGGCGAGAACCCGCGCTTCGAGTTGGTGGGGCATCAGCACCATCACCACTTCCAGTGCCGGCAGTGCCAGCGCGTGTTCGATGTGCACGCCTGCCCGGGCGACCTGGGACGCCTGGCACCACAAGGCTTCACGGTGGACGACCACGACCTGACCCTGTACGGACGTTGCAAGGACTGCGTGGCGCCTGCGGACAAATCAGTCAAACGCAAGGCGTCCGATTCAGGCACCCACAACCACGCCAGCACGCACACGCACCGGCATCGCAGCTGAAGCTGCGGGGGCGGCCGTGCTGAGCGCCAGCGCCGGTGTGCGCCTGCTGCTGGCCAGCGCCGTCGTGGGCGTTTTGTGGCTGGCGGTGGCCTGGGCGCTGACATGAACGCTGCCAGCACCCCGGCCGTTACCTTGCGCGACCTCACGGTGTCCTACCGCGGGCATCCGGCTGTACATCACCTCAGCGGCGCGTTCGCTGCCGGCATGTTGACGGCCGTGGTCGGCCCCAATGGTGCGGGCAAGAGCACGCTGCTGGGCGCGCTGGGCGGCACGATCCGCGACTTCAAAGGCCGCATCGAGCGCGACCTGTCACAACGCGTGGCCTACCTGCCGCAGGCCTCGGCGCTGGACCGCAGCTTTCCGGTGCGCGTGCACGAGATGGTGGCCATGGGCTTGTGGTCGCGCATCGGCAGCTTCGCCGGCCTGCGGCCAGAAGACCGCAGCGGTGTCGATCAGGCGCTGGCCGCCGTGGGCCTGAGCGGGTTCGGGGCTCGCTGGCTGGGCGAGTTGTCGGCCGGCCAGGCGCAACGTGTGCTGTTCGCGCGCGTGCTGTTGCAAGACGCCGGGTTGATCCTGTTGGACGAGCCCTTCAACGCCATCGACGCGCGCACCACGGCCGACTTGCTGGCGCTGCTCCATCGCTGGAAGCAGGAGGCGCGCACCGTGATCGCCGTGCTGCATGACATTGAACAGGTGCGCGAGCACTTCGAGCAGGTGCTGCTGCTGGCCCGCGAACGTGTGGCCTGGGGGCCGACGGCCGAGGTGCTCAAGGCCGAGCATCTGTTCAAGGCGCGGCAGATGGCCGAGGCCTGGGACGAGGCGGCGCCGCGCTGCGAGGTGTCGGCATGAGCGTGGCTTTCGCGTCCTTGCTGGAACCGTTCATCGAGTTCCCGTTCATGCGCCGGGCGTTGGTAGCCACCCTGGCGTTGTCGCTGGGGTGCGCACCGATCGGCTGCGTGCTGGTGCTGCGTCGCATGAGCCTGGTGGGCGACGCAATGGCGCACGCTGTGCTGCCGGGCGCAGCTGCCGGCTTCCTGCTGGCAGGCCTGTCGCTACCCGCCATGAGCCTGGGCGGCTTCGTTGCCGCGCTGGCCGTGGCGCTGGCGGCCGGCTTCGTCACCCGCAGCACGCCGCAGCGGGAAGACGCCAGCTTCGCGGCCTTCTACCTGATCGCTCTGGCGCTGGGCGTGCTGCTGGTGTCCTTGCGCGGCAGCCAGGTCGACCTGATGCACATGCTGTTCGGCAGCGTGCTCGCGGTGGACGACACGGCGCTGCTGCAGATCGCCGTGGTGGCCAGCGTCACGCTGTGGACGCTGGCGCTGATGTACCGGCCGCTGGTGCTGGAAAGCTTTGACCCCGGCTTCCTGCGCAGCGTGGGCGGGCCCGGGGCGCGCGCGCACATGCTGCTGCTGGTACTGCTGGTAGCCAACCTGGTCAGCGCCTTCCAGGCCCTGGGCACGCTGATGGCTGTGGGGCTGATGATGCTGCCGGCCGCCGCCGCGCGGTTCTGGGTGGCGAGCCTGCCGGCGATGGCTGCGCTGTCGGTGGCCATCGGCGCGGTGTCCGGCGCCGCCGGACTGCTGCTGAGCTACCACGCCGAGTTGCCATCCGGCCCCTGCATCGTGCTGGTTTGCGGTGGTGCCTACATCGCCTCGGTTCTGTTCGGCGCTCGTGACGGCATCGTCACGCGACGCTTTCTGGCTGCGTCCCACCTCACCCGTTGAAAACCATGACTCTGAACCGTCGTCAAACCCTCCAGCTCGGCAGTGTCGCCCTGGCCGCGCTGCATCCCCTGGCGACCCGCGCGCAAGCCTCGGCACCCCGCGTCGTCGCCAGCTTTTCCCTGCTTGCCGACATGGCGCAGGAACTGGCGCCCGTCGGTGTGCAGGTCACCGCGCTGGTCGGGCCCAACGCGGACGCTCATGTCTACGAGCCCAGCCCTGCCGACGGCAAACGCCTCGCCCAGGCCGACCTGGTGTTGATCAACGGCCTGGGCTTCGAGGGCTGGATCGAGCGCATGGTGAAGGTGTCGGGCTACCGCGGCACGGTCGCTGTGGCCAGCCAGGGCATCCGCGCACGAACCGGCGGTCACCACGATACCGATCCCCATGCCTGGCAAGACTTGACGCTGGCGCGGCGCTACGCCACCAACATCAGCGCCGCCTTCACGCAGCGCTGGCCTGCGCAGCGCGACGAGATCGCCCGGCGCGGCGCGGACTACTTGGCCCGCATCGATGGCCTGGACAAGCAGGTGCGCGAGTGGCTGGGTGCGGTGCCGCGCGCCCAGCGCCGTGTCATCACCTCGCACGACGCCTTCAACTACTTCGGTGCCGCCTACGGGGTGGACTTTCTGGCGCCACAGGGCTGGAACACGCACAGTGAACCTTCAGCCGCTGCCGTGGCGCGCCTGATCCGACAGATCAAGAAGGACGGCGTGCGCGCGATCTTCATCGAAAACATCAGCGACCCTCGACTGGTCGAGCGCATTGCCCGCGAAGGCGGTGTGCGCATCGGCGGAACTCTGTACTCCGACGCTCTGTCCAAACCCGACGGGCCTGCGCCGACCTACCTGCGCTTGATCGAACACAACGCGCGCAGCCTGGCTGCCGCGCTGCAGGCCTGATTCACCACTGCCACCCACATGAGGAGATCCGATGAACCGACCGACACTTGTTTTGTGCATGACTTGCCTGGTCTTCGCTGCGGCCCCAGCCTGGTCGGCGGGCAAGGCGCACGAACACGGCGCGCTGAAGCTCGACGTGGCGATCGAAGGCAACAAGCTCACGATCGCGATGGAAGCACCGCTGGACAACCTGCTCGGCTTCGAACGCGCGCCGCGCACCGATGCCGAGCGCAAGGCGGCAGCCGAGGTACTGGCCCGGCTGCGCAGCCCGACCCAGGGCAAGGCGCTGTTCAGCGCAGACGCCGCCGCGCAATGCACGCTGAGCAAGGCCGAAGTGAATGCGCCAGTGATCGAGCCCGGCGCCAAGCCGGCAACGAAGGACGAACATGCCGACCTGGATGCCAGCTACGAGTTCAGCTGTGCGCAGCCTGCTGAACTGCGCAGCCTGGACGTCGGGCTTTTCGACGCCTACAAACGCATCCAGCGCATCGATGTGCAGGTGGCGGGGGCGAAGTCCCAGTCGAAGGTGACCTTGAAGCGGCCGGCGCGCAGTGTCAAGCTGGTGCGGTGACCAGCGACATCTGCAATGGCTCGCCGCCAAGGCAACGAACGGCAGCTAACTGGAGCAAGCCTGAACGGCTGGAAATGGCCGGAACCGGAGTTCTCCGCGGGCGCCGCAAGCTGACTTTGCCCAGCAGGGTCATCTCGCCGAGAGTCAGGTTCATGGCGCCGCCTCGTACTCACATCGACGGCCAGGAGCAGACGCTGGTGAAGGGCCGGTTCGGAGCTACTCAGTCACCGTCACCGACCACGGCTGAGGCCCCCAAGATGCTAGCTCGCACGCGCCGGCAACGAGATTCCAAGCAGGGCACGCAGCCCGGGCACCTGGCGCAGCAGCGCATAGGCGCCCAGGCAGATCGCGGCCGTCAGCAGCATCAGCAGCAGGGCCTCGAGACCCCAGGGCAAGCTCAGTGGCAACAGCAGGCGCGTCAGCAGGACGATGACTGTCTGGTGCAGGATGTACAGGCAGAACACGGCACCACTCAGCCAGCGCAACACGGGTGCTTGTCCCCGCGGCGCCAGCTGCTGGGCCCAGCCACAAGCCGCACTGATGGCCCACCAACTGAGCAGGGCCCAGAGCACGCGCATGAGCTGGCGCAAGGCCTCGGGCGGCGGTTCGTTGCGGTAGGCGTGGAAGTAGGCCACGAGCACGCCCCAGGCGAGCAGGGCCAGTGCCAGGCTCAGCCAGCGCCAGCGCCAGGTGGCCACCCAGAAACCCTCGGCCAGGCGGCCGCGGCTGGCCCAGCCCAGCGCGAACAGATAGCCGTAGAGCGCGTGGTTGTAGGCGTCGTTAACGAGGTCGTGCGTGCTGGGAAAGTGGGGGAAAAGGCCCAGGCGGAAGGCAATCAGTGGCAGTGCCGGCAGGAGGAGCCAGGCCAAGTCGGGCCACGCCAGCCCCCGCTGCGGCAGTCGCACCAGCAGCGGCGCCAGCAACAGCGCGTAGACCCAGAGATAGGGCAGGAACCAGAGGTGATTCCAGGTCGGCACGATCATGCAGTCATCGCCCCGGCAGTACCGGGCGCCCTGCAGATAGGCCGCCCAGAAGTCCAGGTAGCCACCATCGCCTGGCAGCAGGTGCGGGGCCTTGGTCAGCACCTCAAAATAGGCCTGGGGCGTGACGATGACGGCCATGCCGAAGAGCAGGGGCAGCAGCAAACGGCTGGAGCGCTCGCGCGCGAAGCCCGCCCAGCGGCCGCCTTTGGCGTAGAGCGTGGCGCAGGCTGCGCCAGCCACGAAGAAGAGCAGGCCCAGCCGCCAGGGGCTGCTGAGTTGCATGAAGGGTTCGAGCGCGCTGCTGGCAGCTGGGCTTTTCACATGCCAGTCCCAGCTCACGTAGTACATGCCGACGTGGTACGGGATGAGCAGGGCGAAGGCGGCGACGCGGAGCAGATCCAGGTGAGGCAGGCGGAGGGTGCTTTGCATGCCGGCACGATGCCGGCGGGTGGGCTTCCGCGCCATGTCGTTGGGGTGAATGAGCCGGTTCGTGGGGCGAGGTGCTTTGCGGTGCAGCGCGCCGGATTTGTTGCCCCTTCGGTCTCCCCCGCCATAACCCTAAGTCCGCTTCAAGGACGACAGTACCTCTCGGTACCCACGCGACACCCGCAAAGCCTGGCCCGCACGCATCGTCAACCAGGCCTCTCCATCTCTGCAGGGCATCACCCGCATCACATGCGCCGGATTCACCGCATGTGATCGGTGCACGCGCAAGAACAAGCCGGCCCAGGCAGGCCGCTCAAGCAACGCGGTCAGGCTGCCGCGCTCCAGAAAACTGAGCGGCGCCAGGTGCAGGGCCACGTAGTTGTCCGCCGCTGCCAGCCACTGCACGTCGGCCAGCCGGATGCGCTGCCGGCCATCGCGCGTGTCCACCCAGGTCTCGCCTTCGCCCACCTGCAGTCGCGGTACGGGCGCCGGCAGGGCCAACTGCGCACGCACGCGCTCCAGGGTCGCGGCGAGGCGCTCGGCCGTGTAGGGCTTGAGCAAGTAGTCGAGTGCACCCAGCTCGAAGGCCTGCAGCGCGTGCTCGCCGTAGGCGGTGGAGAACACGCAGCGGCAGCCTGTCGGCAGCTGCGCCGCCAACTGCAGGCCGCTGCCGCCTGGCATCTCGATGTCGAGGATGGCCAGCTCGAAGCCCTGGCGCGTCAGCAAGGCCAGCGCAGCCGGCGCGTCAGCCGCTTCGACGACTTCGCTGACATCCGCCTGCGCGCTCAGCAAGCGACGCAGCTTGGCGCGCGCCGCGGGTTCGTCGTCGACCACGAGCACTCTCATTCGGGCAGCTCGATCTGCAGGCGCATGCCGCCGTCGAAGGGGGCAAGACGAACGCACGCCGCCTCGCCATAACGCGCCGCCAGGCGCTCGCGCAGATTTGCCAGCCCGACACCGCCGTCGGGCGCACCCGCTTGCTGCACGCCGCTGTTCTCCACGGCAAGCTGCAGCCGCCCCCCGCGCAGCGTCGCGTGCACGCGCACCGTCACCGGCCCGACGTGCACGGCCACATCGTGCTTGATCGCGTTCTCCACCGGCGCCAGCAGCAGCAGCGCCGGCATGCGCACGCGCAGGGCCCCATCCTCGGCATCGATCTGCACGCGCAGACGCTGCTCACCGAAGCGGGCCTGCATCAGGGTCAGGAAGGGACGCACCAGCGCCAGCTCCTCGGCCAGGCTGTGCTCGCCCGCCTGCTGTGCGCTTAGGCTCTGGCGCAGCAGACTCGCCAGCTCGCAGAGCAAGCGGTCGGCGCGCGCCACGTCCTCGTACATGACCGAGGAAATCAGGTTCAGCGCGTTGAAGAGGAAGTGCGGTTGCACCTGCTCGACCAATCGCGCCAGCCTCGCCTCGGCGAGTTCGGCGCGCAGGCGCTCCAACTCCTGCTCTCGCTGACGCGTCGCCACCCAGGCCCAGTAGCCACGGCCGAGCAGCAGCGCAATGGCGTAGCTGATCAGGTCCTTGGCGCCCTCGTAGCGCAGCAGCTCGTCCAGAGGTGCGGAGCGGTAGTCGATCCCGACCAGACCGTAGACCGCGAAGCGCAGGCCGAACATGCCGGCCACATGCACCAGGGTGAAGGCCAGGAAGCCAGCCGCCAGCAGCGGCAGCTGACGCTTCAGAGCCTGGCCGTGCAGGCGACCCACCCCCCAGCCCACAGCCAGGCTCAGCGGGCCCAAGAACAGGGCCGAACTGAACTCCCAAAGAAATGGTTCCCAGGCCCGCGCGCCGCCGCCGCGCTGGTAGTCCTGCAACGAGGCGAGGCTGTTGAGCACGGCGATGCCGACCACGAAGGCGGTGTAGAGCAGCAGCAAGCGACGCGGGTTCATCAGGCGCGCATCGTGGCATGAGCAGCGCCTCAGACGGCGCGGCTCGCCCCGGGAAACCAGCCACTCGCCCCGCCCGGGCCGTTCCGCCAACGAGGATCAGGTTCCGAAATGCACCTGACAGCCGTCCGAGAGGCCGACCAAGGTCAGGTATCGGCGATCACGGTCACTGGAGCGCGGTTCACGACCGACAGCACCCAGTCTGCTGCGGGCGCTCACCGAGGAATCGCTGCCGCCAAGGCGCTGTCTAGCCGATGCTCTCGGCCGGCACCGGAACGGCTCGTTCAGCTGGGGCACTGAGACCAAGCCCAGCGCTTGATCGTCATGGAGGCGACGCGCCTGGCCGATGTGCCGCCACCAGTTGCCACCACGAGGGCAGCAGCTCGATGACCTCGGCGCGCCTGTAGCGATCATCCAGCAGCCAGAGCCAACCCCGGTCTTCGGGCGTTCGGAGGACGCGGCCGGCCGCCTGCACCACCCGCTGCATCGCCGGCACGAGGTCGGCGTACCCGTGGCCAGCCCCGAAGAGCTTGTCCAGTCTTGCCTGGATGTGGTCCTGCGTGACTGAGACCGGTGGCAGGCCCAGGGTGGCAATGAAGGCACCGATCAACAGCGAGCCCGGAAGGTCCACGCCCTCGGCGAAGACGCCTCCCAGGACCGCAAAGCCCACGCCCTGGCCGCCGGGCCTGAATCTCGCCAGGAACTCCTCCCGCGCCTCGGAGGTCATGCGC
This sequence comes from Rubrivivax sp., assembly GCA_044237995.1. Lineage (GTDB taxonomy): Bacteria > Pseudomonadota > Gammaproteobacteria > Burkholderiales > Burkholderiaceae_C > Rubrivivax. Next base: position 3,151 of record JBIIED010000073.1, on the reverse strand, counting down.
GGCTCCTGCCGCCATTGCGGGATATCCGGACGGCGTTCGGCCAGCAAGGCGGCAGCCGACTTCAGGTACGCGAAACTGCTGAAGAACGCGAGGTAGTTGCCCGGATGCTCATCGACTTGCCGAGCGATGACCGCCAACAGCCGCTGCAGCGAATGATCCCGGTGCGCGTAGCGCGTTGAGATGTCGTGGGCCACGCGTACGGTCAGGTGCTCGGCGGGGAAAGCCGGCGGCACGTCGATCCAGGCCGTGTTCTCGGGCAGGCCCAGCAGGCGGATCGCGTACTCCGGCGGCGACAACGTTGCGGAGAACAGCGTGATGCTCTGAAGGGTCTGCAGGCGCGGCCGCAGGAAGCACGCCGGTGCGACGTTGCGCACGCACAGCGCGGCGTCGCGTGCCTCCTGGACGCCCGAGCCGTCAGTGTCGACGTCGCCGCCTGCACCCAGGAAGGTCTGCACGTCGAACAGCGAGTGGTCGCTCAAGGCCTCGACCAGCTTCACGAACCGCCGCAGTTCGAAGTGGAACTTCAGCAGCGACCCGACGTCCAACGGGCGCAGGTTGAAGTGCTCCGACAAGACACCTGCGGCCGCCTGCAGTGCCTGCACGAATGCATCGGGCACCGTGGACAGCACTTGGTAGGGTGCAGCCGTGTCGGCGACCAGTTCTTCCGCGGCATCGACCAGCGCGTCGAGGCTGCCCTTCACGGCGCCCGGGGCCGTGGCTGCCGCGGCGCGGATCTGACCGATGCGCAACTCGGCGCTGTACATGGCCCGCGCACGCTCCACCAGGTTGTGCGCCTCGTCGACAAGCACGGCGAGTCGCCAGTCCAGGGCCTGCACCAGGCCCCAGAGCAGGCCGTTGCCATCGAACAGGTGGTTCACGTCGCCCACCAGCACATCGGCCCAACGCACCAGCTCCTGGCCCAGGTAATAGGGGCACAGGCCGTGGCGCAGCGCGACCTGCCTCTGGGCCGCGGCATCCAGCCAGCCCAGGCCGACCGCCTCATCACGGGCGGCGGGCAGGCGGTCGTAGAACCCGCGGGCGAGTGGACAGGCGTCGCCGTGGCAGGCCTTGCCAGGGTGCTCGCAGCCCTCATCCTTGGGCACCAGCGTCAGCACTCGCAACGACCGGCCCGCGATCCCCGCGCGCAGCTTGCCGAGCGCCTCCAGGGCCGTGATGCGCCCCGTACCCTTGCAGGTCAGGTAGGCCAGCTTGTCGATGCCTTGCGCCGGCATGGCCCGAAGCGTCGGGAACAGCGTGCCCACGGTCTTGCCGATCCCGGTCGGTGCCTGGGCCAGCAGGCTGCGACCGTGGGTGGCTGTGCGGTAGACCGCTTCAGCCAGCGCGCGCTGGCCGGCGCGGAACGCGCCTTCCGGAAACGCCAGACCCGTCAGCGCCGTATCGCGGGCGGCACGGTGCGATGCCTCCTGCCGCGCCCAGGTCAGGAAGGCAGCGCAGCGCTGCGCCAGGATCTCCTCCAGCTCTTGGGCGCCGAAGACCTGACGCAGCTCGGTCTCGGACTGGCTGGCGACATCGAAGTAGACGAGCGCCACGGCGATCTCGGGCACGCTGCGGCTGCGGCAGAAGAGCGCGCCGTAGGTCTGCAATTGCGCCCAATGCAGCTGGCGTCGGTTCTCCGGGATGTCCTCCGGATGCCCGCGGATGGTCTTGATCTCCTCCAGGCAGCGGCGCCGCGGGTCGTAGCCGTCGGCGCGGCCGCGCACGCGCAGCGCGCCCACGGTCGTCTCCAGGGCGATCTCGGTCTCATAGTCCTGTCCGCGCCGTTGCGCAACGACGCTCTGCCCTGCAACCCCCTCGAGCGCTGTCGCAGCGGGTGTGAAACGGCGGTCCAGGTCCCCTCGCTTCCCGGTGAACTCGCAGAGTTGGCGGACCGCGACGGTGTAGGCCCAGCTGGGCGAAGTCGGGGGCGTGACGCAGGGTTCAAGCGGCGCCCCGGCGGGCGACGGATGCGAAAGCATGAGCGCTATTGTGGGGACTGGTTGGCAGGCGGCCCAAGACTGACCCGGACCTTCGCGGGCGCTGCCGGGATGACGGCTCTCTCACCCTGAGCGGCCGGATGCTGACCGCAGTGGCGACGCCGGCGCACCTTTGCCACGACCGCCATGCAGGAGATCCCCTCGCCCGGCAGGTTCACCTTTTCGCCTGGTTCAGCCCCACCGTGTTGCCGAAGGGATCGATCAGCAGCGCCACCCGCGCGCCGAGGTCGGTGACGCCGGGGCCGCGGTGCAGTGTGGCTCCGCGTGACAGCAGAGCGGCCAGCGCGGAATCGAAGTCGGCCACTTCCCAGTAGGGTGTGGTGCCGTGCACGCCGCCGGGATTTTTGGCGTCGGCCGGGTGGAAGCCGATGATCACGCCGTGTGGTGCGCGCACGAAGGCATAGCGCGGGTTCTCGTGCTCCACTGGCACGCCCAGCAGCGCGGCGTACCAGGCGGCAGCCGCGTCGACGTCGTTCACGAAGAGCACCACCGATTCGAGTTGCAGCAGCATCGCGTCAGGGCCAGATCAGAGCGGACAGTGTGGCGAAGTCGCGCGCGGCCTGCCAGCCGGGCACGGTGATCTGCGCCTTCAGGTTGCTGTAGCGGTGCAACAGCAGCAGCCGCAGCAAGGCTTCGCGCCGGCGACGATCAAAGGGGCGGCCGTGGTAGCCGTCGAAGAACGCGTCGACGCGCGACGCGTCACCCGCGGCCAGGAAACACAACGGGCCCAACCAGTCGTACTCGCAAGGGCCCAGGAGGCCGTCGCCGAAGTCGAACATCGCCGACAGCGCGCTGCCCTGATGCAGCAGGTTGAAGGGCGTGTACTCGCCGGTGAGGATCACGTCAGGGCCCTCGGGCACGGGACCCTGCAGGAAGGACTCCAGTTGCGTCAGCAGGTGCGCAGGCAGTCCGGTGCGCTGCTGGCGCCCATGGCAGCGCTCGCGCTGACCCTGCAGGAAATCGGCCCAGCGCGGCGCCAGCGCCCGCATCGGACCCAGCGGCAGCGCATGCGCCTGGCCGGCCAGGCTGCCGATCTCGCACAGCACCGCGCAGCGTTCGTGCTCTTCCAACGTGGGCCAGACGCGATCGAGCGGCGTGCCCGACATCTGCGTCATCACCAAGTACGGCCAGCCGGCGTGCTCGGCGCTGTCCACCAG
>JBIIED010000324.1:0-3554 GCA_044237995.1 Rubrivivax sp. | reverse complement strand
TCGGCCAGCTGCCGGGCCTGAACATGGTGATCTACGGCAGCGTGCTCGTGCTCATCGTGATGTTCGCCCCGCGCGGCCTGGCCGGCATCGGGCGCAGCGTGCGCGAGGCCTGGCGCGCCAGCCGCGGCGGCGGCCCCGGTGGTGGCTCGGGCGGCAGCGCGGGCGGTGACGGGGGGGCGTCGAAGTGACGGCACCACTGCTCGAGCTCTCGGGCCTGTCGATCGCCTTCGGCGGCCTGAAGGCCGTGCAGGACGTGAGCCTTGCCGTGCAGCCGGGCTCGCTCACGGCGCTCATCGGCCCCAACGGCGCGGGCAAGACGACCCTCTTTGCGCTGATGTCCGGGTTCCTGCGGCCCGATGCCGGCACGGTGCGCTTCGACGGGCGCGACATCACGGGCCACCCGCCGCACCTGAACGCGCGTGCGGGCATGACGCGCACCTTCCAGATCGTGCAGCCCTTCGCGGCGCAGACGGTGCGCGAGAACATCGCCGTGGGCGCGCACCTGCACGAGCCACGGCGTGCGCGGGCGCTCGAGCTGGCTGAAGGGGTGGCTGCGCGCGTGGGGCTGGCCGCGCAGCTGGACAAGCCCGCGGCCGATCTCACGGTGGCCGGGCGCAAGCGCCTGGAGCTCGCGCGGGCGCTGGCCACGCGCCCGAAGCTGCTGCTGCTCGACGAGGTGCTGGCGGGCCTCAATCCGCAGGAGATCGCCGAGATGATCCCCGTGGTGCGCGGCATCGTGCACGACAGCCGCGGCGCCATCACGGTGCTCATGATCGAGCACGTGATGCAGGCGGTGATGAATCTGGCCGAGCACGTGTGGGTGCTCGCGCAGGGCCAGCTCATCGCCTCGGGCACGCCGGCGCAGGTGACGGCCGATGCGCGCGTGATCGAGGCCTACCTCGGGCACGGTGCGGCAGCCCGGCTGGGGGCCACGGCCCGCGCGGCGGCCTCGGGCGCAGGGGAGTCCGGCGAGTCCGGGGTCGACGCTGGCGCGCCGGCGCAGGAGGCGCCGCGATGAGCGAGGCGGCGCTGTTGGACATCCAGGGCCTGCGCAGCGGTTATGGCCGCGTGGAGGTGCTGCGCGGCGTGAACCTGCAGGTCCGCCCTGGCGAGATCGTGGCGCTGCTGGGCAGCAACGGCGCGGGGAAGTCCACGCTCAACAACACCGTCAGCGGCCTCGTGCCCGCCTGGGGCGGGCGCGTGCGCTTCGACGGCGTGGACCTCACCGGTGCCCACTACCGCGACGTGGTGCGCGCCGGCCTCATCCAGGTGCCCGAAGGGCGGCGCATCTTCCCGAACCTGAGCGTGCTGGAAAACCTCGAGCTCGGCGCCTTCGCCCGGGCGCGCGAGCGCCGTGCGGCCAACCTCGAGCGCGTGTTCACGACCTTTCCGCGGCTCAAGGAGCGCATCGAGCAGAAGGCCGGCACGATGAGCGGCGGCGAGCAGCAGATGCTGGCGATCGGCCGCGGGATGATGGCCGAGCCGCGCCTGCTGATCCTGGACGAGCCCTCGCTGGGGCTGTCGCCGCTGCTCGTGGAGCAGATGTTCGCGCTGGTGGGCCGGCTGCACGAGGAGGGCCTGGCGGTGCTGCTCGTGGAGCAGAACGTGGGGCAGTCCCTGGAGATCGCCGACCGCGCCTATGTGCTCGAAAACGGCGCCATCCGCTTCGAGGGACGCCCGGCTGAACTGCTGGCCAGCGACGAACTGCGCCGCGCCTACCTCGGGCTGTGACCTGACCATGACCCTGAAGACCTCCCAGCTCTCCCGGCGCACCGCCTTGCTGGCGCTGGGCGCCGCTGCTGCCGCATCGGGTGGCCGCGCGCTCGCGCAGGGCGCAACGCCACCCATCCGCATCCTCGTGGGCGCCTCCCCCGGGGGCAGCACCGACACGCTCGCGCGCGAGATCGCCCCCGAGATGGGCCGGCTGCTGGGCCGCACGGTGGTGGTGGAAAACCGCGCCGGCGCAGGCGGCAACCTCGCCGCCGATGCAGTGGCCAAGGCGGCGCCGGATGGCAACACGCTGCTGCTGAGCTTCACGAGCCACACGATCAACGCCACGCTCTACCCGAAGCTGCCCTTCGACCCGGTGGCCGACTTCACGCCGCTCACGATGGTGGCCACCTCGCCCTCGGTGCTGGTGGCGCACCCGTCGCTGCCGGTGAAGGACGTGCGTGAGCTCATCGCCTATGCCCGCCCGCGCCCGGGGCAGCTGAACTTCGCCATCGGCGGCATCGGCTCGTCGCTGCACCTGGCCGGCGAGGCCTTCAAGCTGCAGGCGGGCCTGTTCATCGTCAACATCCCCTACCGCGGCACTGCGCCGGCCGTGGCCGACGTGGTGGCGGGCAACCTGCCGCTGATGTTCGCCAACGTGGGCAACGTGCGCGGCCTGATCCAGTCCGGCAAGCTCAAGGCCCTGGGCGTGACGAGCGCCCGGCGGCTGGCGCAGTTCCCCGATGCGCCAGCGCTCTCCGAGGTGCTGCCGGGCTTCGAGTCGAGCGCGTGGTTCGGCCTGTTCGGGCCGGCGAGGATGCCTGCCGAAGTGGTCAAGCGCGTCAGCGACGCGGCGCGCGCCGCCGTACGCGCGGAGACCATGCGCAGGCGGCTGGAGGCCGATGCCGGCACGCCGGTGGGCAACGCCCCGGAGGAGTTCGCCGCCTTCGTGCGGGCCGACGTGCCGCGCTGGGCCAAGCTCGTGAAGTACTCGGGCGCGACGCCCGACTGAGATCGCCTGCACCATGCCCGCGCCCGCGCGCACATCCGTGCCGACCCCGCCCGCGCCGACCACGCTTGCGCAAAAGCTCGTCGCGCGCGCGGCCGGCCGCGCCCACGTGGAGCCCGGCGAGATCGTCACCTGCCGCGTGGACCTGGCGATGTTCCACGACTCCTCGGGCCCGCGGCGCCTCAAGCCCATGCTCGAGGAGCTCGGCGCCACCATCTGGGACAAGCGCCGCGTCGTGCTCGTCATCGATCACTACGTGCCCGAGACCGACGACGAGTCGCGCCGGATCGTGCGCCTGGCGCGCGACTGGGCCGCCGAGCAGGCGCTGCCGCATGTGCACGACAGCCAGGGCATCTGCCACGTGGTCGTGCCCCAGGCGGGTCACATCCGGCCCGGCATGCTGTGCGTGGGCGGCGACTCGCACTCGCCCACGGGCGGGGCCTTTGGCGCCTACATGTTCGGCATCGGCGCCACCGAAATGCTCGGCGTGGTCGTCACGGGCGAGATCTGGCTGCAGGTGCCGCAGACGGTCTTCCTGCGCTGGAGCGGCCGGCTGACCGAGGGCGTGACGGCCAAGGACATGATGCTCGCGATGCTCGCCCGCCTGGGCATGGACGGCGGGCAGTACCAGGCCGTGGAGTACTGCGGCGAGGCCGTGCGCGCGCTGCCGATGGCCGAGCGCATGACGCTGTGCAACATGGCCGCCGAGCTCGGCGCGCAAGCTGGCCTGGTGGCCCCGGACGAGGTGACGCGGCAGTGGCTGCGCGAGATGCGCGCGCGCCCGGCTGTGGCCCCTGCCCAGGCCAGGGCCGCCGAAGTGCCCGAGGCCGGCCCC
>JBIIED010000072.1:0-12275 GCA_044237995.1 Rubrivivax sp. | reverse complement strand
GTGCTCGCCCGGCACCGGCGCTTTCCCGGCAACCGCCCGAGCACGACGCTGCTGCTCGAGGCACTGACCCCGCGCTCGCTCGGTGCGCTCGTGGCTCTCTATGAGCACCGCGTCTGGACGAGCGGGGTCCTGTGGGGCATCAACAGCTTCGACCAGTGGGGCGTGGAACTCGGCAAGGCGCTGTGCAACGAGCTGCTGCCGCGGCTGGCCAGCGGCGACGTCTCGGGCCTGGATGCTTCCACCGCCGGGCTCATTGCCCGCTTGCGCGCATGAGCCGCGCGGTCGTCTTCGACTTCGGTGCCGTGCTCTTCCACTGGCAGCCGCTGGCGCTGCTGCGCGAAGTGGTACCCGAACTGGCCCCCGACGAGTCGACGGCACGTGCGCTGGCCGGCTCGATCTTCCAGAGCTTCACCCCCGACAGCGACTGGGCGCAGTTCGACCTGGGCCGGCTCGACGAGTCGACGCTTGCCCAGCGTATCGCCGTGCGCATCGGGGCGCAGGCGGCGCAGGTGCGGCGCGTGATCGATGCCATTCCGGAGCACCTGCGGGCCCAGCCGGAGGTGGTCGAGTTGCTGCACGCCCTGCGCGGGGCAGGCCATCGGCTGTACTTCCTGTCGAACATGCCCGTGCCGTACGCGGCACACCTGGAGCGGGTGAACCCGTTCCTCTCGACCTTCCTGGATGGGATCTTCTCGGGCCGGGTGGGCCTGATGAAGCCCCACGCGCCGATCTTCGAGCTTGCCGAGCAGCGTTTCGTGCTCGAGCCCCCCCGCACCGTCTTCATCGACGACCACCTCGGAAACGTGCAAGCGGCGCGGGCGCGGGGCTGGCAGGCGGTGCACTTCACCGAAGCCTCGGGCTGCCGCCAGGCCCTGTGCGAGCAGGGCTGGCTGCCCGGCTGATCCGACATGACTCCCAACGCAGCTGTCTCCCCTTCGCACACCGTGCACGCGGCCTGCCCGCACGACTGCCCCGACACCTGCGCGATGCGCGTCACGGTCTCCGAGGGCCGGGTGGTGCGCATCGAAGGCGACCCCGACCACCCGCCCACGCAAGGGGTGCTGTGCACGAAGGTCAGCCGCTACGCCGAGCGCACCTATCACCCCGAGCGCGTGCTGCACCCGATGCGCCGCGATGGGCCCAAGGGGTCGGGGCGCTGGCGCCGCATCGGCTGGGACGAGGCGATCGACGAGATGGTGCAGCGCCTGTCGGCCATTGCCGCGCGCGGCAAGGGTGCGGCCCAGGCGATCCTGCCCTACAGCTACGCCGGCACGATGGGCCTGGTGCAGGGCGAGAGCATGGCGGCGCGCTTCTTTCACCGCCTGGGCGCCTCGCGCCTGGATCGCACGATCTGCGCCAGCGCGGGGGGCGAGGCACTGGCCGCCACCTACGGTGGCAAGGTCGGCATGCACGTGGAGGACTTTGCCCATGCGCGGCTGATCCTGATCTGGGGCAGCAACCCGATCACCTCGAGCGTGCACTTCTGGAGCGTGGCGCAGGCCGCCAAGCGCAACGGTGCCCGACTCGTGGCCATCGACCCGCGCCGCACCGAGACGGCCGACAAGTGCCACGAGCACCTGGCGCTGCTGCCGGGCACCGATGGGGCGCTGGCGCTGGGCCTCATGCACGAACTCATCGCGCACGACTGGCTCGACCACGACTACCTCGCCCGCCACGTCGACGGCTGGGAGAAGCTGCGCGAACGCGCCTTGCAGTGGCCGCCTGCGCGCACGGCGCAGGTGTGCGGGCTTTCCGAGGCTCAGGTGCGCGAACTGGCGCGGGCCTACGGCACGACGCGCCCGGCGGCGATCCGCCTGAACTATGGCATGCAGCGCGTGCACGGCGGGGGCAACGCGGTGCGCCTGGTGGCGCTGCTGCCCTGCCTCACGGGTGCCTGGCGCGACAAGGGCGGGGGCATGCTGCTGTCGTCCTCGGGCTGGTTCGCCTCGGCCGTGGACTCTGCCGCGCTCGAGCGGCCGGACCTCATGCCCTCGCCGCGACCGCGCATCGTCAACATGAGCACGATCGGGCAGGACCTGCTGCGAGAAGCCTCGCCGGGCTTCGGGCCGCGCATCGAGGCGGTGGTGGTCTACAACAGCAACCCGGTGGCGGTGGCGCCCCAGTCGGGCAGCGTGACCGCAGGCTTTGCGCGCGAGGATCTCTACACGGTCGTGCTCGAGCACTTCATGACCGACACGGCCGACATGGCCGACCTGGTGCTGCCGGCCACGACGCAGCTCGAGCACCTGGACGTGCACCGCAGCTACGGCCACACCTGGGCACTCGTGAACCACCCGGCGATCGCGCCGCTGGGCGAGGCACTGCCCAACACCGAGATCTTCCGCCGGCTGGCACGGCGCATGGGCTTTCAGGAGGCGTGCTTCCAAGACAGCGACGAGCAGATCGCCCGCGCCGCCTTCCGCCCCGAGGCGGTGGACTTCGACGAACTCTCGCGCACCGGCTGGGTGCACCTGCGCGTGCCCGAGCGGCCCTTTGCCCAAGGGGGCTTCCCGACGGCCGATGGTCGGGCCGTGGTCGATGCCCCAGGCCTGGGCGTACCCGACCACCTACCCAATTACGAGAGCGTGCGGTCGAGCCCGCAGCTCGCGGCACGCTACCCGCTGGCGATGATCTCGCCGCCGGCACGCCACTTCCTGAACTCCACCTTCGTCAACGTGCGCAGCCTGCGTGCCATCGAGGGGGAGCCGCGGCTGGAGATCCACCCCGACGATGCGCACGCGCGCGGCCTGGAGGACGGCCAGGTGGTGGAGGTGTACAACGACCGCGGCCGGCACCGCTGCCGCGCGGCGGTGAGCACGCGTGCCCGACCTGGCGTGGTGGTGGGCCTGGGCATCTGGTGGCGCAAGCTCGGGATGGACGGCACGAACGTGAACGAGCTCACGAGCCAGGCCCTGACCGACATCGGCCGCGCCCCGACCTTCTATGACTGCCTGGTGGAAGTGCGGGCAGCCGCCGCATGCGACTGATCCTGCTCCTGCTGGTGCCGCTGATGCTCGGCGGCTGCAGCCTGGGCTACTACGCGCAGTCGGTGCGCGGTCATCTCGACCTGATGCAGCGCGCCCGGCCGGTGTCGGACTGGCTCTCCGACCCCGCCACGCCCGAGGCGCTGCGCGAGCGCCTGGAGCTGGCCCAGCGCATGCGCGAGTTCGCCGTGCGCGAGCTGGCACTGCCCGACAACGCCAGCTACCGACGCTATGCCGCGCTCGGCCGGCCGGCGGTGGTGTGGAACGTGGTGGCCGCGCCCGAGCTCTCGCTCACGCTCAAGACCTGGTGCTACCCGGTACTCGGCTGCGCGGGCTACCGCGGCTACTTCGAGCGCGCGCCCGCCGAGGCGCTGGCGCGCGAGCTGCGTGCGCAGGGCTGGGAGACGTCCGTATACGGCGTGCCGGCCTACTCGACCCTCGGATGGACCAACTGGCTGGGCGGCGATCCGCTGCTGGACACCTTCGTCAAGGGTCAGGAAGGGGAACTTGCCGGGCTCCTCTTCCACGAGCTCGCGCACCAGGTCGTCTACGTGCCCGACGACACGACCTTCAACGAGTCCTATGCGACGGCGGTGGAGCGCCTGGGGCTGCAGCGCTGGCTCGCCCAGGACGGGCGCGAGGCCGCGCGCAGTGCCTACGCGGCGGCCGATGCGCGCCGGCGCGACTTTCGTGCGCTGGCGCGCACGGCGCGCCAGGAGCTCGAGGCCCTCTACGGCAGCCAGGCCGACGAGGCGCGCAGGCGCGCGGGCAAGGAAGCGGTGCTGGCGCGGTTGCGTGCCGGCCACGAGCGGCTCAAGGCCGGGCCCTGGCAAGGCTTCGCGGGCTACGATGGCTGGTTCGCGCGCGTCAACAACGCCGCCCTGGCCGTGCAGGGTGCCTACGACGACCTGGTGCCCGCCTTCGAGCGCCTCTTCGATGAACAGGGCCGTGACTTCGCACGCTTTCACGCTGCGGTGCGGCAACTCGCCACCTTGCCTCGGGCCGAGCGACGCGCCAGACTCCTGGCCGAGCCGGTCATGCGCCCGGCGGCACATGCCCCGCAGACCCCAACCCCAGGAGGAACGACGTGCCCGACCTGAAGATCCACCGAGCCCACTCACTCGGGCTCGAACGTGCTCGCGAGGTGGCCTGGAAGTGGGCCGAGGATGCCGAGCGCAAGTTCGACATGTCCTGCACCGTGATCGAGGGCGAATACAGCGACACAGTGGAATTCACCCGCACCGGCGTGAACGGCACGCTGGTGGTGGCCGACGACCACTTCGAGCTCAAGGCCCGCCTGGGCTTCCTGCTGGGCGCCTTCAGCCAGACCATCGAGACCGAGATCCAGAAGAACCTCGACGAGCTGCTCGCCGCCGCGCCGCCCAAGGCCGGGCGACGCAAGGCCTGAGGCGGCTTACTTCAGCGACTCGACGAGATCGATGTAGGCCTGGCGGGCCTGGTCGGCCGACTGGCCCGTGAGCTCGGCCCAGGCGTCGTACTTGGCGCGGCCCACCATGTCGGTGAATCCCGGGCGCTTGCCCTGCACGTCGCCCTCGGTGGCCTGCTTGTAGAGCGAGTAGATCTTCAGCAGCGTCATGTTGTCGGGCCGCTCGCTGAGTTGCTTGCTGTCGGCCACGGCCTGTTCGAAGGCGGCTTGAAGGTCGGCCATGTCGCTCTCCTGCTGGTGGAAACGGTGGGTGGGTGGCGCCCGGCTTGCGTGAAACCCGGGGTTGACGCCCTGGATGTTACCCAGCATCGTGCCCGCCTTCGCTTCTGCCTGCTCCCACCCCAGGACGCCGATCCCGATGACCGCCACCCGCATGACACGCGTCGACACGGCCTGGCTGCGCATGGACAGCGACGTCAACCTGATGATGATCGTGGGCGTGTGGCTGCTGCAGCCGGGCGTCACGCTGGAGGCGCTGCGCGCGTGCATCGGCGAGCGGCTGCTGCGTTTCGATCGCTTCCGCCAGCGCGTGCAGCAAGACGCGCTGGGCGCGCAGTGGGTGGAAGACGAGCACTTCGACCTCGCCCGCCACGTGGTGCCGGCGCGGCTGGTGCGCCGGCGCGGCCTGGGCGAGCGCGATGCGCTCAAGGCCCTGTGCGGCGAGCTCGCCTCCACCCCGCTGGATGCGCGCCACCCGCTGTGGCAGTTCCACCTGGTGGAGCACTACGAGGGCGGCAGCGCGCTCGTGGCGCGGCTGCACCACTGCATCGCCGACGGCATTTCGCTCATCTCGGTGATGATGGGCATCACCGATGGCGGTGCTGCGCCGGCTGAGCGGCCCGAGCAGCCCGAGCCGCGCGGCCGCGCGAAGCGGCCGCTCCGGCAGGAGGGGCGCTCCGAGACCGACTGGCTGGCCGACGTGCTCATCGGCCCGCTGGGCGACCTGACGGTCAAGGCGATCGGCCTGGCCGGCAGCGGCGCCTCGCGCTCGCTGGACATGATGGCCAACCCCGGCGGGCAGCTTGGCGCCACGGCCGACCTGGCGCGTGCGGGTGCGCAACTCGTGAGCGACGCCGCCTCGATCCTGCTGATGCCTGACGACTCGCCCACGCGGCTCAAGGGGCCCCTGTCCGGGCGCAAGGTCGTGGCCTGGAGCGAGCCGATGTCGCTGGCTGACGTCAAGACGATCGGCAAGGGCCTGAACTGCTCCGTCAACGACGTGCTGCTGGCCTGCGTGGCCGGTGCGGTGGGGGAGTACCTGCGGGCCGGCGGCGACGATCCTGCCGGCCAGGAGATCCGGGCCATGGTGCCGGTGAACCTGCGCCCGGCCGAGCAGGTGCACGAGCTGGGCAACCGCTTCGGGCTGGCGCCGCTCGTGCTGCCCGTGGGCATCGTCAACCCGATCGAGCGTGTCTACGAGGTACGCCGGCGCATGGCGGCCCTCAAGGGCAGCTACCAGCCCCTGCTGGCCTTCGGCGTCCTGGCCCTGGCCGGGGTGCTCGTCAAGGGCGCGCAGGATGCGCTGCTGGAGACCTTCTCGCGCAAGGCCACAGCCGTGATGACCAACGTGCCCGGGCCGGCCAAGCCTTTGCAGTTCTGCGGCTCGACGCTGCGCCAGACGATGTTCTGGGTGCCGGCCTCGGGCAACATCGGGCTGGGGGTGTCGATCCTGTCCTACGCCGGCGGCGTGCAGTTCGGCATCGTGGCCGACACCGCACGCTGCCCCGATCCCCAGGCCCTGATCGCACAGTTCGAGCCGCAGTTCGAGGTGCTGCTGCTGGCCACGATGATGCTGCCCTGGACGGGCCAGGACGGCGGCCCCTGAGGTCGCCTGCTCCTCACTCCTCGAGTTCGGCGCGCGCCATCTCCACGTCCAGCCGCTCCATCGCGTCCATCGGCTGGCACGCCGCTGCGTCGGCATAGAGCTGCTCGGCCTGCTTCATCCGCTTGTCGCCCTCGAGCATCACCAGGCCGTTGGCGTACTCCACCATCGCGATCGCGCTCGTCGGGTTGAGCGCCAGCGCACGCTCGTACATCTTGAGCCCCGTGGCAGCGTCGGCCCCCTGAGTGCGCCCGAGCAGCTTGCCCACCTTGTCGATGACCTCCGCGTGGAAGGCGCCCAGTGCGATGTGCGCATCGGCGTGCTTGGGTGCGAGCTTGATCGTCGTCTCCAGGGCCGCCTTGACCTTCACGCCCAGGCCCTGCGTGAGCGCCTTGGCCACGCTGATGCCCTGCCCGTAGCGGCCCAGCGCGTAAGCCTGCCAGTACCAGGCGCTGGCGTTCTTCGGCTCGGCCTGCTGCTGCGCGGCGGCCCGCTCGGCCGCCTGCATGAACATCTCGAGCTTGGTCTTCTCGTTCTTCTCGAGGTAGTTGGCGTAGATGCACTGGGCCTTGCTGGCCACCGTCAGGCCTGCGCCCCCGGCCTTGAGGCCCGCGTCGAAGGCCTTCTGGAAGTCCCCCGCGTGGAACAGCGCCCAGGCCGCCAGCACCTTGTCGTCCTTGGGCAGCGGCTCAGCGTCGCCAGTGTGCAGCCGCGCCCAGTGCCTCTTCAGGGCGGCTGCGTCGTAGCGGTAGTCGGAGGCGTCGTAGGGGAAGGAGGTCCACTTGGCCATCGTTGTCTCCTCAGGGGGTGGGCAGAGGGTGTGAGGGGCGGGTGTAGGCCTGCGCGAGCGCGTGCAGGTGCGCGCGCGAGCCCGGCTCGAGCCAGGGCACGAGCAGGTTCAGCGTGTGCCAGGCGCCGCGCGCGAGTGCCTCGCCCGCGTGCGCAGGCTCCAGGGCGTGGCGCGGGTCGCGCACGTACTCGAAGCTCAGCCAGTAGCTCAGCACCACGACCATCGAGGTGGACACCGGCTCGAGCTGTGCTTGGTGCATCTGCAGCACGCCCTGGCGCTCCAGGCTTTGCAGCATCGCGCGGACGGCAGCGATCTTGCGCCCGAGCATGTGCTGCACACGTGTCTCGAGCCGCCGGTTGCGCGACAGGAGGTCGTTGAGGTCGCGGTACAGGAACCGGTAGGCCCAGATGAGCTCGAAGAGCATCTGGAATAAGAGCCAGGCGTCCTCGATGTGGCGCGCCGCGCCGGCCGCCTCGAGCAGCTCGTCCAGGGCCTGGGCGTAGCGGTCGAACAGGGCGTTGAGCAGCTCGTCCTTGGCCGGGTAGTGGTAGTACAGGTTGCCCGGGCTGATGCCCAGCTCGGCTGCGATCAGCGTCGTGCTGACGTTGGGCTCGCCCAAGCGGTTGTACAGGGCAAGCGTAGCCTCGAGGATCCTCTCGGCGGTACGGCGCGGCTGCTTCTTGTGCCCCATCGCCGCGGATTCTGGCACCGGGCCGGCCCGGCCCGACTGCCTACAATCCCGGCCAATGCGTGCAGTGGAGTTCCAGCAGGTTGGCAAGACGTTCCAGGGTGCGCGCGGCAGCCTGCGGGCGCTGGACGGCGTGACCTTCGACATCGAGCCGGGCGAGTTCTTCGGCCTGCTCGGCCCCAACGGCGCGGGCAAGACCACCCTCATCAGCATCCTGGCCGGCCTGGCGCGGGCGAGCGAGGGACGTGTCCGCGTGATGGGCCACGATGTCGTGGACGACTTCGCGGCCGCGCGCCGCGCGATCGGCATCGTGCCGCAGGAGCTCGTCTTCGACCCCTTCTTCAACGTGCGCGAGACGCTGCGTATCCAGAGCGGCTACTTCGGCGTGCGGCACAACGACGACTGGATCGACGAGCTGCTCGCGGAGCTGGGCCTGACCGACAAGGCGCAGGCCAACATGCGTCAGCTCTCCGGCGGTATGAAGCGGCGCGTGCTCGTGGCCCAGGCCCTCGTGCACCGCCCTGCGGTGATCGTGCTCGACGAGCCCACGGCCGGCGTGGACGTGGAGCTGCGCCAGACGCTGTGGAAGTTCATCTCGCGCCTGAACCGTGCCGGCCACACGGTGCTGTTGACGACCCACTACCTCGAGGAGGCCGAGGCGCTGTGCGGGCGCATCGCGATGCTCAAGCAGGGGCGCGTGGTGGCGCTGGACCGCACCAGCGCGCTGCTGGCGGGCACGGCCAGCACGATGCTGCGCTTCAAGACCGACGACGCGCTGCCGGCCCATCTGGCCGCCCGCGCGCGCGTGACGGGTCGCATCGCGCAGCTGCAGGCCCACGACGCAGCCGAGGTGGAGACGCTGCTGGCGGCGCTGCGTGAGGCCCGCGTGCGCGTGGAAGACCTCGAGATCGGCCGCGCCGACCTGGAGGATGTGTTCGTCGAGATCATGAGTGGGACGAGGGCCCAGGCATGAGCGGCCTGCTCGACCGCTTCGCCGGGGCGTCACCCCTGTTTCGCAAGGAGGTGCTGCGCTTCTGGAAGGTCGCCTTCCAGACGGTGGCCGCGCCGGTGCTCACGTCGCTGCTCTATCTGCTGATCTTCGGCCACGTGCTGGAGGACCACGTGGAGGTCTTCCCGGGCGTGGGCTACACGAGCTTCCTCATCCCTGGCCTGGTGATGATGGGTGTGCTGCAAAACGCGTTTGCGAACACGAGCTCCTCCCTGGTGCAGAGCAAGATCACGGGCAACCTCGTCTTCCTGCTGGTGACGCCGCTGTCGCACTGGGCCTGGTTCGTCGCCTACGTCGGGGCTTCCGTCGTGCGCGGGCTGGTGGTCGGCACAGGGGTGCTGCTGGCCACCGCCTGGGCGGTGCCGCTGCATCTGGCCGAGCCCGGGTGGATCGTGGTCTTCGCGCTGCTGGGCGCGGGCATGCTCGCCGCGCTCGGGCTGATCGCTGGCCTGTGGGCCGACAAGTTCGACCAGATGGCTGCCTTCCAGAACTTCGTCATCATGCCCATGACGTTCCTGTCTGGCGTCTTCTACTCGGTGCACTCCCTGCCGGCTGCCTGGCAGGCCGTGAGCCACCTCAACCCTTTCTTCTACATGATCGACGGCTTTCGCCGGGGCTTCTTCGGCGTGAGCGACGTCTCGCCCTGGACGAGCCTGGCGGTGGTGGGGGCGAGCTTCGCGCTCGTCTCGGGCGTGGCGCTGCACCTGCTGCGCAGCGGCTACAAGATCCGTAGCTGAGCCCCGGACCGACCCGCCGGCCGTGCGGGCGGGCGGCACAATCACCGGCTGCATGGCCGGCTGCGTGGCCGGCTCACCCGATAATGCAAGCCGCCATGCGAGAACCCACACCTGCCGAAGTCGAGTCCTACATCGCCGCCGGGCTCGGCTGCGAGCAGCTTGCCGTCGAGGGCGACGGCCGCCACTTCTACGCCACCATCGTCTCGGTCGAGTTCGAGGGCCTGAGCCGGGTGCGCCGCCATCAGCGCGTGTATGCGGCGCTGGGCGATAGAATGCGGGAGCAGATCCACGCGTTGTCGATGAAGACGCTCACCCCCGCCGAGTTTGCCGCCCAGGGCGACGCGGCCACCCACCACCCCTGACCGACCCGCGGGCTGCCGCGGGTTGGCCGTTGCGCCTGCCCCAGCCGGCGCCACCTCCAGCCCGCTGTGCACCCCGCACAGCCTCATGGAAAAACTTCTCATCCGCGGCGGCCGGCGACTGACCGGCGAAATCGCGATCGCCGGGGCCAAGAACGCCGCCCTGCCCGAGCTGTGCGCGGCGTTGCTCACCGCCGAGCCGGTGACCTTCGAGAACGTGCCGCGCCTCATGGACGTGAGCACCACCATGAAGCTGCTGCGCCAGATGGGCGCCACGGCCGAGTGGGATGACGCGGCGGGCACGAGCCCCGGGCGGCTCATCGTGGACGCCGGGCCGGTGAACAGCCCCGTGGCTCCTTACGAGCTCGTGAAGACCATGCGCGCCTCGATCCTCGTGCTCGGGCCGCTGCTGGCGCGCTTCGGCGTGGCGATCGTCTCGCTGCCTGGCGGCTGCGCCATCGGTTCGCGGCCCGTGGACCAGCACATCAAGGGCCTGCAGGCCATGGGTGCACAGATCACGGTGGAGCGCGGAAACATCATCGCCAAGACCACGCGCCTGAAGGGCGCGCGGATCACCACCGACATGGTCACGGTCACCGGCACCGAGAACCTCCTCATGGCGGCCTGCCTGGCCGAAGGCGAGACGGTGCTCGAGAACGCTGCGCAGGAACCCGAGGTGCCGGACCTGGCCGAGCTCCTGATCTCGATGGGCGCGCGCATCGAGGGCCACGGCACGCGCCGCATCCGCATCCAGGGCGTGGAGCGGCTGCACGCGCCCAAGCAGCCGCACCGCGTGATCGCCGACCGCATCGAGACCGGCACATTCCTGTGCGCGGTGGCCGCCGCGGGCGGCGACGTGACGCTCACGGGCGCGCGCGCCGAGCACCTGGACGCCGTACTCGACAAGCTGCGCGAGGCCGGTGTGTCGATCGAAAGCGGCCCCGACTGGATCCGCGTGCGCACCCAGGGCCGCCCGCGCGCGGTGAGCCTGCGCACGAGCGAGTACCCGGCCTTCCCCACCGACATGCAGGCGCAGTTCATGGCCGTGAACTGCATCGCCGAGGGCGCCGCGAGCGTGTCGGAGACGATCTTCGAGAACCGCTTCATGCACGTCAACGAGCTGCTGCGCCTGGGGGCGAGCATCCAGGTCGACGGGCACACCGCGATCGTGCAGGGGGTCGACAAGCTCTCCGGCGCGACCGTCATGGCCACCGACCTGCGCGCCTCGGCCAGCCTCGTCATCGCGGGGCTCGTGGCCGAGGGGGAGACGGTGGTCGACCGCATCTATCACCTCGACCGCGGGTACGACCGCATGGAGCGCAAGCTCGCCGGCGTCGGGGCCGACATCGAGCGTATCCGGTGAGGCGGCGTTGAGCGGCGACACCCTCCTGACGCTGGCCCTTTCCAAGGGCCGCATCTTCGACGAGACGCTGCCGCTGCTGCGCGCCGCAGGCATCGAGGTCACCGAAGACCCGGACAAGAGCCGCAAGCTGATCCTGCCCACGAACCGGCCCGGCCTGCGCGTGGTGCTCGTGCGCGCCACCGATGTGCCCACCTACGTGCAGCACGGCGGAGCCGACCTCGGCGTGGCCGGCCTGGACACCTTGCTCGAGCACGACGAGGCGGGCCTGTACCGGCCGCTGGATCTGCGGATTGCGCGCTGCCGCATGAGCGTGGCGGTGCGCGCAGACTTCGACTACGCAGGGGCCGTGCGCCAGGGCTCGCGCATCCGCGTGGCCACGAAGTACACGCACCTGGCGCGCCAGCACTTCGCCGACAAGGGCGTGCACGTCGACCTGATCAAGCTCTACGGCTCGATGGAGCTGGCCCCGCTCACCGGCCTGGCTGATGCGATCGTGGACCTGGTGTCCACCGGCGGCACGCTGCGGGCCAACCAGCTCGTCGAGGTGGAGCAGATCCTGGATGTGTCGGCACGCCTGGTGGTCAACCAGGCTGCGCTCAAGCTCAAGCGCGAGCCGATCCGCGCGCTCGTCGATGCGCTGGAGGCGGCCGTGAGCGGGAGCGCCTCGTGAGCGGGGACCGCGCCGCCAACCCGGTGCGCATCGCGCGCCTGGACACCGGGCAGCCTGACTTCGAGGCCGCCTTCACGCGCGTGCTGCACTGGTCGGCCGAGACCGACTCGGCCATCGAGGCACGGGTAGCCGAGATAGTGGCCGACGTGCGCAGCCGCGGCGACGCGGCGGTGCTCGAGTACACCGAGCGCTTCGATGGTCTGCAGGCGACCTCGGTGGCCGCGCTCGAGCTGGGCGCCGGCGAGCTTCGAGCGGCGCTGGCGCGCATCACCCCGGCCCCGGCCGACGCACTGCGCGCCGCCGCGGCGCGCGTGCGTGAGTACCACGTGCGCCAGCTCGAGGCCTGCGGCCGCAGCTGGCAGTACCGCGAGGCCGACGGCACGCTGCTGGGGCAGAAGGTGACGCC
>JBIIED010000071.1:0-12277 GCA_044237995.1 Rubrivivax sp. | reverse complement strand
TCGTGTAGCGACTCCCAGTCTTCGTGCTTGAACTGACGGAGGTGCAGTCTTGCTGTTTGGATGCTGAGTGGAAAGCCGGCCATGAGGGAAGGTGGAGTTTGTGAAGCCTAACGTTCGAGCTAAGCTGCCCGCGGAGGCAGGTACTGTAAGCCCGGCCTGAGACGATAGTACGAGTGGCTCGGGCCGGGCTTACAGTGCCTGCCGTAGCGGGTCAGCTTGAGCGAGGGGTTAGGCCTCACCGCGCAGCAGCCGCATTTGAACCGCATCAAAGTATTCTCCATCGAAGCGCATAGCCTGAGACTTCAGTGCCTCGTGCTTGAAGCCGACCTTCTCATATAGAGCGATTGCGTGTGCATTGTCAGCTCGCGCTTCAAGTTCGATGCGTGTGAGCCCCTTGGCCCAGGCCTTCTCGATGCAGGCGCTGAGTAGGCGACTGCCGAGACCTCGACCCCGGTAGTTCGGGTGCACACCCATGCCAAGTGACCCGCAGTGAGAGACGGCGTGGGCCCACGAAGGGAAGATGTCGGCCCAGCCAACAACTTCCTCTTGATTCAAAGCGAAGAACTGGATTGCGTCCGTAGCAACGCTATCCCTCACGAAACCTTCTATTCGCTCAAGCGGGAGCGCTTCAATCTGCGCGAGGTATCTCTTCTCTCGTGCCACAACATCGAGACACGCGCGATAGCTCGCGGCGTACCTTTCTTGGACGGCGACGATGGTCAGCATGGTTTTCCTGTGAGGCCTAACGTTCGAGCTAAGCTGCCTGCGGAGGCGTGCGCTGTAAGCCCGGGCTGCGATGATGCACCATGTGCCGCGGCCCGGGCTTACAGTGCATGCCGTAGCGGGTCAGCTTGAGCGAGGGGTTAGGCCGCATCGGGTGATGTTGCGATGACTTCATCTTGTATCTCAAGGCCTGTTATCTTGGAAAGTTCTTCCAGTGTGGACGCATAGACGCTCGCGCAGGCTATCTCATCTGAAACCGGCAGCTTGATCTTGCCGAACTGGGACCAAGTCGGGAGTGCATTCATGGCGGCCGCATAGAGCAGAATCCCGAAGGTGGTCGGATTGGCGCTCATGTACGGCAGCGCCCGACTTCCATGCGTCTTTACATTGGTGCTGTAAGCGCTCAGCAACCCTTGACGATGAAGTACGTTAAGGTCGATGTCCGGACGGAGACCCATAGCAAATACCAGATTCAACGGCATCCAAACCGCTTGACCACCTATCTCTGAACCTTGGCCAGGATTCACATCCTTGCCAGATTTGATTAGCAGATCCTGTAGTGCGGTGTATATTATGTAGTGGAGATGTAGTTGTTTCGATGACAGTGCTTTGATGCAGTCGACATAAATGAGCGCAGAGTCATCTTTGCCATCAGTGCTTCGGCTGGAAGCTAAGAGACCGCCGAAGTACTCCGCACACACCTCGTCGTCTGTGACCGCGCCGTTCCAGACGACGTCTCGCGCCACTCGTAGATTGGGCGTCGCGCCATCGTCTGGATCGCGTACCTTCTTTGCAGCTTTGGAGAGAAGTTTGTCGCGGTTGGACTTGTACGAGCGATTGAGATCGTCTCCCATCTCTTCCAAGGTCTTTCCGAACAGCTTCTGAGCCACGTAAGCAGTCGCGGCCAGACCCGCGGTGATTGCAATCTCCTCTGTCGCCATTGGCGTCTCCGATGTGAGTTGGCTATGCGGCCTAACGTAATGTGTACGTGAAGTAGACAGCATCCGCGCGGCCTAAATCAATTGGGGCCGTGGGGTGGGAGGGGTGGTGACACCCTCTTGAGGGCCTGCTTTGGGGGGATGGACGGCATGCAATGGGCCGTCTAAAGAGTGGCGGATGGGTCCGCATGCTCATGCTCCCTTTCGTCGGGGTGACGATTCTTTTGATGAGTCTTCGGGGATGGTTGCCGGGCGGGCGCCTGGCGTCAAGGGGGCGGGCCCGGACGGGGAGGCGGCTCCCCCGCGCCTGCTCGATCGCCTGCGTGCCGAGGTTCGGGTTCGCCACTATTCGCTGCGCACCGAGCAGGCCTATGTGGACTGGGCGCGGCGCTACATCCGCTTCCATGGCCTGCGGCATCCGCAGGAGATGGGGCCGGTGGAACTCACCGCCTTTTTGACGCATCTGGCGGTGCAGCGCCAGGTCTCGGCCTCCACGCAGGCGCAGGCGCGCTCGGCGCTGCTCTTTCTCTACCGGCATGTGCTGGGGCTGCAGCTGCCGTGGCTGGAGGAGGTGGTGGTGGCCAAGGCGGCGCGGCGGCTGCCGGTGGTGCTCACGCCTGGGGAGGTGCGCGCGCTGCTGGCCGAGCTCAGCGGCACGATGGGCCTGGTGGGCGCGCTGCTGTACGGCACCGGCATGCGGCTCATGGAGGCGCTGCGCCTGCGGGTGAAGGATGTGGCCTTCGAGCGGCGCGAGCTGGTGGTGCGCCACGGCAAAGGCGGCAAGGACCGCATCACCGTGCTGCCCGAGACCCTGGTGGCCCCGCTGCAGGCGCACCTCTCGCGCGTGCAGGCGCTGCACGGGCGCGACCTGGCCGAGGGGCATGGCGCGGTGTGGCTGCCCGACGCGCTGGCGCTGAAATACCGGCAGGCGCCGCGCACCTGGGGCTGGCAGTGGGTGTTTCCGAGCACCGTGCGCGCGGCCGATCCGCGCACGGGCGAAGTCCGGCGCCACCACCTGCACGAGGCCTCGGTGCAGCGCGCGGTCTCGCTGGCGGCCAAGCGTGCCGGCATCCACCGGCCCTGCTCACCGCACGTGCTGCGCCACTCGTTTGCCACGCATCTGCTGCAGTCAGGCTACGACATCCGTACCGTGCAGGAGCTGCTCGGCCACAGCGATGTCTCCACCACCATGGTCTACACGCACGTGCTCAATCGCGGTGGGCGCGGGGTGCGCAGTCCACTGGATGTGTAGGCGGGTGCGCGGGCGGGCGGCTCACTTCGCCAGAGGGGCAGCAGCCTCCCGCCGGCCCAGGCCTTGAGCGATCAGGCTGAGCACCAGGGCGTTGAGCGAGACCCCCTCCGCGCGGGCGCGCGTAGCCAGCTGCGCGTGCAGGGTCTTGGGCACCCTGGCCACGAACTTGCCGGAGGCTACGCCTCCGCTGTTGGGGGCGGGAACGGGCAGCTTGCGGGCCTTCAGGGCGGTGATCGTCTCCTTCAGGGCATAACGGCCATTTTCCAGCACTTCCTCGAGCGTCTCGCCATCGGAGATGCAATCGGCAAAATCAGGAAAGGAGATGAGGTAGCCACCACCTTCCTCGGCCGTGAGGGGGCGGATCTCGAAGGGGTAGTCAGACTGCTTGCTCATGTGTCGGCTCCGTCCAGGAGTTCGATGAATCTCTTGATGTAGACAGGTTTGATCGGCCGCCGAGCGGGCACGGGCAGCGTGCGGCCGTCTGGCCGGACGAAGATGCAATGGGAGCCGCCTTCGTGGCGCCAGCCTACGCCGTGTTGTCGCGCCACGGTCTGGAGCTGGCCGAGCTGCCAGTCCAGGGGATGACGGCGCATGGCCGTCAGCAGCTTGGCGGCGGAGTTCTCGTGCTGATGATACTGCGGGTAGCATCACCCGTACGATGGCCGTGCGTGGTCGCTTGTCCGCCCCGACGCACAATCCCCCCCTCCATCACCCGCGCCCGAGCCCCCTCCACCCCTGTTCCCCCGCCGGGGCCGGCGCCGCTGCAGAAGGATCCCCCATGCTCCTCGGCTGCATTGCCGACGATTTCACCGGCGCCACCGACCTGGCCAACAACCTCGTGCGCGCGGGCATGCGCGTGGTGCAGACGATCGCAGTGCCGGGCACGCACCCGGGCGAACACCCCGGCGCGGAGGTGGACCCCGCGCAGGTGGACGCGATCGTGGTGGCGCTGAAATCGCGCACCGCACCGGTGGCCGAGGCGGTGGCGCAGTCGCTGGCGGCCTGCCGCTGGTTGCGCGCGCGCGGGGCGCAGCAGGTGTACTTCAAGGTCTGCTCCACCTTCGACTCGACGCCTGCGGGCAACATCGGCCCGGTGGCCGAGGCGCTGCGCGCGGAGCTCGGTGCGGGCATCGCCATCGTCACGCCGGCCTTTCCGGAGACGGGGCGCACGGTCTACAAGGGGCACCTCTTCGTAGGCGACGTGCTGCTCTCCGACAGCCCCATGCGCCACCATCCGCTCACGCCGATGACGGACGCGAACCTGGTGCGCGTGCTGCAGGCGCAACTCGCCACCACGCGCTGCGGGCTGGTCGAGCGGCGCACGGTGGCGCAGGGCGCGGCGGCGGTGCGGGCGCGGCTGGCGGCGCTGCAGGCCGAGGGCGTGGCCTTTGCGGTGGCCGATGCGGTGGACGACGCGGACTTGCACGTGCTGGCCGAGGCGGGGCGCGACGCGGCGCTCGCCGTGGCGGGCTCGGGCCTGGCCATCGGCATTCCCGCGCAGCATGGTCTGGCGCCGAGCGCGCAGGCGGCGCAGCTGCCGCCGGCCTCGGGCGCGCGAGCGGTGGTCAGCGGCAGCTGCTCGGCGGCCACGAATGCGCAGGTGGCCGACTTCGTGGGCCGTGGGGGCCAGGCCTTCCGGGTGGACCCGCTGGAGCTGGCGCGCCAGGCCGGGCCGGACGGTCGAGACGGCGTGGCGCGCTGCGTGGACGAGGCGCTTGCCTGGGCGGGGCCCCGCCTGGGCACGCAGCCGGTGCTCGTGTACGCGACGGCTGCCCCCGACGCGGTGGCCGGGGTGCAGGCGCAGCTCGGCTCGCAGCGCGCCGGCGCCCTCGTGGAGCAGGCGCTCGCGCAGGTGGTGCAGGGGCTCGTGCAAGCCGGGGTCGGCCAACTCGTGGTGGCAGGGGGCGAGACCTCCGGCGCCTGCGTGCAGGCGCTGGGCATCGCGGCGCTGCGCATCGGGCCGCAGATCGACCCTGGCGTGCCCTGGTGCCACGCTGCGAGCCCGCTGCGGCCGCAAGGGCTGCACCTGGCCTTGAAGTCGGGGAACTTCGGCGGCACCGACTTCTTCACGCGCGCCTTCGGGAGGCTGGCGTGAGCGCGCCGGGCGTGGGTGTGGGTGCGGGCGTGGGTGTGGGTATGAGTGCGGGCTCCCATGTGGGGCCCGATGCCGAGCAGTCCCTGCGCGAGGAGATCTGCCGCGTGGGCCGCTCGCTCTTTGCGCGCGGCTACGCGCACGCCACGGCCGGCAACATCAGCGTGCGGCTCGAAGACGGCTTTCTGATCACGCCCACCGATGCGTGCCTGGGCACGCTCGAGCCCGCGCGCCTGGCGCGGCTGGACGCCCACGGCGTGCAGACTAGCGGCGACCCCGCGAGCAAGACGCTCGCGCTGCACCGGCGCATCTACGCCGCCGCGCCCGAGGCGCGCTGCGTGATCCACACGCACAGCACGCACCTCGTGGCGCTGACGCTCGAAGGGGTGTGGAGCGCACAGGACATCCTGCCGCCCATCACGCCCTACTTCGTGATGAAGGTGGGGCACGTGCCCCTGATCCCCTATCACCGGCCGGGCGACCCCGCGGCGGCGGCACTCGTCGCGCAGCGCATCCAGGAGATGGCGCAGCGCGGCACGCCCATCCGCGCGGTGATGCTCGAGCGGCTCGGGCCCAACGTGTGGCACCGCTCGCCGGCCGAGGCAAGCGCGGTGCTCGAGGAGCTGGAGGAGACGGCCAGGCTCTGGCGCGGGTGCACGCCCCGGCCGGCGCCGCTCACCGAGGCGCAGATCGCCGAGCTCAGGCAGGCGTTCGGGGCGCGGTGGTAGGGCCCGGGGGCGCATCCCCGCCCGTGCCAGCCGGGCCAGCCGAGCCCGCCTCACCTGCCGCACCTGCAGCACGCAAGGCAGGCAGCGCCGTCACCACCGTGAAGGTGCCGATCGCAATCGCCGCCATCGTCCACAAGAGCGCCGTGAAGCCCGCCCCCTTGACGAGCGGCCCGAGCACCCACACCGCCGCCGAGCTCGCCCCGAGCGAGATGGTCAGCCGCATGCCCGCCACGCGCGAGCGCACGCGGTCGTCCACGTAGCGCGCAAGCATCGCGTCGGTGAAGGGCACGGCGCCGAAGATCGCGGCCATGCACAGCAGCAGCGCGGCGTAGAAGGCCCAGCCCGAGAGCTGCGTGGAAAGCGCCAGCAGCAGCGCCTGGAAGGTGATCACCGACAGGTACAGCGACTTCAGTGGCACGCGGTCGATGAGCCGGCCCACCACGAGCTGCGCGAAGGAGGCCAGCGTGTACACGGCGGCCAGCAGCCCGCCGAGCAGTGCGGGGTCGCGCGTGACCTCGCGCAGCCGGTCGGCCATGAGCTCGTAGTTGGCGTTGGTGGAGAGGTTGAAGATGAGGTTGCCGGTGGTGGAGGCGAGCGTCATCACGAGCAGGATGCGCGCAAGCGACAGGCCTGCAGGCAGGCCCGCCGAGGGCGGCTTCTTCGCCGCTGGTGCCGCCTCGGGCCGGGCCAGCCGTGCGAAGGCGAGCCCGCAGCCGATGGCCACCACCCCGGGCAGCGCGAAGGCCGCGCGCCAGCCCAGGTGCTTGACGAGAAAACCCGTGACGAGCGCGGCCACCGCGATGCCGAGGTTGCCGGCCAGGCCGTTGACGCCGATCGTCCAGCCCGGGCGCGTGGCGCCTTGCAGCAGCATCGGGATGCCCACCGGGTGGTAGATGGCGGCGAAGGTACCCAGCAGCCCGAGCGCGAGCGCGAGCTGCAGCGGGCTTTGCGCGAGGGCCACAGCGATCGCGGCCACGCCGATGCCCACGAAGAAGACGACCATCATCGCGCGCCGGCCCCACTGGTCGCCGAGCTTGCCCGCGGGCAGCGAGCCCAGGCCGAACATCAGGAAGGCGAGCACGCCGTAGGGCATCAGGTCTTCCCAGCGCGCCAGGCCGAAGTCCTGCGCGATCGACGTCACCGCGGTGGCGAAGATCAAGAGGAACATGTGGTCGATCGCGTGCCCGAGGTTGAGCAGCAGCTGGGTCGGGCGGTGCGGCGTGGCGGGCGTCAAGGCCCCGGTGTCCGGTGGCGACATGGGGCAAGTATCGCGCGCCCGGGCCCTCAGCCGAGCCGCAGCAGCGGCACGCCCGCCAGCGCAAGCGCCACGATGGCCAGCCGCCGGGCGGGCATGGGCTCCTTGAGCCACACCACTGCGATGAGCATCGCAAAGACGGCGCTCGTGTCGCGCAGCGCCGCAGCCGGGGCGATGGGGGCGTGCGTGAAGACCCACAGGATGAGTGCGTACGAGACCATGGCCACGATGCCCGCGGGCACGCCCGTGCGGGCGTGTCGTGCCAGCAGCGCCCAGGGGCTGCCCAGGGCGC
Organism: Rubrivivax sp.; assembly: GCA_044237995.1. GTDB lineage: Bacteria > Pseudomonadota > Gammaproteobacteria > Burkholderiales > Burkholderiaceae_C > Rubrivivax. The sequence goes on along the minus strand of JBIIED010000071.1, from coordinate 4,997 downwards.
GCTGTCTCCAGCCCATGGCCAGGGCGTTGGTCACGCTCACGGCAAAGGCGTAGGCCCAGGGCGAGCCTGCCGCGCGCACCGCCTGCGCATCGCTGAGCACGTAGCCGGCGGTGGCCACGCCGGCGCCCAGCGTCCACGCAAGAGCCGCGGGCGGCAGCGTCGAAGAGGCGCCAGCTCCGTCGGGTGCGGCGGCCGCGCGGGAGGTGTCGCGCGCCAGCAGCAGCAGCGCCGTGGCTACGCAGCCCACTCCGAGCGCCGCCCAGGGGCCCAGGCGCTCGCCCACGAGCCACGCGGAGCTGCCGGCCACCACGAGCACCGAGGTGGCGCGCCCGATCGGATAGACCGTGCCGAAGCCGCCCTGGCGGTAGGCGCGCAGCGTCGCACCCACGGCCACCATGTTCATCGCGGTGCTGCAGGCGATCCAGGGCCAGGTGGCCGGCGGGGGCAGACCGGTTGCGAGCAAGCCCGCCACGCCGATGAGCGCGGCGGCCGTCATCTGTGCGGCCATCGCCTCGGCCGGGGCCGAGCTGGCCTTGATGGCGGCGTTCCAGCCTGCGTGCAGCAAGGCGCTCAGCAGGGCGGCCAGCAGGAAAGCAGTGTCCATTCTTTGCGGCCTGGTCTTTTCGGCCTGGTCTGTGCGGCCTGGTCTATTCAGCCTGGTGGCTTGCTCAACCGGCGCTCGGTGCGCCCCCAGGGTTCACCGATCGTCGCACAGCCTGCGCTTGAGCTGCGTCGCGAGCACCGCCCCGAAGGCCACTGCCACGCCCACGGCTGCCAGCGCGGCGGCCAGGTCGGCCCAGCCCGGCAGCGCAAAGCGCAGCAGCTCGCGCGCAGCCGGTACGGCCAGTGCCAGGGTCAGGGCCGTCACGGCCGCGGCGGTCACCCACCAGAAGGCGCGCGTGCCCGGCGCGAAGAGGGCGCGCCAGCCCAGACCCGCGCTTGCGTTGACGGCCACCAGCAGCAGGTTACCCGCCGTCAGCCCGAGCACCGCGAGCGTGCGGGCCACGTCTTCCGTACGCCCGCCCTGCAGCGCGAGCACGTAGATGGCCAGGGTGGCCGCGAGCAGACAGCTGCCCTGGACGAGACCCGTGACGAGCAGCGCGCGCCCGAGCAGGCTGCCTTCGCGCGGGCGTGGGGGCCGGCTCATCACGCGCGGGTCCTCCGGTGCGCCCTCGAAGGCCAGCGAGCACACGGGATCGATCACCATCTCGGTGAGCACCACGTGCGCCGGCAGCAGCAGCGGCGGCAGCCCGAACAGCACGGGCAGCAGCGCCAGCCCGGCGATGGGTACGTGGATCGCGGTGATGTAGGTCATCACGCGCTGCAGGTTGTCGAAGATGCGCCGGCCCATGCGCACCCCGCCCACGATGCGGCCGAAGTCCTCCTCCAGCAGCACCAGGCCGGCGGCCTCGCGGGCCACGTCGGTGCCGCGCACGCCCATCGCGATGCCGATGTGCGCAGCCTTGAGCGCCGGCGCATCGTTCACGCCGTCGCCGGTCATCGCCACCGTCTCGCCGTTGCGTTGCAGCGCCTGCACCAGGCGCAGCTTGTGTGCCGGGCTCACGCGGGCAAACACGCGCACCGTCCTGACGGCCTGCGCGAGCGCGGCGTCGTCCAGGGTGTCGAGGTCCTGCCCGCGCAGTGCTCCGGCTTCGGTGTCGAGCCCGGCCTCGCGTGCGATGGCCAGGGCCGTGGCGGCATGGTCGCCGGTGATCATCGCCACGGCGATTCCGGCTGCGCGCGCCTGCGCCACCGCGGCGGGAACGCTCGCGCGCAAGGGGTCGCGAAAACCCAGCAGCCCCAGCCAGGTGAAGCTCACGTCATGAGCCTGCGCGGCCGGTTCCTGCCCGGCGTAGGTGCCTTCGGCCACGGCCAGCACGCGCAGGCCCTGGGCGGCCAGCTCGTGCACGCGCGCCATCACCGCCTCGCGCTGCGCGGCGGGTGCGTGGCACAGGTCGAGCACGGCCTCGGGCGCGCCCTTGGCGGCCACGCGGCGCACGCCCGCCTCGTCGGTCCAGGCCTGCGACATCGCCAGCAGCTCGGCCGACAGTGGGTACTCGCGCTCGAGCAGCCACAGCGGGTGCAGGTGCTCGGTGTCGGCCAGCGCCGCATCGCCGTGCTCGAGCAAGGCCCGGTCGATGGGGTCGGGGCTGCCGCGGCGCGAGGCGAGCATCGCCATCTCGAGCAGGCGGTGCACAGGTTCGGGAAGAGGTTGCCCTGGCGCGATGGGGTGATCCAGGGCGTCGGCGACGAGCCGCGCCAGGCGCATGCGGTTCTCGGTGAGGGTGCCGGTCTTGTCCACGCACAGGAAGCTGGCCGCACCGAGCGCCTCCACCGCCGCGGGCTGGCGTGACAGCACCTGCGCGCGCGCCAGGCGCCAGGCCCCGAGCGCGAGGAACACCGACAGCACCATCGGGAACTCCTCGGGCAGCATCGCCATGCCCAGGGCCAGCGCCGACAGCAGGCCCTGCAGCCACTGGCCGTTGCGCAGCCCGTACCACAGCGCCAGCGCCGCCGCTGCCACGATGGCCACGGCGCCGAAGAGGCGCACGAGGCGCTTGAGCTGGCGCTGCAGCGGGCTGGGCTCGGGCGCGATCGCTGCGAGCGACGCCCCGATGCGCCCGACCTGGGTGTGTGCGCCCGTGGCCACCACCTCGGCCAGCGCGTGCCCGGCCACCACCAGGGTGCCGGCCCACGCGGCGGTGGCGGCGGCGTCGTCGTCCGAAGGGCGCTGCGCCGGCGCCTGGCCGGGCTGCGCCGCGCGCTTGGCCACCGGTACCGACTCCCCGGTGAGCAGCGACTCGTCGATTTCCAGGGCGCTGGCCTGGCGCAGCTGCGCGTCGGCGGCCACGCGTTCGCCTTCGGCCAGCACGAAGAGGTCGCCTGGCACCAGTTCACGCGCGGGGATGCGGCGCAGCTGCCCGGCGCGCATCACGCGCACCTGGGGTGCGGCGAGCTCGCGCAGCGCGTCGAGCGCGCGCTGGCTGCGCCGCTCCTGCGCGATCACGAGGCCGACACTGGCCACCGCGAAGGCTGCCAGCAGCAGGCCCTCGCCGAGGTCGCCGATGATCAGGTAGACGGCAGCGGCAGCCAGCAGCAGCCCGAACATCGGCTCGGTGGCCACGGCGGCCAGCGTCGCGCCCAGGCTGCGCTTCTCGCGGTCGAGGATCTCGTTGGGGCCGTGCACGCGCAGGCGCTCGCGCGCCTCGTGCTCGTCCAGGCCGTGCAGGGTGTACGGGCCTTCCATGGGGCAAGTGTCGCCCAGGGAAGGCTCGGGCGGCCTCAGCCTCCTGAGCCGCCCATCATCGGCAGCACCTGGCGCGCCAGCCCGATGGCCGCCGGGCCGACGAGCACCACGAACAGCGCCGGCAGGATCGTGAACACGAGCGGAAAGAGCAGCTGCGTCGGGATCCGCGCGGCGGTCTCCTCTGCGCGGTACTGCCGGCGCAGCCGCAGGTCCTCCGCGTGCACGCGCATGGAGTCGGCGATGGTGGTGCCGAAGCGGTCGGCCTGCAGCAGCGCAGCCACGAAGGAGCTGACCTCGGGCACGCCGGTGCGCGAGGCGAGGTTGCGCAGGGCGCGCTCCCGCGAGGCGCCGATGCGCAGCTCCGTGCCCACGAGGGCGAGTTCCTCGGCCAGCGCCGGGCTGCGCAGCATCATCTCCTGGCCCGCGCGCTGGATGGCCATGTCCAGGCTCAGGCCCGCCTCCACGCACACGATCATCAGGTCGATGGCGTCGGGAAAGGCCTCGAAGAGGGCGCGCTGGCGCCGCGCCACCTGCCAGCGCAGGGCCAGCGTGGGCAGGTACAGCCCGGCGGCGGCCGACACCACCAGCACGAAGGGCACGCGCGCCCCGTCCAGGCGCCAGCCGCTCAGGTGCAGCGTGAACCACGCCAGCAGCGGCAGTCCGAGCGCCAGCACGGTCTTGAGCGCCAGGAAGTAAAGGGGTGCTGCCCGCGCGCGCAGGCCGGCCTGCAGGAACCGCGCCTGCAGGCGCGAGATCGATGCGGCATCGTCCGACCCGGCCAGCCGCGCCGCCGGTGCGGCCAGGCGCTGCAAGGCGGAGTCGCCCTGCGCGTCCACGCCCGAGGGGGGCGGATCGGTGCCCGCTGCGGCGTCGCCCGCCGCGCGGGCCTCGCCCGCACCGCCGGCGCCGTGCGCGATGCGCGCCCGCAGCCGCGCGCGGTCGTCCAGCCAGTAGGCGCCGGTGGCGACCGCGCCGCCCGTGAGCAGGAAGAGCAGCACCATCAGCAGGAGGTCTGCAGCGTTCATGGGAGGTTTCCTTCCGGGAGCGGGGTCACACCCGCAGCCGCACGAGGCGTGTCATCCACAGCACCCCGACGACATACAGGATCAGGCAGGTCTGGATCAGCTGCACGCCGATCGGGTCGCGCCACAGCGCCGACATGAAGGTGGGGTTGATGGCGGCCAGCACCGCGCCCACCACCGGCGGCATCAGCGCCAGGATCCAGGCCGAGAACTTGCCCTCCGCGGCGAGTACGCGCACCTTGCCCAGCAGCCGCATGCGTGCGCGCACGAGCTGCGCGATGTTGGTGAGCAGTTGCGCGAGGTTGCCGCCGGTCTCGCGCTGCAGCAGCACGGCGATCACGAGAAAGCGCATGTCCTCGCCCGGCACGCGCGTGGCCAGGTTGCGCAGCGCCTCGTCCAGGCCCAGGCCGAAGTTGAGCTCGTCGTGCGTGATGCGGAACTCCTCGGCCAGGGGATCGGGCGACTCCTCGCCCACCATCTGCAGCGCCGCGGGCAGCGCGTGGCCGGCGCGCAGGGAGCGCGCCATCAGGTCCACGGCCTCGGGCAGCTGCGCACGCAGTGCGGCCAGCCGGCGCACGCGTCGCCAGGCGAGCCACACCAGGGGCAGTGCGGCCGCGCACAGGGCGCATGCCGCAGACACGCGCAGCGTTGCGCTGGCTGCCAGGGCACCCAGCAGCACCACCACGCCTGTGGCCAGCGAGGCGCCCAGCATCCGTGAGGCCGGAACC
>JBIIED010000070.1:0-12347 GCA_044237995.1 Rubrivivax sp. | reverse complement strand
GTGCCGATGGGGTTGGCCAGGCCCTGGCCCATGATGTCGAAGGCCGAGCCGTGGATGGGCTCGAACATGCTCGGGAAGCGGCGCTCGGGATCGATGTTGCCGGTGGGCGCGATGCCGAGGCTGCCGGCCAGCGCCGCGGCCAGGTCGCTCAGGATGTCGGCGTGCAGGTTGGTGGCCACCACCGTGTCGATGCTCGCCGGGCGGTTGACCATGCGCGCGGTCATCGCATCGACCAGCTCCTTGTCCCACTTCACGTCGGGAAAGTCGCGCGCGACCTCCGCCGCAATCTGGTCCCACATCACCATGGCATGGCGCTGCGCGTTGCTCTTGGTGACGACGGTGAGCTGGCGGCGCGGCCGCGAGCGTGCCAGGGCGAAGGCAAAGCGCATGATCCGCTCCACGCCGGCGCGGGTCATCACCGACACGTCGGTGGCGACCTCGATGGGGTGGCCCTGGTGTGCACGGCCGCCCACGCCCGCGTACTCGCCCTCGGAGTTCTCGCGCACGATGACCCAGTCGAGGTCCTGTGGGCGGCAGCGCTTGAGCGGTGCATCGATGCCCGGCAGGATGCGCGTGGGGCGCACGTTGGCGTACTGGTCGAAGCCCTGGCAGATCTTCAACCGCAGGCCCCACAGCGTGACGTGGTCGGGGATGTGCGGGTCGCCGGCTGAGCCGAAGAGGATGGCATCGTGGTGGCGCAGCTGCTCCAGCCCGTCGGCGGGCATCATCTCGCCGTGGGCGCGGTACCAGTCGCCGCCCCAGCCGAAGGTGTCGAAGGTGAGCGTGAAGCCGCCATCGGCGCGCGCCACGGCCTCGAGCACGGACTGCCCCGCGGGGATCACTTCCTGGCCGATGCCGTCTCCCGGGATGGCGGCGATGCGATAGGTCTTCATGGGTTGGCGTGGCGTGGTGTGGGAGGCTGCACTGTACGCAACGCAAACGGCAACGGCGAACGTGCCGGCGAGGGCCCTGGCGAAGGCATCAGCGAAGGCATCAGCGAAGGCACCGGCGAAGGCCGTGTCCACCGGGCCCGCGGCCGGACTGCGCCCCGCAGCCGCCTTCGGGGCGGAACCGGTTGGCGCATGCCCCCGATAAGGTGTCAGCTAACTGACAAAGTTGACACTTTTGGATGTCACGCTACATTGACATTTTCGCATTGCGCGAGTTGCCCTGCAGCGCCTGCGCCCGTCCCACCCCACGCCACGGAGGCTCCCATGACCGATACCGTCACCCCCACCGTCGACGACTTCCTGCGCCAATACGAGGCGGCCGATGCCGGCCCGAACGGCGAGGCGGCCTCGCCTGCTGCGGCCGGCCAGTTGCAGCAGTGGGTGCAGGCGCACCCCGCGGCGGCCCTGAACCTGGTGCGGGAGGCTCAGGAGGCGCAGGCCCAGCTCCAGGCCGTGCGGCGCGAGCGCGTTCGCCAGGAGCGCGCGTGGCGCATGGGGGTGCCCACCGGCCCCACGTCCGAGCAGCTCGCCCGCCAATCGCAGGCCTGGGACAAGCTCCTGGGCACCCGCAACGGGCACCGTCCGCAGCCTGCAGCAGCCGGAGCAGGCGGGCCGGCTCCGGCCAAGCGCCTGACCATCGAGGACATCGGTGCGCGCTTCGCCCATGCCCACGTGGGCAAGGCCTGGTTGGCGCTGCTGGTGGCCGCGGCGATCGTCGTCGCGCTGCGCTGAGCCCGGGACTTCAGCCGGGGTCGGCCCCCTGCATGCCGCAGGCGAACGAGGCGACCGACTGGAGGTCGCTGGGTAGGCGCGTGCCGGTTTGGCTGGCCGTCATCCTGAAGCTTCCCGCCTCCAGCACAACCGCAGACCACAGGACGACCCGCAGTGCCTCGAACTGCGCCGCCCTTGGCCATCTGCAGCAGGCTTCACCCGCGGGCCCGATGCCCTAGGCTCTCCCGACCATGTCCGGGACGCCTCGCGTGATCCACCTGCACGCGGGCGCTCCACCCAAGCCCGCGATGGGCGCCGCCTGCAACGGGTGCGGCGTGTGCTGCGCCGCCGAGCCGTGCCCGCTGGGGATCGTGCTCTCGCGCCGCTTCAGGGGGGCCTGCAAGGCCTTGCGCTGGGACGCCGCGAGCGCGCGCTACCGCTGCGCGGTGGTGCAGGAGCCGGGCACCTACCTGCGCTGGCTGCCTGCCGCCTGGGCGCGGCGGCTTGCCCTGCGCTGGATCGCCGCAGGCGCGGGCTGCGACAGTGACGTCGAAGTCGCCTGAGACCCCCGGATGCGGGCTGCACCGCTGCTGTCTCCGCGCTGTAACATCCGGCCCGCACGACGGCGCCCGGCCGCCGATTCCTTCACCGGCAGGATCCCATGAGCGAAGTGCTGCGCATGACCACCGAATACGTCGAGGCCGAGGACCGGCTTCGGGTGAGCTGCCAGCTGCGAACTGGGGAGACGGCCGTGCTGTGGGTGACGCAGCGGCTGTTCCTGCGCGTGCTGCCGCACCTGGTGGAGTGGCTGGACAAGCACACGCCGGGCCTGGCCGATGCACAGGCCAGCCGCGCCCGTGCCGACGCCGTGCGCGGCTTCACGCAGCAGGCCGACCGGGCGCGCCACGCCCCGGAGGATCCGGTGGCCACGCAGGCGGCCACGCAGATCTGGCTCGTGCACACGGTGGACATGACGCCGCGCCAGGGCGAGCTCGCCCTCGTGTTCAGGCCGCTGTCGCGCGACGCCGCCGCCGCGAGCTTCGCGATGCAGCCACAGGCGCTGCGGGTGTGGCTCGGCATGCTGGCCGAGCAGGTCTCGCGCGCAGGGTGGCCCATGGAAGCCTGGCCGGCCTGGCTCGTGCCGGGTGCGCCCCGAGCAGGCGAGGCCCCCGCGGCGGTCGTGCACTGAGGGGTCGAGCTGCCCCGCGCGGGCCGCGGGACGGACCCGAGCCGCGCGCCGCTCCTGCGCGCTTACCATCCGGGGCATCGAAGCACGCAAGAGGCGCGTCGATGGAAACCCTGGAAGGCCTGTTCGAGAGGCTGGATCGCCTGAACGATGTCGGCGCGTCGCTGTCGGCCGAGCGTGACCTGGAGCGGCTGCTCGAGAAGATCCTGCTGGCGGCGATGTCGATCACGCATGCCGACGGCGGCACGCTCTACACCCTGACCGACGACGGTCGCTTCCTGCGCTTTCGGCTCGTGCGCACGAACTCCCTGGGGATCGCCTTCGGCGGCAGCGGCGGGCGCAGCCTGCCGCCGACCTTCCGCGACCTGCCGCTGTACGGCGAGGACGGGCGCCCGAACGACCACATGATTGCGCCCTGGTCGGCGGTGAGCGGGCACACGGTCAACATCGAGGACGCCTACGCCGCCACCGACTTCGACTTCTCCGGCACGCTGCGCTTCGACCAGGCCACCGGCTACCGCTCGCGCTCCTTCCTGAGCGTGCCGATGCGCAACCACGAGGGCGCGGTGATCGGCGTGCTGCAGCTGATCAACGCCACCGCCCCCGAGACCCAGGCGGTGCACGCCTTTTCCAAGGCCGACCAGAGCCTGGCCGAGTCGCTGGCCTCGCAGGCCGCCGTGGCGCTGACCAACCGCGCGCTGATCGAGCAGCTCGAGAAGCTCTTCGAGGCCTTCATCAAGCTGATCGACACGGCGATCGACGAGAAGTCGCCCTACACCGGCGGGCACTGCGAGCGCGTGCCCGAGCTCACCATGATGCTGGCCGAGGCCGCCCACGCGGCCGACAGCGGGCCGCTGGCGGAGTTCCACCTCGACGACCGCGGCCGCTACGAGTTGCGCATCGCCGCGCTGCTGCACGACTGCGGCAAGATCACCACGCCCGTGCACGTGGTGGACAAGTCCACCAAGCTCGAGACGATCTACGACCGGATCGGGCTCGTGGCCACGCGGATGGCTGCCATCAAGCGCGAGGCCGAGGCCTCCACCTGGCACGCCATTGCCGAGGGCGAGCCGCGCGAGGCCGCGCTGGCAGGTCTGCAGGCCCGACAGGCGCGGATGGACGACGACCTGGCCTTCCTGCGCGACGTCAATCGCGGAGGCGAGCGCCTGGCCGACGAGGCCGTGCAGCGCATCCACGACATCGCCGCGCGCTACCGCTGGACGGATGAGTCCGGGCAGGAGCAGCCCTTCCTGTCGGAGAACGAGGTGGAGAACCTCGCCATTCGCGCTGGTACGCTCACCGTGGCCGAGCGCGACGTGATCAACCATCACATCGTGTCGACGATCCACATGCTCGAGCAGCTGCCCTGGCCCAAGCACCTGCTCAACGTGCCCGAGTACGCCGGCGGTCACCACGAGCGCATGGACGGCCGGGGCTACCCCAAGGGCCTGCGGCGCGAGCAGATGAGCGTGCAGGCCCGCATCATGGGCATTGCCGACATCTTCGAGGCGCTCACCGCGGCCGACCGGCCCTACAAGCCGCCCATGTCGCTGTCGCAGGCGCTGCAGATCATGGAGAACCTCAAGCGCAACGGGCACATCGACCCGGACCTCTTCGACGTCTTCATCGCCGGCGGTGTGCCGCGGCGCTATGGCCAGCGCTTCCTGGCCCCCGAGCAGTGCGACTGCTGAAGCCGCAGGATCCCGTATGAGCGTGGAATCGGTTCGAGCCGACTTGCTGCAGCGCGGGCTCGATGTGCCCATCCTCGAGACGGCGCAAAGCACGGCCACCGTCGAGCTTGCGGCACAGGCGCACGGGGTGGAGCCCGGGCGCATCGCCAAGACACTGGCCTTCCGGCTGGCCGGCGGCGAGGTGATCCTGCTCGTCGCGCGCGGGGATGCGCGCATCGACAACCGCAAGTTCAAGGACGCCTTCGGCAAGGGCCGGATGCTGCCGCCCGAGGAGGTGGGGGCCATCACCGGGCACCCGGTGGGCGGGGTGTGCCCCTTCGGCCTGGCGCAGCCCCTGCCGGTGTGGCTGGACGTCTCGCTGCGCGGCTTCGACGAAGTTCTGCCGGCGGCGGGCTCCACGAACAGCGCGGTGCGGCTCACGCCCGACCAGCTCGAGCAGGTGACGCTCGGGCGCTGGACCGACGTGTGTGCGGTGCCGGGCGCGGCAACGGAGCCCCGTGCACAGCCCGGCGTCGAGCCGGCGCCTCCTGGCTCGGGAGGCGCCTGAGGACGCTCAGCCGCCGGAGGACTTCTGTCCGGTGCAGCCCTCGACGCTGATGAGCCTGGCCTGCAGCACGCCGGCCTCGAGGGTGCCGAGCACGTCGACCTCGCGCCCGCTGGCCAGGCAGCTGGCGTTGCCGCGCACGTAGATCGCGTTCTTCGGATCGACCGTGAGGCTCGCGGTGCCGGCCACGGCGCCCGGGCCGCGCAGCGATCTCACCTGGACCACGAAGCGCCCGTCGCTGCCCACGGTGCCGACCTTCCCCTCGAGCGCGGCGAAGGTGGCCAGGGGCGACTTCTCGCGTTCCTTGGCGCTGGCCGCACCCTCGATCTGCACGCGCGTGGCCACCACGCGAGCGCTGGCACCCGTGCCCGATACGGTGCCCGAGAACTCGATCTTCACGCCGGCGGCGAGGTCGCTGGCCTGGCCGTGCGAGAACTTCGCGCCACCGACGTCGACGACGACCGTGTTTGCGCCCGGCAGGAAGTTGGCCTCCTCGATGGCCACCGTGACGAGCGAGCCCTGCACCGACACGACCTTGCCCTCGCCCTTGACGGTGCTGGCGACCATGGGCGGCGTACTGCCGGAGGCAGCCTTGACCTCCACGACGAGCGTCGTGACGGTGACGGGGGCAGCGGTGGTGGCCCCGGGCGTGACCACGCCCTTGGCTTCGATGCGGTCTCCCGTCTTGACGTCAGCCAGCGTCAGCGGGGCACCGGAGGGGCCCGCGACCACGCCGCCTGTGGCGAGCTTGACGACGGTGGCCGGCCCCAGGCGCGGGTCGTCCACGGTGAGGGTCTGCGCGGCTGCGTCCACGCTCTTGACCGTCCCCTTGGCCTCGGCGAACTGGCGCACGAACTTCTGGAAGGCCTCGGCCGGCCGCGGCATCCGCACCGACGGGGTGACCAGACCCGTGGCGGGGTCGTAGGTGAACTTCTCGAGGTCGAAGTCGAAGACGAACTGCGTGCCGCTGCGGGCATCGAGCTCGATGTCGCGCACGCGCAGCACGAACTCCGTGCCGGTGGCGGCGAACTTCGCGTTCGTGGTCGCGGTGCCATCCTTCGAGACGAGCTGCACCGCGTTGTCCATCGTCACCGTAACCTGGCGGTAGATGCCCGCGGGAACGGTGACGGTCGACACGAACTGGCCCACCGCCGCGAGCGAGGCCAGGTTGACCGCCACGGGCGAGGCGCCGGCATCGAGCAGCACCACCTCGGCACCGGCTCCGTCCAGCGCCGTGATGCGGCGGATGGACACCCACACCTTCGAGTAGGCCAGGGTCAGGTTGTCGGTGAGGTAGGTCTGCACCGTGACCATGTTCGGCCGCGCGGCCAGCGGCGCTGGCGGGTCGCCGCCGCCACAGGCAGCCAGCAGGGCCAGGCAGGCGGCTGAGGCGAGGGCGCCCAGGCGCAGGAAGGGGGAAGTCATCGAGGGCTCCATCGGGCGAGGCGGCAGGCACCTCCCCGTTTCCAGGGTGGTCGTCGATGCTAGCGAGAACCCGACCCTGCGGGTGTCAGAAAGATTGACGCCGCGCAACAAGTGCGCCCCTTCCGTGAAGGGATCGGCTCAGTCCGGCTGAACCGGACCTTGCCCAGCCGTGCGCGGATTGGCCCTGCCGGCCATCAGCCACGCCAGGAGCGTGCCAGCCACTGCACCCAGCATGTCGGCGACGAAATCGCCGAAATCGGCCTGGCGCGAGGGCACGAAGCTTTGCAGCCACTCGATGCCGGCGCCCAGCACGACGAGCACGGCCAGCACGAGCGCCGCGCTGCGAAGGGTGGGGCCAAGCGCGAGCACGCCCACTGTGCCAAGCGCTGCGAAGGCCAGGAGATGGTCGAGCTTGTCCCAGCCCGTGCCGTCGGGGGCACGCGTGGCGGGCAGCAGGGCCATGGCCAGCGTGATCGCGCACAGCGCCACGAAGACCGCCAGCCACAGACGGCGGGCCCGCGGGCCGATCAGGTGGACACGCAACATGGCAGGCAGTTTAGGTCAGGCGTCCTGCGCATCGTTTCGAAGGGCGGGAATCCGGCAGGCCGGGCTCGCCGCACCCCCGGCCCGACGGCACGGTTTCTTGCCACAATCGGGCGGACAGCCGAATGGATGCCGGAGCGCCGCGCATGACCTACCTCCTTGCCCTGGACCAGGGCACCTCGAGCTCGCGCAGCATCGTCTTCGATGCGGGCGGCCGCATCGTCGCGATGGCGCAGCGCGAGTTCCGCCAGATCTACCCCCAGCCGGGCTGGGTCGAGCACGATGCCGAGGAGATCTGGCAGACCCAGCTCGCCACCGCGCGCGAAGCGATCGCGCGTGCGGGCCTGGCCGGGCGCGACATCACGGCCCTGGGCATCACGAACCAGCGCGAGACCACCGTCGTGTGGAACCGGCGCACTGGCGAGCCCATTCACCACGCCATCGTGTGGCAGGACAGGCGCGGCGAGCCCGACTGCGTGGCGCTGCGTGCGGGCGGGCACGCCGAAGCGATCCGGCATGCCACGGGCCTGGTGGTGGACTCCTACTTCTCGGCCACCAAGCTGCGCTGGCTGCTCGATGCCGTGCCCGGTGCGCGCGAAGCGGCCGCGCGCGGCGAGCTCGCCTTCGGCACCGTGGATGCGTGGTTGCTGTGGAAGCTCACGGGCGGGGCGGTGCACGCCACCGACGTGACGAACGCCTCGCGCACCATGCTCTTCGACATCCGCGCCAACCGCTGGGATCCGAAGCTGCTCGAGCTCATGCGCGTGCCCGAGGCGGTGCTGCCCCGGGTGCAGCCCTCGAGCCACCTCTACGGGGAGTGCGACCCGGCGCTCCTGGGCCACGCCATCCCCATCGCGGGCATCGCCGGCGACCAGCAAAGTGCGCTCTTCGGCCAGGCCTGCTTCGAGGCGGGGCTGGCGAAGAACACCTACGGCACGGGCTGCTTCATGCTGATGCACACCGGCGAGCGGCCGCTGGACTCCTCCAACGGCCTCATCACGACCAGTGCAGCGCAGCTCGGCACGCTCGGGCACGCACAGTACGCGCTCGAGGGCAGCGTGTTCATCGGCGGGGCCGTGGTGCAGTGGCTGCGCGACGGGCTGGGCGTGATCCAGGCCAGCGCCGACATCCAGGCACTGGCCCAGAGCGTGCCGGACTCTGGCGGCGTCACCTTCGTGCCCGCCTTCACGGGCCTGGGCTCGCCCTACTGGAAGCCTGACGCGCGCGGCGCGATCGTGGGCCTCACGCGCGGCAGCACCGTGGCACACGTGGCGCGTGCGGCACTCGACAGCATCGCCTTCCAGAGCGCGGCGCTGCTGCAGGCGATGAGCCGCGATGCGGTCGCCGCCGGGGCTGCCCCGGTGGCCGAGCTGCGCGTCGACGGGGGCGCCTGCGTCAACGACCTGCTGATGCAGACACAGGCCGACCTGCTGGGCATCCCGGTGGTGCGGCCGACAGTGGTGGAGACAACGGCGCTCGGGGCCGCCTACCTTGCGGGCCTGGCCACCGGCGTGTGGGGCGGTGCGCAGGAGCTCGCCGCGCACTGGCGGGCCGAACGCACGTTCGAGCCTGAGATCTCGCGCGATGCGGCTGCCTCGCGCATGGCTCAGTGGGAGCGCGCGGTCGCTCAGGCCTGTGGGTGAGCCGGCACGCGCGCCTGGCGGCGGTGGCGCCGGGCCGGCTGTGAAGGCCGTGCCCAACGTGTCCAACGTGTCCAACGTGTCCAACGTGTCCAACGTGACCGATCAGGGCCTGCGCTTCCTGGGCGCGCCCGTGCACGCCGTGCTGTTCGACCTGGACGGCACGCTGCTCGACACCGCGGGCGACATCGCACTGGCGCTCAGGCGCGCCTTTGCCGAACAGGGCCACGACGCACCCGGTACGGACGAGGTGCGCACGATGATCGGCCGCGGCGCGCCGATGCTGGTGCAGCGCGCGCTTGCCTGGCGCGGCCTGGCGCTCGACGCCCTGGCGCAGGCTGCGCTGCTGGAGGGTTTCTTTCACCACTACGGCCGGCTGCAGGAGCTCGACGAGTGCGCGGCGCAGCCGTATCCCGGCGTGCGCGAGGGGCTGCAGCGGCTGGGCGCGCAGCGCGTGCCGATGGCCGTCGTGACCAACAAGCAGGAACGCTTTGCGCGCGGCCTGGTGCAGCGCCTGGGCCTGGCGCCCTGGTTCCCCCTGGTGGTGGGCGGCGACACCTGCGAGCGCCGCAAGCCCGATCCGCAGCCGCTCGTGTGGGCCTGCGCGCAACTGGGCGTGCAGGTGGCGCACACCGTCATGGTGGGCGATTCGGTCAACGACGTGCAGGCAGCGCGCGCGGCCGGGATGCGGGTGGTGTGCGTGCCCTACGGCTACAACGAGGGGACCGACCCCCGCGCGCTGCCCTGCGATGCCTTCGTGCAGACGCTCCAGGAGCTGCCCGCCCTGCTGGGCCTGAGGGGAGACTGAGGATGGGTCCGCTTGCTGGATTGCGCGTGCTCGAGCTGGCCGGCATCGGGCCCGTGCCGATGTGCGCCACGCTCCTGGCCGATCTGGGTGCCGACGTCGTGCGCATCGACCGCCTCCAGCCCAGCGGGCTGGGCGTGGAACTCGACCGGCGCGTGGAGGTACACGGGCGCAGCCGCCGCTCGGCCGCCTTCGATCTGAAGGTGCCCGCCGCGCGCGAGGCGGTGCTCGGCCTGGCCGCGGGTGCGGACGTGCTGCTCGAGGGCTTCCGGCCGGGCGTGGCCGAGCGCCTCGGGCTCGGGCCAGCGGATTGCCACGCGCGCAACCCGGGCCTGGTCTACGGCCGCATGACGGGCTTCGGCCAGGAGGGGCCGCTGGCGCAGGCGGCCGGGCACGACCTGAACTACCTGGCGCTGACCGGCGCGCTGCACGCCATCGGCCCGGCAGGCGGTGCACCCGTGCCGCCGCTGAACCTCGTGGCCGACTACGGTGGCGGGGCGCTGTACCTGGCCTTTGGCGTGATGGCCGCGCTGCACGAGCGCACGCGATCGGGCCGCGGCCAGGTGGTGGATGCGGCGATGGTCGACGGCGTGGCTTCGCTCATGGGCCTCTTCCACGGCCTGCGGGCTGCGGGGTCGTGGTCCGATGCGCGGGGCTCGAACCTGCTCGACGGCGGCGCGCCGTACTACGCCACCTACGAGACGGCCGACGGCAAGTGGGTGGCCATCGGGGCGATCGAGCCGAAGTTCTTCGCCGAGCTCGCCCGGCGCATCGGGCTGGACGAGCGTTTCGTGGCGGCGCAGAACGATCGCGGCCAGTGGCCGGCGATGCGCGAGGCGATCGCCGCGATCGTGCGCAGCCGCACGCGGGAGGCTTGGTGCGCGTTGCTGGAGGGCACGGATGCTTGCTTTGCGCCGGTGCTGACGATCGGCGAGGCCCCGAGCCACCGGCATGCCGCCGCCCGAGGCGGCTACGTGGAAGTCGAGGGCCTGGCGCAGCCCGGCCCTGCGCCGCGCTTCGATCGCAGCGTGCCCGGGCCCGTGCGGCCGGCCCCGGAGGTCGGTGCGCACACGCACGAGGTGCTGGCGCAGGCCGGCTTCAGCGACGGCGAGATCCAGGCCCTGCGGGCCGTTGGAGCGATTGCGAAATGAGCCTTTCCCACCCCTCGGACACCGACTACGACATCCTGGCCGATGCCCGCAAGGCGGCTTCGGTGATCGTGCTGCGCGACCTCCCCGAAGGCGGGGTGGAGGTGCTGATGATGCGCCGCGCCGAGCGCGACGGCGACATGCGCAGCGGCGCGGCCGTCTTCCCCGGCGGCGTGCTCGATGCACGCGACCGCCATGCTCACCGCCACGTGCTCGGCTGGGACGACGCACAGGCGAGCGCACGCCTGTCCCTGCCCTCGGGCGGCCTGGACTATTTCGTGGCCGCCGCGCGCGAGTGCTTCGAGGAGGCGGGGCTGCTGTTCGCGGGCCCGGCGAAGGCGGCTCGTGGGCACGAGGCAGCGCATAAGGCAGCGCATGAGGCAGCGCATGAGTCGGCCCTCGAGCAATCCTTGGTCGAGGCCCACGCCCAGTGGCGCGGCCCGATGCAGCGCGGCGAGCAGCCGGTGGCGGCGCTGTGCGAGGCGCTGGGTCTGCACCTGGACATGCGTGACTGGGCCTACTTCAGCCACTGGCTCACGCCGCCCGGGCAGCCGCGGCGCTTCGACACCCGTTTCTTCGTCACGCGCGCCCCGGCCCGGCAGCAGGCCGAGGCCGACTACGGCGAGGCGGTGGAGCTGATGTGGCTCACGCCGCAGGCCGCACTGGAGCCCGAGCGCGGCCTGAAGCTGCTGCCCGTCACGCGCGAGACGCTCAAGCGGCTGGGCACCTTCGCCAGCGCGCAGGCGGCGATCGACCACGCCCGCGCCCAGGGCGAGGTGCGGCTCACCATGCCGCGCCGCGCCGAGACGGCCAAGGGCCAGCGTGTGGTGCTGCCGCACGAGATGGCCTACGCCGAGATCGGCCGCATCGACCCGGCCGGGCGCGGCCTGGCCCATGCCGACATCGTGCCCGGCCGCGTCGTGCGGCTGTCGGCGCGGGTGCTGCGCATCACGGCGCCCAACGCCGGGATGATGACCGGCCCCGGCACCAACAGCTACCTGGTGGGCGACCCGGCCCGCAATCGCTGGACCGTGATCGACCCGGGCCCCGACGACGCCACCCACCGGCAGGCGCTGCTGGCGGCCGCGCCAGGTCCGGTGGAGCGCATCCTCGTGACCCACACCCACGTCGACCACTCGCCTGGCGCCGCACCGCTGGCGCGCGCCACCGGCGCGCCGGTGCTGGGCCGACGCCCGCTGCACTCGGCGGGGCAGGATGCGACCTTCGCGCCCGACGAGGAGCTCTTCGGGGGCGAGCTGCTCGCCCTCGGGCCGGACACCACGCTGCGCGTGCTGCACACCCCGGGCCACGCCTCCAACCACCTGTGCTACCTGCTCGAGCAGGAGCGCACGCTCTTCACGGGCGACCACGTGATGCAGGGCTCCACCGTCGTCATCAACCCGCCCGACGGCGACATGGCCGCCTACCTGTGCGCGCTCGAGGCGCTGCATGCCATCGAGCTCGACTGGTTCGCCCCCGGCCACGGTTTCCTCGTGGCCCAGCCGCACGAGGTGCTGCGCGCGCTCGTGCGGCACCGTCTCGGGCGCGAGGCCAAGGTGGCCGCGGCGCTGGCTGAGGCGGGGCCTGCGCCGGTCGAGAAGCTGGTGGAGCGCGTGTACGACGACGTGCCGGCCGGTCTGCACCCGGTGGCGCGGCGCTCGCTGCTGGCGCACCTGCTCAAGCTCGAGGCCGAGGGCCGGGCGC
>JBIIED010000323.1:0-3606 GCA_044237995.1 Rubrivivax sp. | reverse complement strand
GCCCCGCGCCTGGCGCAGGCCCTGGCGCGGGTGCAGGGCAGGCTGCAGGCCGCCGCCGCTGCGGGTGCGCCCGCCATGGGCGCCGGGGCCGCAGCCGGCCCGGGCAACGGAGCGGGCGCCGACCCCGCCTCGCTGCAGGCGCTGCTGGCCCAGCTCGCCGCTCAGGTGCAGCGTGCGGCGCCGCTGGACGTGATTCAGGCCAGCGTGGGCAAGGAGGTGCGCCTCATCCGTGTGGAAGACGTGCTCTTCTTCGAGGCCGATGCGCGCTACACGCGCGTGGTGTGGCGCGGCGCCCCCGCGCCGGACGCGCCGGCGCAGGACGGCGAGGCGCTCATCCGCACGCCGCTCAAGGAGCTGCTCGTGCAGCTCGATGCGCGCCAGTTTCGCCAGGTGCATCGCTCGGTGATCGTCGCGCAGCGCCACATCGAGGCCGCCGTGCGCGTGGACGAGCACAACATGCACCTGCGGCTGCGCGGGCGCAGCGAGAAGCTGCCGGTGTCGCGCCACTTCCAGGCCTTCTTCAAGGGGCAGTGAGGCGACGCGCTCGCGGCACAATGAAGCCTCGACCGACCCACCCCACCGGAGCTAGCGGATGACCTCGAGCTGGTCTGCCTCCTGCCGCTGCGGCGCACTGCGCGTGGTGCTCGCCAGCCCGCCCGTGCTGCAGCTCGTGTGCCACTGCACCGACTGCCGCGCCGTGGCGGGCACCGCCTTCTCGAACTTCGTGTTCTTCCGCGCGCGCGATGCGCAGGTCTCGGGCCAGGCCGTGCGGCGCGAGTTCGTGGCCGATTCCGGGCACGCGACGGTGCGAGAGTGCTGCGCGCAGTGCGGCGACATGCTCATCGACCGCACGGCGGGGTTTCCCAAGGTGATCGGGATCGTGGCCGAGCGCCTCGATCCGCCCTTCACGTTCGAGCCGCAGCACCACGTCTGGACCGACAGCAGGCTGCCCGGGGTCGAGATCCCGCCCGGCGTGACCGCCTACGCGCGCGGAGCCCCGGCCTGAGCCGCCTGGCCCTGGCTGCCGGCCGCAGGGGCCGACACGAGCGCCGACACAAGCGCCGACACGAGCGCCACTGGGCCGCGCTCGCCGTGTTGTCTGCGCTGCTGGGCGCACTGTTGAGCACGCTGGCCGGCTGCGCGATCGCCCCGCGCGGCGAGCTCGCCCTGGCAGCCTGGCGGCCCGCGCAGGGGCAGCCGCTTGCCGACTTCGAGCGCCACCTCGGCGCCGAGGGCGTCTTGCAGGTGCTGCCGCTGCACCAGCTGCTGCGCTCGGCTTCGTCGTGGCAAGAGTGCGGTGCCAAGCCCTTCGCGCTGCCGCCGCGCGAACAGTGGCCCGCCGTGGTGTCAGTGCTCAGGCTGCTGCAGGCGCTGCAGGCCGAGGGCGTCGTCGGACGCGCGCTCGAGGTGCACTCGGGCTACCGCCACCCGGCGCTCAACGCCTGCGCCCAGGGCGCGGCGGGCAGCGCGCACCTGCGCAGCTTCGCGCTGGACTTCACGCCGCTGGACGGCGTGGATCCGACCGCACGGCTGTGCGCGTTCTGGCGCGTGCAGGGCAGGGCGTGGAACATGGGCCTGTCGCGCTACCCCTCCGGGCGCATCCACATCGACACCGCCGGCTACCGGAGCTGGGGTGCGGACCACACCGGCCGTTCCTCCGTGTGCGGCTAGCTGGGAGCTGAAGCTAACGCGGGCCCTTGCCCGGGGGCAGCTCGATGCCCGGGAAGATCTTGATGACGGCGCTGTCGTCCTCGCGCCCGTGGCCGGCGCTCGACGCCTGCATGAACATCTGGTGCGCCGTGGAAGCCAGCGGCAGCGGAAACTTGGTGGCGCGCGCGGTGTCGAGCACGAGGCCGAGGTCCTTCACGAAGATGTCCACCGCCGACAGCGGCGTGTAGTCGCCCGCCAGCACGTGCGCCATGCGGTTCTCGAACATCCACGAGTTGCCCGCGCTGTGCGTGATGACCTCGTAAAGCGCGGCAGCCTCCACCCCTTCGCGCAGGCCCAGCGCCATCGCCTCGGCCGCCGCCGCGATGTGCACGCCAGCCAGCAGCTGGTTGATGATCTTGACCTTGCTGCCCGCACCGGCGCGCTCGCCCAGCCGGTAGACCTTGGCCGCCATCGCCTCGAGCACCGCCTCGCACTTCGCGTAGGCCGCGGGTCGGCCGGCCGTCATCATCGTGATCTGTCCGGCGGCCGCACGCGCGGCCCCGCCCGAGATCGGCGCATCGAGGTAGAGCAGCCCGAGCGACTCCAGCCGTGCCTCCAGCGCCACCGAGGCGTTGGGGTCGACGGTGGAGCACATCACGAAGACGCTGCCCGCGCGCAGGGCCGCGGCCACGCCGCCTGCGCCGAAGAGCACGTCCTCGGTCTGCTGCAGGTTCACCACCACCGAGATCACCACCTCGCAGGCCGCGGCCAGCTCGGCTGCCGTCGCGCAGGCCGTGCCGCCCTCGCGTGCGAAGGCCTCGGCCACGCCCGGCCGCACATCGTGCACGTGCACGTCACAGCCCGCGCGGCGCAGCGACGCGGCCATCCCCGCACCCATCGCGCCCAGTCCGATCAGCCCGACCTTGCGGCCCGCCACTGCTTGCATGCTCGACTCCTCCACGGTTCAGGCGCGCTCGATGCGAAACACCGCCACGCTGGCCAGCAGGTTGGGCAGCAGCCTGACCTCGCGCCCGCCATGCAGTCCGAAGGCGTCCGTCACGGCCAGCCCCGTCTTGCGCGCCAGCACTTCGAAGTCCGCGTGCGTGCCCACACGGATGTTGGGCGTGTCGTACCACTCGTAGGGCAGCGCGCGCGTGACGGGCATGCGGCCCATGGCCACGCGCAGCCGGTTGGGCCAGTGGGCGAAGTTCGGAAAGCTCAGCACGCCGATGCGGCCCACGCGCACGGTCTCGCGCAGCATGCGCTCGGTGTTGCGCAGGTGCTGCAGCGTCTCGAGCTGCAGCACGACGTCGAAGCTCTGGTCCTCGAAGAGCGCCAGGCCCTCCTCCAGATTGAGCTGCACCACGTTCACGCCACGGCGGATGCAGGCATGCACGTTGGCGTCGTCGATCTCCACGCCGTAACCGCTGCAGCCACGCGTGTCGCGCAGGTGGGCGAGCATCTCGCCGCTGCCGCAGCCCAGGTCGAGCACGCGCGAGCCGCGCGGCACGAGCCGCGCGATGAGCTCCAGGTCGCGCCGCTCAGACATGGGCGGCCTGCGGGGGCGCGCCGGTGGCTGCACCGGTGGCGATGTTGTCGAACCAGGCGCGTACGGCACGGTGGTAGCGCGCGTCGTCGAGCAGGAAGGCGTCGTGGCCGTGCGGCGCATCGATCTCGGCGTAGCTCACGTCGATGCGGTTGTCCACGAGCGCCTTGACGATCTCGCGCGAGCGCGCGGGCGAAAAGCGCCAATCGGTGGTGAAGCTCACGACCAGGAAGCGGCAGCCACGCGCCGCGGCGAAGGCGCGGGCGAGGTCGCCGCCGTGCTCGAGCGCGGGGTCGAAGTAGTCAAGCGCGCGCGTGATCAGCAAGTAGGTGTTGGCGTCGAAGTACTCGCTGAACTTGTCGCCCTGGTGGCGCAGGTAGCTCTCGATCTGGAACTCGATGTCCTGCGTG
>JBIIED010000069.1:0-12389 GCA_044237995.1 Rubrivivax sp. | reverse complement strand
GTGACGAACTCGGGCAGCTGCGAGGCCAGGCACTCGATCTCGAGCTCGGTGGCCACGTGGTTCACGAGGCACTTGTCGGTCTTGACGGCCGGCGAGTTCTCCTCGCCGGAGAAGTGCAGCGGCACCTTCTTGCGCAGCCGGGTGGCCTCGTCGACGCGCTGGAAATCCACGTGCAGCACCTGCTGCTTCCAGGGGTGCATCTGGAAGTCGCGCAGCAGCACCTTGTGCACGGCCGAGCCCAGCTCCATCTCGAGGATCGAGGAGTGGAAGGCTTCCTTCTTCAGCGCGAAGTACAGGGCGTTGTGGTCCAGCTCGATGTTGGCGGTCTGGCCCGCGCCGTAGACGATGCCGGGCACCTTGCCGGCATTGCGCAGGCGGCGGCTCGCTCCGGTCCCCTGCTGAGTGCGCTCGAAAGCGGTGAACTTCATGGTTGCTCCATGGTGAGGTGGGACGCCCGCGACCAGGCGTCAGGGATGCGCGTGCCCCGGCGGGGCCCGCGGCTGGCGGATCAGAAGTTCTGGTTCTGCTCCGCGAACAGGGAAGCCACCGACTCGCCGTCGGAGATGCGACGGATCGTCTCGGCAAAGAGGTACGCCACCGACAGCTGACGGATCTTGCGGCATCCGCGCGCAGCGTCCGACATCGGGATGGTGTTGGTGATGACGACTTCGTCCAGGCCGCTGGCGGAGATGCGGTCGATGGCCGGGCCGGAGAAGACGGGGTGCGTGCAGTAGGCGTAGACCTTCTTGGCGCCGCGCTCCTTGAGCACCTCGGCTGCCTTCACGAGGGTGCCGGCGGTGTCGATCATGTCGTCCATGATGACGGCGCTGCGGCCCTCGATCTCGCCGATCACGTGCATGACCTCCGAGACGTTGGCCTTGGGGCGGCGCTTGTCGATGATGGCCAGGTCGCAGCCCAGCTGCTTGGCCAGCGCCCGCGCACGCACGACGCCGCCCACGTCGGGCGAGACGACCACGAGATCGGGGTAGTTGCGGTGCTTGAGGTCGGACAACAGCACCGGCGAGGCGTAGATGTTGTCCACCGGGATGTCGAAGAAGCCCTGGATCTGGTCGGCGTGCAGATCCATCGTCAGCACGCGCTCGACTCCGACCGTCTGCAGCAGGTTGGCCACCACCTTGGCGCTGATGGGCACACGGGTGGAACGCGGGCGGCGATCCTGGCGGGCGTAGCCGAAGTAGGGGATCACCGCCGTGATGCGCCGGGCGCTTGCGCGCTTGAAGGCGTCCACCATCACGAGCAGCTCCATGAGGTTCTCGTTGGTGGGCGTGCAGGTGGGCTGCACGACGAAGACATCGCGCGCGCGCACGTTCTGGTAGAGCTCGACGTCGACCTCGCCGTCGGAGAAGCGGCCGACCTTGGCCTTGCCGAGTTCCACGCCCAGGTGCGTGGCCATCTCCTGCGCCAGCACCGGGTTGGCGTTGCCGGAAAACAGCATCGTGTTGAACAGCATCGCGATTTGTCGGCAGCGCTCGGTCGGGGACTCAGGCGCGGATGCGGCTTTTCAAGGGCCACGCCGCCGCGCACAGCGGAAAGGATTGGCAGGGGAGGAAGGACTCGAACCCTCGCATGTCGGAATCAAAATCCGATGCCTTAACCAACTTGGCGACTCCCCTACACAGGTCAGCTCGCACCGACCTCGAAACCGGCTTTCAGCGTGCCCAGTCCGCCAGGGGATGACGGGGCAGGCTGCGGCACAGTCGACCAACCCAGCCGGAAGCAAGCGGATCTGCCTGCACTGGCCATGTCGCCATGGGTGGATCACCCGTGCCGACCCTTGCGAACACCGCGCTGCCCGAACCCGTCATCCGGCTGTTGCCGAAGCGTTGCTCGAGCCACCGGGTGGCCTGCGCCACCTCGGGACACTGTGCTTCGGCCGGTGCCTGGAGATCGTTACGACCCCACGGCTTGCCCGATACGAGAGCGGCCAGCGCCACGTTCTCAAGAGAGCCTGCGATTATAGCCGATGGCGTATCCCGCCTGAGCAAGGGGCTGCGGAAGATGTCGACGGTCGCCAGGGAGGCAGCGGGCTTGACAACGGCCAGCTCCATGGGCGGGAGCTCCAGCGGCGACAGCACCTCGCCGATGCCCTGCACGAGCGCAGTTTGCCCATAGAGGAAGAACGGTACATCAGCGCCGAGTGTGGCGCCCAGGCGAAGCAACCGCTCACGTTCCCAGTCCAGCGCCCACAGCCGGTTGAGCGCGAGCAGCACGCTGGCGGCGTCGGAGCTCCCGCCGCCCATGCCGGCACCCGAGGGCACGCGCTTGTCGATCGAGATGTCGGCGCCAAGCGACACGCCGGCGGCCTGCTGCAGCGCGCGAGCCGCGCGCAGGCACAGGTCGTCGGTGGGCAACGGGGTGCCAAGGTCGTGGCGCTGCAGCCGGCCGTCCGCGCGCAGTTCCAGATGCAGCGTGTCGGCCCAGTCGATCAGCATGAAGGCCGACTCGAGCAGGTGGTAGCCGTCGGCGCGGCGCCCCACCACGTGCAGGAAGAGGTTGAGCTTGGCCGGGGCGGGTACGTCGCTCAGGGATCGCAGGCGCGTCAAGGGGCACCCTCCAGGCGCAGGCGCAGTGTGACGGCCGGTTCGGCCGGGCGCCTGGCGGTGAGCAGGCCTTGGCCGAGCGCGCGCACGTCCACGCGCCAGCCCAGCTGCGAGAACCCATCGGGCTCGGCTTCGTGCGGCGCGCCTGGCCAGGGCCGGCCGCGCAACCAGTCGAACAGGGCTGCAAGCGGCATCTCCTGCCCGCCGAAGGCTGCGCGCGACAGCGACGCGAGGTCGTCGTGGCGGCTCCTGCCCGATACGGTCTCGAGCTCTACCGATCCGCCTTGCCATGTCGCGCGGGCCAGCAGCGTGCCCAGCGGGCTCGTGAGCTCGAGCCACCCCACGGAGGCGCTGCCTCGGAGCTCGAATGCGGCGCCGGCCTGCTGGGCCGGTTGCCCGGCTGTGGCGGCGATGCTCCAGCCCACGCGACCACTCCAGGAGTCACCCGCTTTGGGCGGCGGCGGCTGAAGCGCAGCGCACGCCCCGAGCCCGAGCACACAGGCCAGCCACGCCAGGCGGGCCAGCCGACCGACGGCCCGCTGGATCACAGCGGCGGCTTGAGCCGCGCCAGCGTCTCGCGCAGCACGTCGTTGGTGGCGTCCCGCTTGCGGCCTTCCCGCCAGATGCGCACAGCCTCCTCACGCTGACCCGTGACCCAGAGCACCTCGCCCAGGTGGGCGGCGATCTCGGTGTCGGGCCGTGCGGCGTAGGCCTCGCGCAGCAGCCGCAGAGCTTCGGCATGGTTGCCCAGCCGGAACTCGACCCAGCCCATGCTGTCGGTGATGAAGGGATCGCCCGGGGCGAGTTCGAGGGCCTTGCGGATCAGCTCGCGCGCCTCCTGCAGCCTCTGGCCGCGGTCGGCCAGCGAGTAGCCCAGGGCGTTGTAGGCATGCTGGCTGTCGGGCTTGAGCGTGATCACGCGGCGCAGCAGCCGCTCCATGTCGTCGAGCCGGTCGAGCTTCTCGGCCACCATCGACTGCTCGTAGAGCAGGTCGCCGTCTTCCGGCCAGCGGCGCGCGCCAGCGTCCAGCACCTCGTAGGCCTCCTGCCAGCGCTTGACGTCGCGCAGCACCTGCGCCTCGGCCACGACCTTGGCGCGCGCATCACCAGGCCCGCGCTCGGGCACCTGGCGCAGCATCTCGCGCGCCTGGGCCACCTGCCCCTGGCGTGCGGCCAGCGTGGCACGCCGGGTCTGCACTTCCAGCAGGCGCTCGGGATCATTGACGCGGGCGAGGTAGGCCTCTGACGCGGAAAAGTTGCCGCGCTGCTCGGCCACCCGGGCGAGCATCAGCCAGGCCTGCTGCGCTCCGGCCAGGGCGGGGTCCTCGGCTTCGTCGTCGTCATCGGCTGCGGTGGAGGCCGACGCTGGCGCGGAGGATGCGCCGCCCGTGTCGGCGGGCGCGGCGGGTGCAGCGGGGCGCGAGCCGGCCGCAGCAGCAGGGGCGGCGGCGGCGCGGCGCAGCAGTTCGACATACCGCAGGAGTGCGGTCTCGGCCGCCTCCAGGTGCTTGAGCTCGAGCTCCAGGGCGCCGAGCATCAGGAAGGCTGGCGCGAAATCCGGGTACAGCCGCGTGGCCTGCCCGAGCTGATCGACGGCGGGTCCGGCGCGCCCGCCCTCCCACAGCAGCCGCGCGTAGGCCAGATGCACGCCCGCGCCGGCATCGGGGCGCTGCAGGTAGCCGCGTACCAGGGTCTCGGCCTCGGGCTCGCGCGCGGCCAGCTCGAGCGCGAGCAGCGAGGGGGCGGGGGAGTCGGGGTCGTCCTGGGCGGCCCGGCGAGCCAGCGCCAGGGCCTGGGTGCGGTCGCCCGCGGCAAGCCAGGCGCTGCCCACGGTGCTGCGCGCGACCGCGCGCAGCGGCCCGGGCACCAGGTACGGCTGCAGCACCCGCTCGAACATCGTGGCCACGGCGCGGCGATCGGCGTTTCGACCGAAGAAGCGGGGCAGTGACGCGATCAGCCCGCCACGCTGTGCCTCGGGCGTGAGCGCGAGCAGCTGGGTGAGCGGCTCGGCCGCGTCGGCCACGCGGTTCATGGCAGACAGGATCTGCAGCTGCGTGCGCAGCGCTTCTGTGGAAGCCGGCAGCGTCGCTCGCCAGCTGCGCGCGGCGGCCAGGGCTTCGTCGCCGGCGCGGCCCTGCAGCGCGATGTCCACCGCACGCCGGAAGAGCTGCTCGTCGCCCCTGCGGCGAGCGGCATCCAGGAACAGGCTGTAGGCGGCTCCGGGCTGGCCCTGCTGCAGCTGCATCTCGCCGATGAGCAGCTGGTAGAAGAGCAACGCGTCCATCCGGGAGTTGCTCTCGGCAGCGCCGGGTGGGGCCGGCTGCGCCTGCGCCTGCACTTGTGCCTGCGCCTGGCACACGCCGCACCATCCCGCAGCACCGAGCACGGCGGCCGGCAGCCAGGTGCGCCAGCGAGGGACGGCCCGTGCGGGCGCGCGTTGCAACATCACCGGACCATTCTCACATAATGGCTGCATGCCGGAGCTGCCTGAGGTCGAAGTCACACGGCGCACCATCGCCCCTGGTTTGCAGGGTGCTGTCGTCATCGGAGCGCGCCTGGGCAAGCCTCTGCGCTGGGCCTTGGGCTGCGCGCCGCAGCTACTGGTGCACCGCACCATCGGGCTCGCACAGCGCCGTGGCAAGTACATCTGGCTGCCCTTGGGCGCCCCGCAGGGCGGCGGCTCGGGCCGGGACGACCTCGGTGATTCGGGTGATCCGCAGAGCCCCGCCGTCGCCGCGGGCTTGGGAGAGGGCTCGGGAGAGGGCGAGGGCGGACTCCTCATCCACCTGGGCATGTCCGGGTCGCTGCTGCTGAGCCAGGAGCCTGGCGCCGCCGGGGCGCACGACCACTTCGACCTGGTGACCACGCGCGGCACGCTCAGGCTGCACGATCCGCGTCGCTTCGGGGCAGTCGTGTGGTCGCCCGCGCTGGACCGGGGCCTGGCCGCACGCCTGCTGGCCAGCCTGGGCCCCGAGCCCTTCGATGCGGCGCTGGACGCGGCGGGCTTCCACGCCCGGCTGCGTGCCCGCCGCGCGCCGATCAAGCAGGTGCTGCTGTCCGGTCAGGCCGTCGTGGGCGCGGGCAACATCTACGCCTGCGAGGCCTTGCACGAGGCGCAGATCGATCCGCGCATGCCTGCAAACCGGATCAGCGGGCCGCGCGCGGCGCGGCTGCTGCAGGCCGTGCGCGACACGCTCGCGCGCGCTCTGACGCTGGGCGGCTCGACGCTGCGCGACTTCCACGACGCGCACGGCATGGACGGCGCCTACCAGCAACAGGCGGCGGTCTATGGCCGTGAAGGGCAGGCCTGTCCCCGCTGCGCGGCGCCGGTCCTGCGTATCGTCCAGGGCCAGCGCGCCACCTATTTCTGCCGGGCATGTCAGCGGCGGTGAGCGGCGCGCCGGGCCCCGAGCGGGCAGCCACCCGCACCTTCGCCCGGCGCGTGATCGACTGGCAGCGGCGGCACGGGCGGCACGACCTGCCCTGGCAGGGCACCCGCGACCCTTACCGGGTGTGGCTCTCGGAGGTGATGCTGCAGCAGACGCAAGTGGGCACGGTACTGGGCTACTACGGGGGCTTCCTCGTGCGCTTTCCGGATGTGGCCACGCTGGCCGCCGCCCCGTTGCAGGACGTGCTGGCTCTGTGGAGCGGCCTGGGCTACTACAGCCGCGCGCGCAACCTGCACCGCTGCGCGCAGGAGGTGGTGGCCCGGCACGGCGGCCGCTTTCCGGCCGACAGCGCCACGCTGCAGACGCTCCCGGGCATCGGGCGCTCCACGGCAGCGGCCATCGCGGCCTTCTGCTTTGGCGAGCGCGCGGCGATCCTGGACGGCAACGTCAAGCGCGTGCTCGCGCGGGCGCTCGGCTTCGAAGGCGATCTGGGCGAGCGTCGGCAGGAACTGGCGCTTTGGGCGCGCGCCGAGGCGCTGCTGCCCGAGCGCGGCATCGAGCCCTACACGCAGGGCCTGATGGACCTGGGCGCACAGGTGTGCACGCGCAGCCGCCCGGCGTGTGCAGCGTGTCCGCTGGTTGCGCTGTGCGTCGCACACGCGCAGGGCCGGCCCGAGGCTTACCCGGTTCGCACGCGCCGCACGCGGCGTGGCGCGCGCCGCAGCACCCTGCTGTGGCTCACACACGGTGACGCCGTTTGGCTCCAACAGCGGCCCGAGCGCGGCGTATGGGCAGGCCTGTGGAGCTTGCCCGAGTGGGACGGGCCGCCGACACCGCAAGGCTGGCCAGGAGAGGGCGCTCTGCTCGACCCGTTCGTGCACGTGCTCACGCATTTGGATTGGGAACTGCAGCCCCTGCGCTGGCGCCTGCCCGAGACGCTGGCGGCGGCCGAGCGCGACCCGCTGACCCAGGCGCTGGGGCCAGGGCGCTGGTGGAGCACGCCGCAGGCGCTTGCACTCGGGCTGCCAGCGCCGGTTCGCAGGATGCTCAGCTCTTGACGATGCCGCGGCTGCGCAGGAAGCCGTCCACCAGGCCCAGCCGCGCCGCCGGATCCTCCAGCTCCATCAGCTTTTGGCGCGTGCCCAGGGCGATGGGCAGCAACTCGCACCAGCGGTTGGCTACCCAGCCGGCGTCGTCGTGGCGCAGCGGCCCCGTCCAGGGCGGCTCCATCCCCCGGGTCCCGAGACTCTCGGCCAGGCGCGCCAGCGCCTGCACCGTTGCGGCCAGCTCGGCGGGCGGCGCCACCACGGGGTCTTCAGGCAGCAGGCGGGCCGCAGCCGTCCACAGGCCGTCGCGGCGCTGAGCGGGCGCGCCAGTCAGGCGAAAGCGCCGGCCCGCGCTGCAGCGCACGAGCAGGATGCCGGGCTGCTCGGCGTCGACTTCTTCGATGCTGGCCAGTGTGCCCACCGCCTCCA
The DNA here is from genome assembly GCA_044237995.1 of Rubrivivax sp. GTDB lineage: Bacteria > Pseudomonadota > Gammaproteobacteria > Burkholderiales > Burkholderiaceae_C > Rubrivivax. The sequence continues at coordinate 4,964 of JBIIED010000069.1, read as the reverse complement.
TCTCCTGGCCCGGCGCCCGTGCGCCCACCTCCGCCCCCTGGCGAAGCGCCACCACGCCGAAAGGCTCGCCGCTTCGCAGGCACCGGCCCACCAGGTCGACGTAGCGCGCCTCGAAGACCTTCAGGGGCAACCGCCCGCCTGGGAAGAGCACCGTCTGCAGGGGAAACAGCGGCAGCTGCGGCAGTTGTGCTTCGGGTTCGTCCGCGCCAGACTCAGGTTCGTCCATGCCAGATCCGGATGCGCGAAGGGGTGGTGCGTGCGATCGACCGGCCGGCCCGCGTTCAGCCGGGCGGCTCGAGTTCGCGGTGGCGCACGAGGGTGCCGGCTCGGTCGCCGAAGCGCCGGCGCAGTTCCTCGGCCGCGTAGACCGAGCGGTGCTGGCCGCCTGTGCAACCCATGGCCACGGTCACATAGCCGCGCTGCTCACCCTCGAAGCTTGGCAGCCAGCGCCGCAGGAAGGCTTCGATCTGGCCCAGCATCTCTGCCACCTCGGGTTGTGCTTGCAGGTAGGTCGACACGGGCTCGTCGCGACCGGACAGCGGCCGCAGGTGGCGAATGTAGAAGGGGTTGGGCCAGGCGCGCAGGTCGAAGACGAAGTCCGCATCCAGCGGCACGCCGCGCTTGAAGGCGAAGGACTCGAACACGACTGTCAGCGGCAGACGCGGAGCCTCGACGAGCTCGCGCAGCCAGCTGCGCAGCTGCGCCGGGCGCAGCTGGCTCGTGTCGATGACGGTGGAGACCTCGCGCAGGTCGGCCAGCAGCTCGCGCTCGCGCTCGATCGCGTCGATGAGGGCCGAGGCCGCCTCGGTGGCGGCGCCGGCGGTGGACAGCGGGTGCGGCCGGCGGGTCTCGGAGTAGCGCCGCACGAGCGATTCGGTGCTGGCCTCCAGGAAGATGCTGCGCACCCGCACGCCCTCGGCGCGCAGCTCGTCGATGAGCGGCACCAGCACCGGCAGCGAGGCGGCGGTGCGAACGTCCACCGCCACCGCGATCCGCGGCGAGAAGCGCTCATGCTCCAGGCGCACGAACTCGCGCAGCAGCTCGGGCGGCAGGTTGTCGACGCAGAAGAAGCCGGCATCCTCGAGCGCGTGCAGCGCCACCGACTTGCCCGAGCCGGAGATGCCGGTGACGAGGACGACCTCACCCGTCGCGGGGCCGGCTGTCGCGCTCATGACCGGCTCATGCCTTGGCGCTTCCGAGCATGGCCTGGGCGTGCGCGAGGCCCGACAACCGCTCACCCCCGAGCATGCGCGCGACTTCGGCCACACGCGCCTCGCCCGTGACGAGTTGCACCTGGGTGGCAGCCGCGCCACCCTGTACCGACTTGGCCACGACCACGTGCGCATCGGCGCAGGCCGCCACCTGCGCCAGGTGCGTGACGGCCAGCACCTGACTGTTCGCACCAAGCTGCTTCATGAGGCGGCCCACGCTGTCGGCCACCGTGCCGCCGACGCCGGCGTCGATCTCGTCGAAGACGAGGGTGGGCGGGGCCTGCACGCGCACACGCGTGGTGGTGGCGGCAATGGCCAGCGCCAGGCGCGAGAGCTCGCCGCCCGAAGCCACCTTGGCGAGCGGCCTCGGGCTCGACCCCGCGTGACCGGCAACGAGGAACTCGACCGACTCGAGACCGTGGGGTTGCGGTGTCTCGCAAGTTGGCAGTGCCACTTCGAAGCGCCCGCCGGCCATGCCCAGCGGCTGCATCGCCTGCGTGACGGCTGCCGAGAGCTCAGGGGCGTGCCGGTGGCGCAGCGCCGAGACGGCGCGCGCGGCCTCGAGCCAGGAGGCCTGCGCCTGGCGCTCGGCCTGCTCGAGCGCGGGCAGGTCGCCGGCAACGTCGAGCGCATGCAGCTCGGCCCGCCAGGCGCTGCGCAGCGCCGGCAGCTCGGCAGGCGGGCGGCGGTGGCGACGGGCCAGCGCGATCCAGGCCGCCAGCCGTGCGTCGAGCTGCGCCAGGCGAGCCGGATCGGGCTCGGTGTCGCAGAGGTAGGCCTGGAGGGTGCGCGCCGCATCCTGCAGCGGGGACTGCGCATCCCGCAGCACCTGTGCCAGGCTGGCCAGCGCCGGATCGAGGCGGCCGGCATCGTCCAGCGTGGCGGCGGCGCGGTCGAGCAGGGTGTCCACTGCGGGGTCCCCTTCAGCCAGCCACTCCAGGGCCTGCCGTGCGGCTTCGAGCAGTGAGTGTGCGTGGGCCAGCCGCTGGTGCTCGGCCTGCAGCGTGTCCCACTCCTGCTCGCCCGGGTCGAGCTTGTCGAGTTCGCCGAGCTGCCACAGCAGCCGCTCGCGTTCGCGGGCCAGCGCATCGGCCTGCGTGCGCGCCTGCTCCAGGGCCTGCTGTGCCTGGCGCCAGGCGCGCCAGGCGGTATCCATCGCGCGCGAGTCCACCCCGGCCTGCTCGTCGAGCAGCGTGCGCACGGCCGCCGGACGCGTCAGGCTCTGCCAGGCGTGCTGGCCGTGGATCTCCACCAGGTGTTCGGCCGCCTCGCGCAGCTGCGCCACCGTCGCGCTGCTGCCGTTGATCCAGGCCCGGCTGCGGCCCTGGTCGTCGACGGTACGCCGCAGCAGCAGAGTGCCTTCAGCCAGCTCGAAGCCAGCCTCCTCCAGCCACGCAGCCAGCGAGCCGGGGCTGTCGAACTCCGCACTCACCTCGGCACGGGAGGCGCCCTCGCGCACGCTGAGCGTATCCGCCCGCGCGCCGAGCACGAACTGCAGTGCGTCCACGAGGATCGACTTGCCCGCGCCCGTCTCGCCCGTGAGCACGGTGAAGCCGCGCCCGAGCTCGAGCTCGAGCCGGTGCACGAGCACGAAATCGCGCAGCGCGAGCCGGCGCAGCATCAGGCCACCCCCTCGTACCAGCGCAGCTTGCGCCGCAGCGTGGCGTAGTAGCTCCAGCCGCGCGGGTGCAGGAAGCGCACCTTGTGCTGCGAACGGCGCACGCGGACCTGGTCGCCGTGCAGGAGGCTGGCGAGGCTTTGCATGTCGAAATTGGCCGATGCGTCGCGGCCGGCGACGATCTCGATGCGGATCTCGCCATGATCGGGCAGTACGATCGGGCGGTTGGACAGCGTGTGCGAGGCGATCGGAACGAGCACCCAGCCGGCGATGCCCGGGTGCAGGATCGGGCCGCCGGCCGACAGCGCGTAGGCGGTGGAGCCGGTGGGCGAGGCCACGATGAGGCCGTCGGCGCGGATGTTGGCCACGAAGTCCTCGCCGATCGTCACCTTGAGCTCCACCATGCTGGCGGTAGCGCCGCGGCTGACGACGACGTCGTTCATGGACAGCCCCTCGAAGATCGGCTGCTCGTCGCGCCACACGGTGCCGTCGAGCATCGCGCGGTGCTCCTCCTCGTAGTCGCCGGCGATGATCGGCCCGAGCGATTCCTTGAGCCGCTCCAGCGGGATGTCGGTGATGAAGCCCAGCCGGCCCTGGTTGATGCCCACCAGCGGCACGCCGTGGCGGGCGAGCTCGCGCCCGATGGCGAGCATGGTGCCGTCACCGCCCACGACCACGGCCAGATCGCAGCGCGAGCCCAGTTGCGCGGTGGTGAGCACCTCGTAGTCGGACACGCCGGTGGCCACCGCCGTCTCGCGCTCGAAGGAGACATCCAGCCCCTGTTCGCACAGGAAGCGGGCCACGTCCTCGAGCGCAGGGCGGATGCCCCGGGCCTGGTACTTTCCGATCAGCGCGGCGTGGCGAAAGCGTGCGGACATGGGGGAGATGATGACACGATGCGCCTGTTGCGGACGCCCTCTTGGGAGCCACCCCAGGGCGGGCTTGTCCTTACAATGAATCGGATGCTGGACGACCGCGCCAGGACCCTGCTCAAGGCGCTCGTGGAGCGCTACATCGCCGACGGGCAGCCCGTGGGCTCGCGCACGCTCTCGCGCGCCTCGGGCCTGGATCTCTCGCCCGCCACCATCCGCAACGTGATGAGCGACCTGGAGGAGCTCGGCCTCATCGCCAGCCCCCACACCAGTGCCGGCCGCATTCCCACGGCGCGCGGCTACCGGCTCTTCGTCGACACCATGCTCACGGCGCGCCCGCTCGACCCGGCGCAGCCTCCGCCCGAACTCGCCTCGGTGCGCGAGCAGCTCCAACCCGACCAGCCCCAGCGCGTGATCGCGCAGGCCGCGCAGATGCTGTCGAGCCTGTCGAACTTCGTGGGCGTGGTCACGGTGCCGCGCCGCGCCAGCGTGTTTCGGCACATCGAGTTCCTGCGCCTGGGCGAGCGCCGGGTGCTCGTCATCCTCGTGTCGCCAGACGGCGACGTGCAGAACCGCCTGATCCTCACCGCACGCGACTACCTCCAGGGCGAGCTCGTGGAGGCCACCAACTACCTCAACTCCCACTACGCGGGCCTGACCATCGAGGAGGTGCGTGAGCGGCTGCACGGCGAGATCGAGGCGCTGCGCGGAGAGATAGCAGCCCTCATGGCAGCCGCCGTGAAGGCCGGCACCGAGGCGATCGCCGAATCGAGCGATCAGGTGGTGGTGGTGGGCGAGCGCCGGCTGCTGGAGGTGGAGGATTTCAGCCACGACATGGGGGCGATGCGCAAGCTCTTCGACGTGTTCGAGCGCAAGACCGAGCTCATGCGGCTGCTCGACACCTCCAGCCGCGCCGAGGGCGTGCGCATCTGGATCGGCGGGGAGAGCCGGGTGGTGCCATTCGAGGAGCTGTCGGTAGTGGCCGCGCCCTACGAGGTCGACGGCATGGTGGTGGGGCGCCTGGGCGTGATCGGCCCCACGCGCATGCACTACGACCGCATGATCCAGATCGTGGGCATCACCTCGCGCCTGCTCACCAATGCACTGAGCCAGAAGCCGGCTGGCTGAGGCTGGCCGGCGCGGGCCGGCCGCTTGGGAACCAGGCTGCGCCTCCTAGAATGGGCGCGGGGGGCCGTTAGCTCAGTTGGTCAGAGCAGAGGACTCATAATCCTTTGGTCGCTGGTTCCAGTCCAGCACGGCCTA
>JBIIED010000322.1:0-3615 GCA_044237995.1 Rubrivivax sp. | reverse complement strand
GTGCCGCAGGAGTGCCTGATCCTCACGATGAAGGCCAACCAGAAGTATTTCCCGCTGCTGGACGAGGCCGGCCGGCTGACGAACCGCTTCCTGGTGGTGAGCAACGTGCAGCCGGCCGATCCGTCGGGTGTGATCGGTGGCAACGAGCGCGTGGTGCGCCCGCGCCTGGCTGACGCCAAGTTCTTCTTCGATCAGGACCGCAAGCGCACGCTTGCCTCGCGCGTGCCCGAGCTCGGTCGCGTCGTCTACCACGGGCAACTTGGCACGCAGGCCGACCGCGTGCAGCGCGTGCGTGCGATCGCGCGCCTCATCGGGCAGCAGCTCGGGGGCCTGGTGCTCGCCGACCTGGCGGAGGAGGCGGCCACGCTGGCCAAGGCCGACCTGCTCACCGACATGGTGGGCGAGTTCCCGGAGCTGCAGGGCATCATGGGTGCCTACTACGCGCGCCACGATGGCCTGCGCGAGGCGGTGGCCGATGCGATCGAGGACCACTACAAGCCGCGCTTCGCGGGCGACGCCCTGCCTCGCGGGGAGGTGGGCTTGGTGGTGGCGCTGGCCGACAAGCTCGAGACGCTGGCAGGCCTGTTCGGCATCGGGCAGCTGCCTACGGGCGAGAAGGATCCCTTCGCGCTGCGGCGCCACGCGCTGGGCGTGGTGCGCATGCTGGTGGAGCGGGCACTGCCGCTTTCGGTGCCTACCCTCGTGCACGAGGCCTTCGCCGCCTTCCCGGCAGGCCATGGCGCGGCCCAGGCCGAGGTGCTGCGCTTCCTGGATGACCGGCTGGCGGGCTGGCTGCGCGAGCAGGGTTCCAGCGCGCGCGAGGTGGACGCCGTGCTGGCGCTGCGGCCCGACGTGTGGGCCGGCGTGCCCGCGCGGCTGGCGGCGGTGCGGGCCTTTGCCGCGCTGCCTGAGGCGCCAGCGCTGGCGGCGGCCAACAAGCGGGTGGGCAACATCCTGCGCAAGTCCGACGACGCCCCAGTGGCGGAGGTGGATCCGGCACGGCTCGTCGAGCCGGCCGAGCGCGCGCTGTGGGCTGCCCTGGCCGAGACCGGGCCCCGAGCCGAGGCGGCACGCCAGGCAGGAGACCTGACGGCTTCGCTGCGCGAACTCGCCGCGCTCAAGGCGCCGGTGGACGCCTTCTTCGACGCCGTGATGGTCAACGCCGAGGACATGGCGCTGCGGGCCAACCGGCTGGCGTTGCTGCGCGCACTGCACGGGGCGATGAACCAGGTCGCCGACCTGTCGCGCCTGGCCGGCTGAGGCGCGGCACGGCGGCCCCTGCGAAACCAACCCTTCGACCTGTGCACAGGCAGCCCCAGCCTTGAAGCTGATCATCCTCGGCCGCGACGGCATCCTCAACGAGTACCGCGACGACCACGTCAAGTCGCCCGAGGAGTGGCAGCCCGTGCGCGGCGCGTTGGAGGCGGTGGCGCGCCTGAACCAGGCCGGGTGGCACGTGGTGGTGGCGACCAATCAGGCGGGCATCGGCCGCGGCATGATCGACATGGCCTCGGTCAACGCTGTCCACGCCCACATGATCCGCTGCGCGCAGCGAGTGGGCGGGCGCATCGATGCTGTCTTCTTCTGCCCGCACGCCCCGGAAGAGCACTGCGAGTGCCGCAAGCCGCTGCCGGGGATGATGCTCGACATCGGCCGGCGCTACGGGGCCGACCTGCGCCAGGTGCCGGTGGTGAGCGACACCTTGCGTGACCTGCTGGCCGCGCGCGCCGCTGGCTGCCCGCCGCACCTCGTGATGAGCGGCCGCGCCGCCCATCTGGATGAGCCTCAGCTGCAGGCGATCCTGCACGAGGTGCCGCAGACCCGCGTGCACCGCGACCTGGCCGGCCTGGCCGAGCACCTGCTGCGTCGGGAAGCGTCGGGTGCGGGGGCGGCCTCGTGAGCGCGGCGGGACGCCTGGCCTGCGCGCTGCGCTCGGCCCTTTACCTCGTCTACCTGGTCGTCACCGTCGTGCCGTGGGCGGTGGTGGTGCTCCTGGCCTCCATGGCCTGGCGCGGGCCGAAGCTCTACTGGGTGGCGGTGCAATGGCTGCGCGCCGCGATCTGGGGCGCGCGCGTGATCTGCGGCGTGCGCGCGCAGGTGCAGGGCCTGGAGAACGTGCCCACCGCCGAGGACGCGCGCTCGGCGGTGCTGCTGGCGCCCAAGCACCAGTCGACCTGGGAGACCTTCTTCTTTCCCACGCTCATGCCGCACCCGCTGGCCTACGTGTTCAAGCGCGAGCTGCTGCGTGTCCCCTTCTTCGGCTGGGCGATGGGGCGGCTGGACATGGTGCACATCGACCGCAGCCGTCGCACCGAAGCCTGGCACAGGGTGGCGGAGCAGGGCCGGCGCCTGTTCTCCGAGGGCGTGTGGGTGATCATGTTCCCCGAGGGCACGCGCACTGCGCGTGGCGAGCAGGGCACCTACAAGACGGGCGCCTCGCGCCTGGCGGTGGCCGCCGGGGTGCCCATCGTCCCGATCGCGGTGGCCTCGGCGCGCTGCTGGCCGCGCAAGAGCTTCCTGTTGCGCCCGGGCGTGGTTCCGGTGCGCATCGGCCGGCCCATCCCGAGCGTCGGCCGCGACCCCGAGGAGCTGATGCGCGAGGTGGAGGCCTGGATCGAGGCGGAGATGCGGCGCCTGGACCCCGAGGCCTACCCCGCGCCGACGTCCGGGGCGCGCAGGCCCTAGACTGCGGCCTGCATGGCCGCGTTGCCACTCCCTCCCCAGCCTGAGCAACTGTCGCTCTTCGGTGACGGCGGGCCGACCGTCCCTGTATCCGGGCCTCCCGCGATGGCCGCACCGACTCACCCCGCCGCGAGGCCGGCTCCCGCCCGCGCGGAGCCGGCCACCCGCGAATTCCGCCACCCGCGCGCCAGCCATGAACTGATGCTGCAGGGCTGCCGCGTGGGCTTCGAGCTGCGCCGGGCTCGGCGGCGCAGCATCGGCTTCGTCATCGGGCCCGAGGGCCTGGCGGTGAGTGCGCCGCGCTGGACCGGCTCCTCCGAGATCGAGGCGGCGCTGCGCGAGAAGGCAGCCTGGATCGTGCGCAAGCTGCACGAGCAGCACGAGCGGGCGCGGCGCCTGGAGCAGTCGCGCATCGCCTGGGGCGATGGCGCACTCGTGCCCTTCCTCGGTGAGAGCGTGATCGTGGTGCTCGACCCGCGCACCACGGGCGCGGTGCTGCACACCGACGCCCAGGCGCTGCCGGGCGTGCCGCGCCTGACGCTGCACGTGGGGCTGCCCCACGGTGCCGTGGCCGAGCAGGTGCGCGAGGCGGTGCAGGGCTGGCTGCAGCGCCAGGCGCGGCGCATCTTCGAGGAGCGCTGCGCCCACTACGCGCGCGAGCTTGGCGTGCAGGTGCGACGGCTCTCGCTGAGCTCGGCGGCCACGCGCTGGGGCAGCGCAGGCGCGGACGGCTCGGTGCGGCTGAACTGGCGGCTCGTGCACTTCGCGCAGCCGGTGATCGACTACGTGGTGGCGCACGAACTCGCCCACCTGCGCGTGATGGACCACAGCCCGCGGTTCTGGGAGGTGGTCGGCTCGGTGGTGCCCGACTTCCGGGCCCGGCGCGCGGTGTTGCAGGAAACACTGCTGCCGCCGATGGACTGAGCAGACCGA
>JBIIED010000068.1:0-12422 GCA_044237995.1 Rubrivivax sp. | reverse complement strand
CAAGGTGCTCGTGATGGCGCGTGCGAGCGACACCACCCTGGCAGGGCTGCGCAGTCACATCCTGGGCGCGGGCGGCTCGGTGTACTACCAGTTCATCTCCATGCAGGGCGTCTCGGCCACGGTGCCTGTGGCGGCCGTGCCGCAACTGGCCGCCCGCTCGGACGTGCTCTACGTGGTGCCCAACCGCCTGGCCGTGCGCCGTGCCAGCCTGCTGCAGACCACCACCGGCCAGGTGGCGGCCTCGGCAGCCGTGGGCGGTGCGCCGGGGGTGGATGGCTCGGGCGTGGGCATCGCCTTCCTCGATTCGGGCGTCGACTTCCGGCACCAGAACTTCCGGCGTGCCGACGGCTCGACCCGGGTCGCCGGCGTGGTCGACTTCGCCGCGATGCGCAAGAACTTTCCCGATGGCGGCTGGCGCACGGGTGTGGACTACGCCGCCTCCACCACCGCGAGTATCGACGGCACCAAGTACTGGCAGGGCGGCCCGCAACTGCGCCCCACCGCCAACGTGCCCGACCCCTACGGCCACGGCAGCATCGTGGCCGGTGCCGCGGCGGGCAGCGGGGCTTACCAGCAACCAGAGTCGGGCGGCATCGCCACGGGCGCCGCGATCTGGGACGTGCGGGTGCTCGACGAGCGCGGCATCGGCGAGATGGCCGACGTGCTGGCGGGCATCGACTGGGTGGTGCAGCGCGCGCGCCTGGCCAACATCCGGGTGATGAACATCAGCCTGGGTGTGGACACCTGGGAGTCCTACCTCGTCGACCCCCTGGCGCGTGCCGTGCGCGGCGCCTCGGCTGCAGGCGTGGTGGTGGTGGCGGCGGCTGGCAACCGCGGCGTGGCGCGCGACGGGCGACTGGCCTACGGGAGCATCGCTTCGCCCGGGCACGACCCGACGGTCATCACCGTGGGCGCCGTGAACATGAAGGGCAGCGCCTCGCGCGCCGACGACGTCGTCACGCGCTTCAGCTCCAAGGGCCTGACGCGGGGCCGCCTGGTCTTCTACAACGGCGCCATCCTTCGCGACAACCTCGTCAAGCCTGACCTGGTGGCGCCGGGCAACCGCATCGTGGGCGTGCTCGGGTCCGACAAGTTCTCGAGGACCAGCGGCTGGAACGCGCTGGCGCGCACCTACCCCGAGCTGACCCAGGTGGGCGCTGCCCAGACGCCGGCCCGCGAGCTGATGCAGATCAGCGGAACCTCCATGGCCGCGCCGGTGGTGGCAGGTGCCGCGGCGATGATGCTGCAGGCCAACCCCGGGCTCACGCCTCCGCTCGTCAAGGCCATCCTGCAGTACACAGCCCAGCCGCTTCCCGCGGCGCCGCTGGTGGTGCAGGGTACGGGCATGCTCAATATCGAGGGTGCCGTGCGGCTGGCGCGTGCGCTGCGCAGCGACATCGGCCCGGCGATCGAGGCTGGCACGCTCAGGGCAGGTGGGGGCCTGCTGGCGGCGGGGGCGGCATTGCCCACGCACTCGTCGGTGATCAATGGCCAGACCGTGCCGTGGAGCGGCGTCGTCACGCTCGGCGGTGCGCGCCTGGCCACGGGCGCTGCGCTGTTCACCTCGCTGCAGCCGTTGTGGGATCCCACGTTGATGTGGTCGCGCCGCGTCGTCGCGCGCTCCACCGTCAGCTACCAGCCGACGTCCAAGGGCGTGCCGGCGCGCACGGTGCCCTACGCCATCGTCGAGATGTCGCAGGCCGGGCAGCTGTTGGTGGGCCCGGGGGTGCGGTTGCTCGATCCCACGTTCACGTTCTTCGGGGGCGCCAGTGCCTGGATGCGTGTGCCGCTGGTGGATGTGCTGGCGAGGGCGGGGCAGAACGCGAACCGGACGGTGGGGTTGACGCGAGGTATCTACACGTCCGGTGCCGCCCTGTACGGAGATGGGCTGCTTTTGGGTACCCAATCCATTCTGGCTGAGCAATCGATCCTGGCGGAGCAGTCCATTCTGGCGGAGCAGTCGATTCTGGCTGAACAGTCGATTCTGGCTGAACAGTCGATTCTGGCTGAACAGTCGATATTGGCTGAACAGTCGATATTGGCTGAACAGTCGATATTGGCTGAACAGTCGATATTGGCCGAGCAGTCGATATTGGCCGAGCAGTCGATATTGGCCGAGCAGTCGATTCTGGCTGAGCAGTCCATTCTGGCCGAGGTGCTGTTGTCGGATCCGGGGTCTGTTTTGGAGTCTGCCACTCTCGGAGAGCCCTGACGCCCGTGGCCGGTGCACCTGCCGACTCGCTGTGGGGCCGTTTCCGCGACCGGCACCTGTTCGACTATTCGCGGCGTGCGCTGTGCATTTGGCTGATCGTCGTCGCAGCAGGCCTGCTCCTGCTGGTGCCCGCGGTGGTGACCGTTTCCCACGAGGTCTCCACATGGTTCCCCATGCTCTTTGCGGCCATTCCCGTGCTGTTGGCCAGCCAGTTTCCCGTAAGGGTGCCGCGGACTACAGTCGTCTTCTCTGTCTCGGATCCGTTCTTGTTCGGAACCCTGGCCGTGTTGGGACCCGCTCCGGCCGTCTTGATCGCTGCTGCCGATGGTGCGGTCGGAGCGTTTCGAAGATCTAGACGGCTCTCGAGCAGGCTCTTCAGTCCTGCAAGTGCGCTTCTCGGTATGAGTGCAGCGGGGCTCGTTTTCAGCCTCGGTGGCAGTCTGCTTCCCCCGGCCGGGATCTCCAACTCTGCAGGTGCCTTGCTTGCGTTGTGTCTGGCTGGATTCACTCACTACGCGGTGAACACCGGGCTGCAGCATGTCCTGATCGCCACCAAGCAAGGCAGACGGTTCACGCTTCACACGTTTCTGGGAGAAACGGCGTGGATGGGGGCGATATCGGTGCTGGGGGCCTTCGTTGGCGGGTTGGTGGCCATCAGCACTGGCCGGCTCGGGTTACAGGCTGTCGGTGTGTCGGCCATGACTGGTCTGGCTGTGCTGTTGCTGATTCGGTTGTCAGTGAGGCGATTCGAGGAAGAGATATCACTCCAGGAGTCGCGCGTTGCCGAAGCCCAGGAGGCAGCCCGTCTCAACCAACAGCGCTTCACGGCTGCCTTCACCAACGCCGCCGGCGGCCTGGCCATCGCCGCTGGTGACGGCCGTGTATTGCGGGTCAACCGGGCGCTGTGTGACCTCCTGCAACGCAAGGAGTCGGATTTCCTGGGCTCGCCGTTCCTTGACTTGCTGACCCCCGAGGATCGCCAACGTGTGGAGCCGCAGCTGGCCGAACTGGTAGGCCAGCCGGAGGGCACCGTTGCCGCCGAAGTCCGCCTCCAGCGCCCGGAGGGTGAAGTCTGGGTCTCCCTGCACGCCAGCCCCTTCGAGGATCCGGGCGCCTCCGGCATCGGCCTCATCTACCAGGTCCACGACATCACCGAGCGCCGCGAGACACAGAGGAAGCTGCGGTTCGCCGCGTACCACGATGGCTTGACGGGCCTGCCCAACCGCCTGGCCTTCATGACTCGGTTGCAGGAGGCGATCGCGCGCCACGAGCGCGACCCCGATGCCGGCTTTGCCGTGCTGCTGCTCGACCTGGACCGCTTCAAGATGGTCAACGACAGCCTCGGGCATGCCGCCGGCAATGAGCTGCTGGTGGAGATCGGCAACCGGCTCAGGCAGTGCGTGCGCCCCGAAGACCGTGTGGCACGCCTGGGCGGAGACGAGTTCTCCGTTCTCCTGCGGGGCGTGAGCTCGCAGGCCGAGGCGATGCACATGGCCCAGCGCGTGGCCGCTACACTGAACGAGCCGGTGCAGATGTCGGGCACCGAGTTCTCGGTCCAGGCGAGCATCGGCCTGACGATGAGCAGCCTCGGGCGGCGCAACGCCGACGAGATGATCCGCGACGCGGACATTGCCATGTACGACGCCAAGGGCCGCGGCCGCGGCCGCATCTCGGTGTTCGACACCTCCATGCACGAGTACGTGGCCAACCGCCTGTACATGGAGGCCGAGCTGCGCAAGGCGATCGGCGCCGGGCAGATCACGCTTGCGTACCAGCCGATCTTCGACCTCGAGCTGCGGCGGCTGCTCGGCTTCGAGGCGCTGGCTCGCTGGCACCACCCGGAGATGGGGCAGGTGGACGTGCCCCGCTTCATCCAGCTGGCCGAGGAGTCGGGCTTCATCGCGCAGCTCACGCCCTGGGTCATCGAGATGGCGGCCCTGCAGATGGCGGGCTGGCAGCGGGTCCTGCCCCATGCCGAGCGCCTGCGCATGCACGTGAACGTATCGGCCCGTGATCTCGGCCTGCCCGGGTTCACCACCTCGGTGGCCACGGCGCTGGCGCGTGCGCGCCTGTCCGGGCATGCGCTGACCCTCGAGATCACCGAGACCTCGCTCATGCAGAGCGTGGAGCATGCGCTGCCGGTGATGGAAGCCCTGCGGCGCATCGGCGTGGGTTTCTCGATCGACGACTTCGGCACCGGCTACTCCTCGCTCTCCTACCTGAGCAAGCTGCCCATCGACAGCCTGAAGATCGACCGTTCCTTCGTCATCGGCATGGATCGCGGGCCGCAGAACGTGGAGATCGTGCGCGCCATCCAGCGCCTGGGGCAGACGCTGCACATGCAGGTCATTGCCGAAGGGGTCGAGACGCCCGAGCACCTCGACGCCTTGCGCGACATCGGCGTGGGTGCCGGACAGGGCTATCTCTTCAGCCGGCCGCTGCCACCGGCCATGCTGCTGGCTCATCTCGAGCAGGCCGGCGTGCCGGCGGCCTGAGGCTCCTGAGGCTGCCCGGGAGGGCGGCTCAGGGCCCGAGCAGTCCCCTCAGGCGTGAACTGGGTCACGGCGGCGAAGGGTTCGTCGGGGCTGCCCCTCCCCCGCAGACGGGGGATTCGTTGATCATCCGCGGACCGGTCGAGGGCATTACCCCACAGGCCGGGGATGGACGTCTGCCGCGCCTGCATGCAAGCAGGTCGGGCGGGCCGCTCAACACGGGAAAGCAAGCATGAACCACCTTCGCAACCAGAATTCCTGGGGACGTCAGGCCCGATCGGTCCTGGTGCTGGCCGCGGTGACCCTGTTCAATGGCGTGGCCTGGGCGCAAGGTGCCGCACCGGCGACGCCCGCGGAGACGAAGCTCTCGGGTGAGTTCATCGATGCGACGAAGCCCGGCGGCCCCAGCAGCGGCGGCACGGGCGACCAGAGCTACATGAAGGACGTCAACGGCATCAAGTACGCGAAGGCGTTGGTGCTGCTGCGCAACCCGGCCGACTTCGCCGCGGTGCGCGACTGGCTCATCAAGGGCAATGCCCAGACGGGTACCCTCACCCAGGCCCAGAGGGGCTCGGTGCACTATGTGTACCAGTCCTTTCCGGCGATGGCGGTGATGCTGCCGGTGAACCGCATCAAGCCGCTGACGGAAGTGGCGGGCGTGAAGCGCGTGATCCCGAACCGGATCGCGCAACGCAGCCAGCTGCAGTACACATCCCTCGGACGCACCACGGGCCGCCTCGACGCCGGGACCGCCAATCAGAGCCTGACCGGCACGGGCGTGGGCATCGCGGTCCTGGACTCCGGAATCGATTTCCGACACGCTTCGCTGGCCGACTTCAGCAACACCGCCACCGGCCGCAAGGTGGCCGGCCGGGTCGACATCGTCGGCATCCGCCGATCTCTCGTGGGGGACGGCTGGGCTACCGGCCAGGACCATTCCTCCACGCTCGGGTCGCGTGTGAACCTGGTGCAAACAGACTTCAGCGCCCCCACGGGCCTGGCGCCACGGAACATGGCGGCGCAGCCCACGAGCCCGGATCCCTACGGTCACGGCACGCACGTGGCCGCCGCGGCCGCAGGGGCCAGCCTGGCTGCCGACACGAAGAGCCGGTTGCCGGCAGTTTCCTCGGGCGGGCTGGCCACGGGCGCGCGGCTCTATGACGTGCGCGTGCTCGACGAGACGGGCAAGGGCGAGCTGAGTGATGTGCTGGCGGGCATCGACTGGGTCATCCTGCGAGCGCGCCATCCCTCGCACAACATCCGCGTGATGAATCTCAGCCTGGGGATGAGCTCGACCGACTCCTACCTGGTCGATCCGCTGGCTCGTGCGTCCCGGGCGGCCGTGGCCACCGGGATCGTGGTGGTGGCCGCCGCGGGCAACCTGGGCAAGGACGGCAACGGCAAGCTCGTCTACGGCACGATCATGTCGCCCGGGCATGACCCGTCCGTGATCACCGTGGGCGCGGTGAACATGTTCGCGACCCCGGGCCGCACCGACAACGCCGTCACCGGCTTCAGCTCCAAGGGCCCGACCCGCGGCCGCGTGTACACGCAGCCCGTCAGCGCCAACTACAAGGGCTGGGTCGACAACCTCATCAAGCCCGACATCGTGGCCCCGGGCAACCGCATCGTGGCGGCGCTGGCTTCCGATACTGTCACGACCGGCACCTCGGCCCTGTGCTCGAGCCCGGCGCGCTGGAACCGCCTGGCGCGGGAGAACTGCGGCCTCAGCCAGGAGGCCACTGCCCAGGGCGCTGGCGCGAACCAGACGACGCAGACGCGGGAGCTGATGTCGCTCAGCGGCACCTCGATTGCAGCGCCCGTCGTGTCCGGCGCAGTGGCGCTGATGCTGCAGGCCAACCCCGGCCTGACGCCGCCGCTGATCAAGGCGATCCTGCAGTACACGGCCACGCCGACGCTCAACGACAACCTGCTGCAACAGGGCACGGGCGAGCTCAATGTGCAGGGCGCCCTCGCGCTGGTGCGGCTGATGCGGGTGAGCGACTTCGGTCCGAGCCGCAACCTCAACCTGCGCGCCGCCATCGAGGCTGGCGTCATCAAGCCGGGCGAATCCCTGCTGGCCGCTGGTGCCACGGCGCTGCCCGTCAGCCTCTCGAGCGCGCTCATTGCCAGCCAGGCCCAGACAACGGCCCGCATGACGGTGGTGGGCGGCTCGCACCTGGCGCGCGGCGATGCGCTGTTCACCCGTTACCAGCCCGCCTGGGACCACCGGCTGACCTGGGTTCGCAACTCGCTGACACGGGCCAGGGTGGCCTGGCGCCCCCAGAGCCCGACCTGGATTCCCCTGAACACCGTTCCGGCTGCCATCACCGAGGCACACGCCACGAACGTGACGCTGCTCGGCCCGGGCATCCGGTTGCTCGATGCGCGCCGCAGCGCAACCGTGACCGATGCGCGGATCCAGTCGGCGAGCCTGCTGCAGATGAAGGTTTCCGAGATCGTGCGGCTGGCCGATGGCCTGCTCGCCGGGCAGCAGATCGGTGCCACGCTCACCACCGGCATCGGGTTCCGCGCGGATGGCAAGCACTTCGTGGACACCGTCAACCTGGCGCAGGGGGTGATCCTGGCCGAGGGGGTGATCCTGGCTGAAGGGGTGATCCTCGCCGAAGGGGTGATCCTGGCCGAAGGGGTGATCCTGGCCGAAGGGGTGATCCTCGCCGAAGGGGTGATCCTGGCCGAGGGCGTGATCCTGGCCGAAGGGGTGATCCTGGCTGAAGGGGTGATCCTGGCCGAGTCGATCCGGGGCGAGTGAGGCCCGGTGCGACCGGAATCGCCACCCTCAAGGTGGCGGCCGAAGCTGCCGAAATAGGGGTGCCGATGGGTTCGGCGCCCCTTTTTCGTTGTGAGGCGCCACCCGGGGTTGGGAGCATCGTGACGCCATCAAGGAACAGCGCAGGGTTGATCGGGTACCTCGGACGATTCCGCAGGCAGCACCTGTTCGACTACTCGCCCCGGGCCTTGCGCCTGTGGCTGGCAAACTGCATCGTCGGCGCAGCGGCGCTGGGCTGGGCCTTGTTCACGCTCGTGCAGGATCCATGGAACACGGCCGTGACCCTGCTCGGGTTGGCGGCCACGGTCGTGGCTGCCATGAGCACGATCCGGATCTCCTCGACCCTGGCGGTGAGCCTGGCCGATGTGGTGATCTTTGCGCTGCTGGGCGGCGTAGGCGCCCCGGCCGCGATCCTGGCGGCTGGCCTGGAGGGATGGCTCGGGGCCTCGCGCGCATCGACCCGGATGAGCAGCCGGCTGCACACCCCGGCCATCGCCATGCTGTCGATGGCCGTCGTCGGAGGCGTCTTCCACCTCCTGCGTGAAGGGGGCATGCGTATCGGGTTGCCTGAGGCGGCCAGCACGATCGGTGCGCTCGGCGTGGCAGGGTTGTGCCAGTACATGTTCACCACCGGCTGGTTCTCGCTGTTCCTGGCGACCAAGACCGACCAGGACATGAACTGGAACTGGCTGCACTCGACGGCCTGGATCGCAGCCCTGCAGATGGGCGCCGCCACCGTGGCGGGCCTGGGCATCCTGATGGGCAAGCTCTTTGGCATCTCCACGGTGGTGATCGTGGCAACGGTGGTTGCCATCGTGGTGGTGCTGCTGCGCATGACGCTCGAGCGCAACGAGGCCGAGCGCCTGGAGCAGGAGGCACAGATCGCCGACGCCAGACGCGAGGCCGAGCTGAACTACCAACGCTTCATGGCCTCGTTCACGCACGCGGCCATCGGCATGGCCATCACCAAGACCGATGGCACCACGCTGCGCGTGAACCAGGCGGCGTGCCAGCTTGTGCGTCGAAGCGAGGATCAGCTGTTGGGCGAGCATCTGGAGTCCTTCTTCGATGCCGATGATCTGGCCCCGCATCGCGAGGGGCTGCGCGAGATCGAGCACAGCCGCGTGGCCGCGGTGTCGATGGAACTGCGGCTGGCTTCGCCCACCGGCCGGGAAACCTGGGTCTCGGTGTACTGCAGCTCCTTCGACGACCCCGCCGACGGCGGCACGTGCCTGATCTACCAGATGCACGACATCACGTCGCGGCGCGAGGCCGAGGGCAAGCTGGCCCACATCGCCTATCACGACAGCCTCACCGACGTGGCCAACCGGGCCTGGTTCGACAAGCAGCTCACCGAGGCCGTGGAGGCCTGCTCGCTCGACTCCTCCAGCCGCTTCGCCGTGGTGATGCTGGACCTGGACCGCTTCAAGATCATCAACGACAGCCTGGGTCACGCGGCGGGCAACCTGCTGCTCGTGGAGGTGGCGCGGCGGCTGAAGTCGTGCGTGCGCCCGAGCGACCTCGTGGCGCGCCTGGGCGGCGACGAGTTCGCCCTGCTGCTGCGCTCGGTGACCTCGATCGAGGAAGCCAAGCGCGTATCCGAGCGCGTCATCGAGGTGCTGGCCGAGCCCATGCGGATCATGAGCAACGAGGTGGTGGTGCGTGCCAGCCTCGGCGTGACGCTGAGCGACCTGGGCTACCGCACGGCCGACGAGATGACGCGTGACGCCGACCTCGCCATGTACGAGGCCAAGAGCGCTGGCCGCGGCCGCGTGGCCGTCTACGACTCCTCGATGCACCACCACATCGCCGACCGGATGCGGCTCGAGGCGGACCTCGCGCAGGCCATCCAGGAGAGCAATCTCTCGCTGGTGTACCAGCCGCTGTTCCAGCTGCGCCCCTATCGCCTGACCGGCTTCGAGGCGCTGTGCCGATGGGTGCACCCCGAGCGCGGGCCGATTCCCCCGAGCCAGTTCATCCAGCTGGCCGAGGAGTCGGGGCTCGTGGCCTCGCTCACGCCGTGGGTCATCCAGACGGCCGTGCAGCAGCTGGCCTCGTGGCGACGCATGGCGCCGCACCTGGCTCACCTGACGGTCAACGTCAACGTGTCGGGGCGCGACCTGGCGCTGCAGAACTTCGCGCCCTGCGTGAAGGAGGCGCTGGCCGAAGCGGGCCTGCCGCCTGCGAACCTGACGCTCGAGATCACCGAGACCTCCCTGATGCACCGCATGGACACGGCGCTGGACGTGATGCAGGGGCTGCGCGACTACGGCGTCCACTTCGCCATCGACGACTTCGGCACGGGCTACTCCTCGTTGGCCTACCTCAGCAGCCTGCCCATCGACGGGCTGAAGATCGACCGCTCCTTCATCAACGGCATGGACCGCGGCCTGCACAACGTCGAGATCGTGCGCGCCGTGAACCGGCTGGGTCAGGCGCTGGGCAAGAAGGTGGTGGCCGAGGGCATCGAGACGCCGCAGCAGCTCGAGCAGCTGCGCGAAATGGAGATCCACACCGGGCAGGGCTACCTGCTGGCGCGGCCGATGCTGGCGGAGAAGGTGCCCGAGCTGCTCTTCGCGCAGGGCCTCGCGGCCGGGCAGCGCGCCTGAGGCGCTACAGCGCCTCGGAGGCGAAATCTGCCAGGCGCGAGCGCTCGCCGCGCGCCAGCATCACGTGGCCGCCGTGCGGCCAGCCCTTGAAGCGATCCACCGCGTAGGTCAGGCCCGAGGAACCCTCGGTGAGGTAGGGCGTGTCGATCTGCGCGAGGTTGCCCAGGCACACGATCTTGGTGCCCGGGCCGGCGCGGGTGATGAGCGTCTTCATCTGCTTGGGCGTGAGGTTCTGCGCCTCGTCGATGATGACGAACTTGTTGAGGAAGGTGCGCCCGCGCATGAAGTTCAGGCTCTTGATGCGCACCTTGCTGCGCACGAGCTCGTTCGTGGCCGCACGCCCCCATTCGCCGGCGCCGCTGTCGGTGCGCGCCAGCACTTCGAGGTTGTCGTCCAGGGCGCCCATCCAGGGCCCCATCTTCTCTTCCTCGGTGCCGGGCAGGAAGCCGATGTCCTCGCCCACCGGCACCGTCACCCGCGTGACGATGATCTCGGAGTAGCGCCGGTCATCGAGCACCTGGGTCAGGGCGGAGGCCAGCGTCATGAGCGTCTTGCCGGTGCCCGCCGTGCCCGTGAGCGTGATGAAGTCGCACTCCGGGTCCATCAGCAGGTTGAGGGCGAAGTTCTGCTCGCGGTTGCGCGCGTTCACGCCCCACACGGCGTGGCGTGGGCTGGAGTAGTCGCGCAGCGTGCGCAGCACAGCGGTGGCGCCAGTGATCTCGGCCACCCGCGCGTGCAGGGCAGGGGCGCCGGGCGGCTCCAGGTAGACGAATTGGTTGACGTGCAGGCTCGGCACCAGCGGCCCGCTGATGCGGTAGTAGGTCAGGCCGCCCTGGGTCCAGCTCTCTACGGTCTTGCCGTGCTGATCCCAGAAATCGGCGGGCAGGGGCAGCACGCCCGTGTACAGCAGATCGCCGTCCTCGAGCGTCTTGTCGTTGAAGTAATCCTCGGCCGGCAGCCCGAGCGCGCGCGCCTTGACGCGCATGTTGATGTCCTTGGACACCAGCACCACCTCGCGCCCGGGGTGCTCCTCGCACAGGGCCTGCACGACGCCCAGGATCTGGTTGTCGGCCTTGCCTTGCGGCAGCCCCTGGGGCAGCCGGATGTCGAAGTGCGTGGTCTGGAAGAACAGCCGCCCGGCCGCCTCGCGGTGGCCGGTCTTGGCAAGTGCGATGCCCGCCTTCGCGTCGAGCATCGAGCCCGACGCCAGCGCGTCGAGGTCGCGGCTGACCTGGCGCGCGTTGCGCGCCACCTCGCTCATGCCCTTCTTGTGGTTGTCGAGTTCCTCCAGCGTGATCATCGGCAGGAACACGTCGTGCTCGGCGAACCGGAAGAGGCTCATCGGGTCGTGCATCAGCACGTTGGTGTCGAGCACGAAGAGCTTGGCCGGCCCCGTGGCTCGCTGGGCGTTGCGGGCAGCGCTGCCCGCGGGGCGGGCCGGGGCCTTGGGGGTGGAGGGGCGCGCGGCGCGGTTGGCGGCGGGTACCGCAGGGGCTGGGGCAGGAGCGGGGCGAGGCGGTGGGGCCGAACGCACCTGGGGCGTGGTCGAGGCGGGGGGTACGGCTGGTGCAGCAGGCGCGGAGTCGGCGCCCATTAGGGGTGCAACCACGGGAGGTGGCGCTGGCGCACGGGAGGCCGCCCGCGCAGAGGGCGCGCCCTGCTGCGCTTCGCCAAGGAGCGCTGCGCGCCGGGCGGGCGGCTTCGGAAGGGGCATGCGCGGGGCTGGAGCTGGGGCTGCGGGAGGCGGCGGCCTCAGGCCTTGTTCAGGCCCTTGACCTCCTTGAGCACGTCTTCGACGTGCCCGGCCACCTTGATGCCGCGCCACTCGACACGCAGCACGCCCTGCGCGTCGACGAGGAAGGTGCTGCGCTCGATGCCCTTGACCTTCTTGCCGTACATGATCTTGTTCTTGACCACGCCGAACATGTGGCAGAGCTTCTCCTCCGTGTCGGCGATCAGCTCGAAGGGCAGCTCCAGGTTGGCCTTGAAGCGCTCATGCGAGGCGAGGTTGTCGCGCGAGACGCCGAACACGACGGCGCCGGCCTTGACGAAATCCTTGTGGTGATCGCGGAACTGCATCGCCTCGGTGGTGCAGCCGGGGGTGGCGTCCTTCGGGTAGAAGTACAGCACCACAGTCTTGCCGAGGAAGGCCTGGGGAGTGAACTTGACGCCGCTGGTGGCCAGGGCCTCGAGTTCCGGAAGGGCTTTGTTGACGGCGGGGGTCATGGGCGGAAGGGGTCCGAAGCGGCTGCCGGGAGCCGGATCCCCGCACAGGGAGCGCGGCGGCGTTGGCAAAACCCTACGATTATAAGTCCGAC
>JBIIED010000321.1:0-3623 GCA_044237995.1 Rubrivivax sp. | reverse complement strand
TTGGCGCGCTCCACCTCGGCCGCGGCTGCGGGCATGGGCGGTGGCGGGGCCTGGCGTCGCCGGTTCACGGCCCACGCCAGCGCCCCCAGGCCGCCTGCGATGAACAGGAACACGAGGTGCGGCATGCCCGGCACCAGGCCGAGGGCGCCCACGATGCCGGCGGTCGTGGCGATGGTGCGCGGGGAGTCGAAGACCTGGCTGCGGATCTGCGTGCCGACGTCCTCCTCCTTGCCCACGCGCGACACCACCATCGCAGCCGACACCGAGATCAGGAGCGCCGGAATCTGCGCCACGAGCGCGTCGCCCACGGCCAGCAGGATGTAGCTGCGCGCCGCGTCGCCGGCCGACAGGTCGTGCTGGCCCATGCCGATGGCAAAGCCGCCGATGATGTTGATGAACAGGATCAGCAGGCCCGCCACGGCGTCGCCGCGTACGTACTTGCTCGCACCGTCCATCGAGCCGAAGAACTCCGCCTCGTCGGCCACTTCGGCGCGGCGGCGCTTGGCCTCCTTCTCGTCGATGATGCCGGCGTTGAGGTCGGCATCGATGGCCATCTGCTTGCCTGGCATCGCATCCAGGGTGAAGCGCGCGCCGACCTCAGCGATGCGTTCCGCGCCCTTCGTGACGACGATGAAGTTGATCACCACCAGGATCGCGAACACGAGCAGACCGACGGCGAAGTTGCCGCCGATCAGGAAGTGCCCGAAGGCCTCGATGACCTTGCCGGCCGCGCCGGGCCCGTTGTGGCCCTCCAGCAGCACGACCCGGGTGGAGGCGACGTTGAGCGACAGCCGCATCAGGGTCGTGACCAGCAGCACGGCGGGCAGGGCGGCGAAATCCAGCGGCCGGACCATGCTCGCGGCCACCATCATCACCATCAGCGACAGCGCGATGTTGAAGGTGAAGAGGATGTCCAGCGCCAGCGGCGGCAGCGGCAGCACCATCATCGCCAGGATCAGGACGATGAACATGGGCGCCATCAGCCCCTTGACCAGGGCGGCGCGGGAGCCCAGCTGGGCCTGCAGGCTTGAGATCCAGGCGTTCATGCGGAGTCAGCGGCTCGGGAAGGGCTGTCGGCGGAGGCGGCCGCTCGCACGGCACGAGGCGACTTCGGGTCGAGGGCGTCGGGCACCTCGACGGCGCGCAGGGGCCCGGGTGCGGCGCCCTGCCCGGTCATGGAGTTGCGCAGCTGGAACACCCAGGCCAGCACCTGCGCGACGGCGGCAAACAGCGCCGCTGGAATTTCCTGGTCCACCTCGGTGTGTGCGTACAGCGCGCGCGCCAGCGGGGGCTGCTCCAGCACCGGCACGTTGGCCGCGTGCGCGGCGTCGCGGATGCGGAAGGCCATCAGGTCGGCCCCCTTGGCCACCACCTTCGGCGCGCCCATGCTCTCTCCGTCGTACTGCAGCGCCACCGCGAAGTGGGTCGGGTTCATCACGACCAGGTTCGCTTGGGGCACCGCCGCCAGCATGCGCCGGTTGGCCGCCTCGCGCATGCGCACCTTGATCTTGGACTTCACCTCGGCGTTGCCTTCGGCGTCCTTGTGCTCGTTCTTGGCCTCCTGGTGGCTCATGCGCAGCTGACGCATGAGCATGAAGCGCTGCAGCGGCACGTCCAGCAGCGCCACGCATCCCATCGCGACCAGCAGCAGCACGATGCCGCCCCACACGAGGCTCCCGACAAAGCCGAGCGCGGCCGGCAGCGGCATGCCCAGCACGTGGGTGAAGCGCTCGAAGTTGGCCTGCACGTACAGCCAGGCGATCAGCCCGAGCAGCAGCGCGAGCGCGCAGGACTTGAGTGTCTGGCCGAGCTGCGACAGCGTGAACAGGCGCCCGATGCCCGAGATCGGATCGAACTTCGAGAACTTCGGCTCCAGGGCCTTCCACGAGAAGTTCCAGCCGCCCGATCCCAGGCTGGCGATCACACCGGCCACCAGCATCAGCACACCCAGCGGGAGCGACCCCATGAGGAACTGCCACGTGCCGTCGGCCAGGCGGTCGCTCATCGCGTGCGGGTTGGCCAGGGTCGCGGCGTCGAACTTCAGCAGCCGGGTGACGACGTTGCGCAGCCAGTCCACCGTCTGCGGGGCGGTCACGACGATGGCCAGGCCGCCGATGAAGCACGCCGCGAAGTGCCCGAGGTCGCGCGAACGCGCGACCTGCCCCTGCTCGCGAGACTTCTGGATCTTCCGCTCTGAGGCGGGTAGTTGCTTGTCCTGGGCGCTGTCAGCCATGGTCGGTGGGCCCATGAAAGGGCTCACCGATGGTGCCTCAGCACCTCCCGGACTTGAGGGCGATCAAGGGGGCTTTCACCCCGGTATTCCCGGCGCGCGGCCGGCGGTGGGCACCGCGGCGGGCGCTGCCGCCGGCACCACCGGGCGCACCGGTTCGACCCACGCCGGCCGAGCCGGCGGAGCCGAGGGTGCATCCGCACCCACGATCTCGCTGCCCAGGCCCTTGGAGAGCCGCTCCTGCGCTTCGCGGGTGAGCACCGAGATGCTGATGCGCCGGTTGACTGCCGCGGTCGGGTCGTCCAGGTTGAGCGGCTGGCTGGCGGCCAGGCCCAGCACGCGCATCACACGCTCGTCGGTGAGGCCCACGGCGTGGAGTTCACGCCGCGAGGCGTTGGCGCGGTCGGCCGAGAGCTCCCAGTTGCCGTAGCCCGTGCCGCCGCCCTGGTAGGGGGTGGAATCGGTGTGCCCCTCGAAGATGATGCGGTTGGGCACCTTCACCAGTGCCACGCCGATCTCACGCAGGAGGTCGCGCATGTAGGGCTGCATCACGGCGCTGCCGCTGGCGAACATCGGCTTGCCCTCGTCGACGATCTGGATGCGCAGGCCCTCGGGCGTCATGTCGAGCCTGATCTGCGCCCCGAGCGCGGTCAGGGCCGGGTTCTCCGAGATGCGCTTGGCGACCTCCGCCTTGAGTTCCTCCAGCCGCACCCGCTCGGCGCGCGCCTGCTCGGCTTTCATCTGGTGGAGGTTGATGGTGCTGCGCTGCGCGTCCTGCTCCCCGCGCTTGACCTGCCCGACCGCGCGAGAGAGGTCCGTGCCGCCGCCGCGGATCACGTGCGAGGAATCGCCCGAGCCCGAGCCGCCCGTCAGCGAGACCTTCAGCGGCGAGTTGAAGTAGTCGGCGATGCCCTTGCGGTCGCCCTCGGTGGTGCTGCCCAGCAGCCACATCAGCAGGAAGAAGGCCATCATCGCCGTGACGAAGTCGGCGTAGGCGATCTTCCAGGCGCCGCCGTGGTGGCCGTGCCCGCCCTTCTTGATCCGCTTGACGATGATCGGCTGGAGCTTGCTGCCGTCCTTGGCCATGGCTACTTCTTTCCCTTGACCTGCTTCTCGAGCTCCTGAAACGAGGGCCGGTAGGTGGAGTACAGCACCTTGCGTCCGAACTCGACGGCCACCGCGGGCGAGTAGCCCTGCATGCTCGCCAGCAGCGTCACCTTGATGCACTGGTAGGACTTGCCTGCCTCGTCCACCTTCTGATCGAGCAGGCCCGCCAGCGGCTCGACGAAACCGTAGGCCAGAAAGATCCCGAGGAAGGTTCCCACCAGCGCCGCGCCGATCATCCCGCCCAGCACCGCCGGAGGCTGTCCGACCGACCCCATCGTGTTGACCA
>JBIIED010000320.1:0-3627 GCA_044237995.1 Rubrivivax sp. | reverse complement strand
TGCTCGGTGTCCTCCACCGTCTTGCCGCCGAGCTCGGCCAGCGCGCGGTGAAAGGGCTTGCTCTCGAAGGCCTGCTGGCTGAACTCGATCACCTCGCCATCATCGGCCGAGACGAAGCCGGCCGGGCCGAAGAGGTTGGCCTGCGTGAGGCGGCGCTGCGTCATCGCCTCGTCGTCGTCCTCGAAGCCGAAGTGGGTCCAGACGAAGTCGAAGCTGCCGTGGCCATTGGGCTGGATGTGGCGCGTGGAGACGCTGTTGACCTGCTGCTGCAGGATGACGCTCGGGAAGATCGTCGTCATCACCGCGGTGGGCCCGCCCCACCAGGGCTCGGGCACGATGTCGATGAAGCTCGGGTCGTTGAGCTGCATGCCGGCCTTGAAGCTCGAGACCTGCGTGACCTGTGCCGCCTGCCCGGCGCTGCCGCGCGTGGAGATCATGGCCGCATGGCGGTGGCGCGCATCCATGCGCAGCCGGCTCTTGTTGTCGGCGCGCCAGAGCCCGAAGGTGACGAACCAGGTGTGCAGCAGGCCGGGGTGGTAGGGGTCCTTGATGTTCTCCTGCATCAGCTTCCAGTTGCCCGGGATGCGCTGGCGGTTGTAGCCAAGGATCTTCAGCTGGCGGCCGTTGAAGAGGCGATCGAACCAGCCGAGGATCTCGGGCCCGAGGTAGTCCTCGAAGGGCTCCACGTCGGGGTCGAAGGAGGCAAACACGACGCCGCCGCGGCTGGCCACCTTGAGCCTCGTCAGGCCATGGTCGGCCGTCTTGAAGTCCGCCGGCATGCCGCCGTGCACCTGGCCGTCTTGCTTGACGCCGCGGCGAAAGGGCACGCCCTGCAGCTCACCCTTGAGCGTGTAGCTCCACTGGTGGTAGGGGCACACGAACTCCTGGCGGTTGCCATGCCGCTCGCGGCAAAAGCGCATGCCGCGGTGCGCGCAGACGTTCTCCACGACGTTGAGCGCACCCTGCGCATCGCGCACCAGGATCACCGAGCGCTCGCCCACCACGGTGCGCTTGAAATCCCCGGGGTTGGGTACCTCCGCCTCCAGGCCCACGTAGCACCAGTGGCCCTTGTAGAAGAAGCGCTCGAGCTCCTGCCGGTAGAGGGCCTCGCTGGTGTAGGCGACGAAGGGGATGCGGTGGGTGCCGTCGCCCTCCCAGGCAGGCTCTTCGGGAACCAGCCGCGAGGCCGCCGGCGTGGCCGGCTCGCCGGGTGAGCCAGTGGAAGGGCTGTCGAGCATGGGGTGGTCTCCTCGGGGTTCGGTGGAGCGTGGGTCTGTGGTGTGTGGGGTCGTGGCAGCTTGCTGGCAAGCATCCAACAGGATGACCGTACCGCATCAGGTTTCGCTGGGCGCGCGGCTCAGGGCGTTGTTGGTCTCCACCAGCGTGCGCAGCATCCGCAGGAACTGCTTGCGCTCGGCCGCCGGCAGCGGCTCGAGGATGCGCTGCTGCGCGCGCAGCATGGCCGGCGTGACCTGCTCGAGCAGGGCCAGGCCTTCGCGCGTGAGGGTCAGCAGGCGCACGCGGCGGTCCTCCGGGCTCGCGTTGCGCTGCAGCAGCCCGCGGGCCTCGAGGCGGTCGACCACGCCGCCCGTGGTCGAGGTATCCAGGCCGATCGTGCGCGCCAGGGTGCGCTGGTCCACGCCGGGCGCCGACGCCACGCCCTTGAGGGCGGCGTATTGAACCGGCGTCAGCCCGAAGGGCTCGGTCTCCTGCAGGAAGAGCGCCACGGCGATCTGCTGCAGGCGCCGGATGTGGTGACCCGGCAGGTCATCGAGTTCGATGTGAGCGGGATCGACTCTTCGTTTACCCATCCGCGATGGCCTCCAGGGCAGGGGAAAACCCTGCCGCGCGTGGATCCATGCTATCACTACACTTTTTATCAGCATACTCATCATAAACCCGCAAGCGGTCTGCAAGGAGTCCCCCATGACGACGCCCCACGCGGAGCTGCCCGTCATCGTCGCCGGCGGCGGCATCGGCGGCCTGGCGGCAGCGCTGGCGCTGGTGCGCCAGGGCTACCACGTGACCGTGCTCGAGCAGGCCCCCGAGATCGGCGAGATCGGCGCGGGCATCCAGCTCGGCCCCAACGCCTTCCACGCCTTTGATGCCCTGGGGGTGGGGGAGAAGGCCCGCGGCCGCGCCGTCTACACCGACTGCATGGTGATGCACGATGCGCTCGACGAGACCCTGGTGGGCCGCGTCGAGACGGGCGAGGCCTTTCGCCGGCGCTTCGGCAACCCCTACGCCGTGATCCACCGCGCCGACGTGCACCTGTCGCTGCTCGAGGGCGCGCAGGAAAGCGGCCGCGTGAGCTTCCACACCGACACGCGCGTGCAGCGCATCGAGCAGGACGAGGCCGCGCGCACCGTCACTGCCATCGACCAGCACGGCCGCCGCTGGACGGGCCAGGCGCTCATCGGCGCCGACGGCGGCAAGTCGGTGGTGCGCGCGCAGTACGTGAACGACCCGCCGCGCGTGACGGGCCACGTCGTCTACCGCGCCGTGGTGGACAAGGCCGACTTCCCCGAGAACCTGCGCTGGAACGCCGCGAGCCTGTGGGCGGGCCCGAAGTGCCACCTCGTGCACTACCCGCTGCGAGGCGGCGAGCAGTACAACGTCGTCGTCACCTTCCACAGCCGCCAGCAGGAGGAGTGGGGCGTGACCGATGGCAGCAAGGACGAGGTGGAGAGCTACTTCCAGGGCATCTGCGCCAAGGCGCGCCAGCTCATCGAGTTGCCGAAGAGCTGGAAGCGCTGGGCCACGGCCGACCGCGAGCCCATCGGCAACTGGGTGTTCGGGCGCGCCACGCTGCTCGGCGACGCCGCCCACCCCACCACGCAGTACATGGCGCAGGGCGCCTGCATGGCGATGGAAGACGCCGTCACGCTCGGCCAGGCGCTGCGCGAGACGGGCCAGGACTGGGACGCCGCCTTGCAGCTGTACCAGCACAACCGCGTCGCGCGCACCGCGCGCATCGTGCTGTCGGGCCGCGAGATGGGGCGCCTGTACCACGCCGCGGGCGTGGAGCGGCTCGTGCGCAACTCGCTGTGGAAGGGCCGCTCGCAGGAGCGCTTCTACGATGCCATCGAGTGGCTCTACGGCTGGAACGTGAACAACTGCCTGCAGCAAGGCTGAGCCGCTGCCCCTACCGATCGAAGGAGAACCGCCATGCATGCCCTCGGACGCCTGGAAGACCTGCCGCAGGACTACCGCGACGAACTCGCGAGCCGCAACCTCGTGCCCCTGTGGCCGAACCTGCGCACGGTGCTGCCCCCGCGGGTGCCGAGCCGCCAGACCCAGCCGGTGCACTGGCCCTACGCCACGCTGCGCCCGCTGCTCATGCGCGCCGGCGAGCTCACGCCGATGGAGAAGGCCGAGCGCCGCGTGCTGGTGCTGGCCAACCCGGGCCACGGCCTGGAGAACATGAAGGCCAGCCCCGCGATGTACCTGGGCATGCAGCTGCTGCTGCCCGGCGAGTGGGCGCCCTCGCACCGCCACACCCCCAACGCGGTGCGCATGGTGGTGGAGGGCAGGGGGGCCACCACCACCGTCAACGGCGAGAAGTGCCCGATGGAGCGCGGCGACCTCATCCTCACGCCCACCGGCCAGTGGCACGAGCACGCGCAC
>JBIIED010000067.1:0-12533 GCA_044237995.1 Rubrivivax sp. | reverse complement strand
CCACTTGTAGTCCATCAGCCGCGCTTCCTGCTCCAGCGCCGAGTCGGGCCAGCGGATGTGCACGCCGCCGGCGGGCATCTGGAAGTCCTCGGGCAGCACGATGCGCACGCGATCGGGGTCCACGCTCACGCTGGAGGAGGACTCCACCACCTCCTGGATCGTCTTCATGCCCGACCACACGCCGGCAAAGCGGCTCAGCGCGAAGGCGTGCAGCCCCATGTCGAGGATGCCCTGCACGTCGCTCGGGAAGAACACGGGCAGCCCGCAGGCCTTGAAGATGTGGTCGCTCTGGTGCGCGGCGGTGCTGCTCTTGGCCACGTGGTCGTCGCCGGCCACGGCGATCACGCCGCCGTGGCGCGCGGTGCCGGCCATGTTGGCGTGCTTGAAGACGTCCGAGCAGCGGTCCACGCCCGGGCCCTTGCCGTACCAGATGCCAAAGACGCCGTCGAACTTCCTCGACTGCGGGTACAGGTCGAGCTGCTGCGTGCCCCACACGGCGGTGGCGGCAAGCTCCTCGTTCACCCCGGGCTGAAAGACCACGTGCTGAGCGGCCAGGTGCTTCCTGGCCTGCCACAGCGCCTGGTCGTAGCCGCCCAGCGGGCTGCCGCGGTAGCCGCTGACGAAGCCTGCGGTGTTCAGCCCGGTTTGGGCGTCGCGAACGCGCTGCAGCATCGGCAGGCGCACCAGGGCCTGCACCCCGCTCATGAAGGCTCGGCCCGATTCGAGCGCGTACTTGTCGTCGAGCGTCACGCGCTCCAGGGCCTTGCGGATGTCGTCGGGCAGGGGGGCGTTCATCGTCGGGCGCTCCTCGTTCGCGCGGGCACGTCTGGGCTGCGTGCGGGTGGGCGCCAGTGTAGGCGTCTGGCTCGTGAAAGTCCTTGCCATTTGTCCCTTGGGGGAGATACTTCACGAAAGGAAATTGCTCAGAGGCATCTGAATTGGCAAGGAAGAACTCGACTCGCCCGTCGCGCTCGGCGCGGCCCGTTGCTCGGGCACCTGCACCGGCACCTGCACCGGCACCCGCACCCGCACCCGCATCGGTACCCGCGCCCACACTCGCGTCCGCCGCCGCCGAGCCGCCGTCCGGCCCGGCGGGCCTGGACCGCTACGACATCGCCATCCTGCGCACGCTGCAAGACGAGGCGCGGCTCACGAACCTGGAGCTGGCTGAGCGCATCGGGCTGTCCAGCGCCCCCACCTGGCGGCGCGTGCGCCGGCTCGAGGAGCAGGGCTACATCACCGGCTACCGCGCCGAGATCGACCGGCGCAAGGTCGGCCTGGGGGTGCTGGCCTTCGTGCGCGTGGACGCCGAGCGCAACAACGCCGCGGCCACGCGCGCGCTGGAGGACGCGATCCGCCGCCTGCCCGAGGTGGTGGCCTGCCACTACATCAGCGGCTCGGGCACCTTCGAGCTGCACGTCATCGCCACCGACCTGGACGCCTACTCGCGCCTGGCGATGGACACGCTGCTCAAGCTGCCCAACGTCAAGGACCTGCACACGAGCTTCTCGCTGGGGGAGGTGAAGTCCGGCGGCGCGCTGCCGCTGCAGCACCTGGACGCACGCTGAGGCTGGGCGCACGGCGGGCTGACCGCACCCCCGGCGCCCGTGGCGGCGCACGGCGGCGCGTGCGCAAGGATGCATTCGGGGTTACCCTAGCGGTCGCGCATGAAGCCCCATCACCTGGTCGACTGGCTGCTGTCGAGCGATCCCGCGCTGCGCGCGCGGCTGTCGCTGGTCGCGCTGGGCATGAGCGCGATGCTCGCAGGGGTCTTCGCGATGCACTACTTCGCCGCCGTGGGCCTGGTGCCCACGCGCGGGTTGTGGATGTGGAGCGTGTGCGCGGTGGCTGCCATCGCGCTGGCGTGGGTGCTGGTGCGCACCGGCCGCACCGAGCGGCTGTCCGACCCGACGCTGGCGGTGCCGCAGATGCTGGTGGCGCTCACACTGGGCGCCTGGCTCTACGCCATGCTCGGCCCGGCGCGCGGGGCGGCCTTTCCGGTCGTGATGGTGATGCTGATGTTCGGGCTCTTTGCGGCCACGCCGCGCCAGATGGCGGGCGTGGGCCTGTACGCCGTGGCCGTATTCGGCGTGACGATGGCGATCATGGCCTGGCGCCAGCCGGAGCGTTATCCGGCAGCGGTGGAGCTCGGCCACTTCCTGGTCGTGGCCACGATGATGCCGGCGGCCGCGGTGCTGGCCGCGCGCGTGTCCATGCTGCGCGAACGCATGCGCATGCAGCGCGCCGAGCTCGAGCGCGCGCTGGCGCGCATCGAGGAGCTGGCCACGCACGATGCGCTCACCGGCACCGTCAACCGTCGCCACATGGCCTCGCTGCTGGAGGGCGAGCGCCAGCGCAGCGTGCGCTCGGGGCACGTGTTCTGCCTGGCGGTGCTGGATGTCGACGGGCTGCGTGAGGTCAATGACGTGCGCGGCGAGCGCTCGGGCGATGCGCTGCTGCGCGCGATGGCGCAGGAGGCACAGACGGGCCTGCGCCTGTCCGACCGCATCGGCCGCTGGGGCGGGGGCTGTTTCGTGCTGATGATGTCCGACACGCGTGCGGCGCTCGCGCGCGGGGCGGTGGAGCGGCTGCGTGCGCGCATGGCTCAGGCCCGGCCCGAAGGCTGGAACGGCGCGGGCCTGCCCACGGTGTCGGCCGGGCTCACCGAGCACCGTGCCGGCGAGACGGTGGACAGGACCCTTGCGCGCGCCGAGTCGGCGCTGCGCGAGGCCAAGGGTGGCGGCCGCGACCGCCTGGTGGTGGGCTGAGGGATGACACGCATGCCGATGAACGCGCACTTCCCCGTGGGCCACGGCGGGTTGCGGGCCGCGTGGCTGCTGGCCGCACTCGTCATGCAAGCGCTCGTGCTGGCACCCTTGCAGGCAGCCCAGCAACCCGCCGTGCAACCTGCCGTGCAACCTGCCCCGCAGACGCCGCCCGCCCCGTCTCCCGCCCCGTCTCCCGCCCCATCACGCTCCGCCCAGGCGCGGTCCGCCGCCGCCCCGCCTCCCGAGGCTGCGAGCCCGGCGCCTGCGCGCGTGAACCTGGCCGTGGAGTGGCGCTGGAGCGAGGCCGCGCCCCGCCGGCCCGGCGCGACGGGCGCCGCCGGATCGGCTGGCACGGTCGTCACCTCGACCGTCGGCTCCACGGCGCCGCCCCAGGGTCAGCTCACGGTGCGAAGCGGCACGGGCGCAGCCGGCTCGGCCCTGCCGGCCCTGCCGGCGCGGGTCGTGGTGGCCAACGGCGGCGCCGCGCGCGTGCGGATCGCCGAGGCCGTGCCCCTGCAGTCTGTCCAGGCCTGGCAGGAGCCCGCCGGGGCCGGCGCGGCGCTGATCCCCGGCTGGTCCGAGTCGGTGCAGGCCTTCGAGCTGCGGGTGCGCTGGCCCGGGGGACGCACGGCCGCCGACGTCGAGCTCGAGGTCGAGCAGGCGCAGCCCGCGTCGGCCGACGGCTCGGTGCCGGCGGCGCGGCGCGAGCGCCTGGCCACGCGAGCGTGGGTGCCCCTGGAGGAGTGGGTGACGGTGGCCGTCTGGGGCGAAGCGACCGCGGGCTCGGCGGGGCGTGCCGTCGAGGCGGCAACGGTCTCCACCGCGGCGCTGGGCACCCGCCCGGCACGGGTGCTGCAACTGCGCCTGAGCGCTCTGCAGCCGTGAACGTGCACGCTGTGAGGATCGCGCAATGGGGCTCTTGATCCTGGAGGCACTGGGCGCGCTTGCGCTGCTGGTCTTCTTCGTGTGGTGGACGATGTTCTCCGGGCGCCGGCGCGGCGAGCGCGAGCCCGCGCGCGAGGACGCCCGGCCCGAAGATCCGCCGCCGCCCGGCACGAACTGAGCGAGGAGCTCCCCGGGGCCCTGTCGGCGCGGCCGACGGCTCAGTGCAGGACGCCGCCTGGCTGGCGCAGCGCGAAGGCGGCCACTGCTGCCTCGAAGGGCTGGGCGTCCTCGGTCATGCAGAAGAAGGTGCCCTGCATCGAGCCGTGCGGCGTGCTCACGCGCGTCCAGCTCGTGTACTCGAAGCTCTCCCCCGGCTTGAGCAGCGGCTGGCGCCCCACCACGGCCAGGCCCCGCACCTCCTGCACCTGCCCGTGGGCATCGGTGACGAGCCAGCGCCGCGCCACCAGCTGCGCCGTGACGTCACCGGTGTTGCGGATCGTCACGGTGTAGGCAAAGGCGTAGGGGCCTTCGGGCTCGCCGGAGTGCTCGGGCAGGTACTGGACCTGCACGCTGCAGCTGAATTCGGGTCGGGGCATGGGGACCGATTCTAGAATCGGGGCGATGTCCGCCTCAATGCCCGCCAGGGCCTTTCGCATCGCCCCGTCGATCCTGTCGGCCGACTTCGCCCGCCTGGGCGAGGAGGTCAGGCGTGTGATCGCCGCTGGTGCCGACTGGATCCACTTCGACGTGATGGACAACCATTACGTCCCCAACCTCACCTTCGGCCCGGCGGTGGCGCAGGCGCTCAAGCCCCACTGCGTGCGTGCCGACGGCACGAAGGTGCCACTGGACGTGCACCTGATGGTGCAGCCGGTGGACGCCCTCGCACAGGCCTTCGCCCGCGCCGGGGCCGACCTCATCAGCTTCCACCCCGACGCCAGCGCCCACGTGGATCGCACGCTGCAGCTCATCCGCGCCGAGGGCTGCCGCGCCGGGCTCGTCTTCAACCCCGCGCAGCCGCTGGACGTGC
The DNA here is from genome assembly GCA_044237995.1 of Rubrivivax sp. Taxonomy (GTDB): domain Bacteria; phylum Pseudomonadota; class Gammaproteobacteria; order Burkholderiales; family Burkholderiaceae_C; genus Rubrivivax. The sequence continues at coordinate 7,850 of JBIIED010000067.1, read as the reverse complement.
TGGAGTGGGTGATCGACAAGGTCGACCTCGTGCTTGTGATGAGCGTCAACCCCGGCTTCGGCGGGCAGGGCTTCATCGATTCGGCGCTGCGCAAGGTGACCCGGGCGCGCGCCCTCATCGAGGCCGAGCGTGCGCGCAGCGGGCGCGAGATCGCGCTGCAGGTCGACGGCGGCATCAAGGTCGACAACATCCGTGCGGTGGCCGATGCCGGCGCCGACACCTTCGTGGCAGGCAGCGCGATCTTCGGCCAGCCGGACTACGCCGCCGTGATCGCGGCGATGCGCGCGCGCCTGGCGGGCTGAAGGTGCGCGGCGGCACACCGATGGCGCAGGCGCACCCATCCGGCACGACAGGTGCCCTGCCTGGCGCGCCAGCCGGCGCAGGCGCGGCCGGCGCCTCTGCGCCGGGCATGATCGCCTGCGAGGACATCGCCGCGAGCCCCGCCTTCACGCGGCTGGCGGCCGTGCACGGCGTGCTGCATGACCTGCGCTACGCGGGCACGGACAACTTCAGCGGCCGCGTCCTCTACGCGGGGCTGGACTGCGGCTGGATCCGCACCGAGGCCGCGCACGGCCTGCAGCAGGCGGCGGCGTGGCTCCAGGGGCAGCGCCCGGGCTGGCGCATCCTCGTGCTCGATGCACTGCGCCCGCAGCGCATCCAGGAGGCCATCTGGGCCGACGTGGCGGGCACCGACGCGGCGCAGTGGTTCGCCAATCCGGCCCAGGGCTCCATCCACTCCTTCGGCATGGCGGTGGACGTGACGCTCGTGGACACGCACGGGCGCGAGCTCGACATGGGCAGCGGCTACGACGAGATGAGCCCGCTGTCGATGCCCGCGCTGCATGCCGAGCACCTCGCACTCGGGGCGCTGAGCGCCGAGCAGATCGCCGCGCGGGGCTGGCTGCATGCGGCCATGACGCGCGGGGGCTTTGCCGGCATCTCCAACGAGTGGTGGCACTTCGACCACGGCGACCGCGTGCTGGTGCGCCGCGAGCTGCCGCGCGTGTGGTGAGGCGCTGAGGCCGCGCTCAGGGCGCCTCGGAAAGCGGCCCGCGCAAGGCGTTGGCGTCCAGCGGCTGGCCGCGCGCCACCCAGTCCACGAGCGCGTGCAGCGCCGGGATGGCGCGCGCCGCCTGGGCATGGTTGACCATCGCCACGAAGGCCCAGGGCCGGCCCTGGGCATCGGGCACGATGCCCGCCAGCGAGGCCACGTCGCGCAGCCCGCCGGGCTTGAGCCGCGCGCGGCCGGCAGCGGGGCTGTCGCGCAGCCGCGCGGCCACCTCCGCGCCCACCACGGGCATGCTCATGTGCAGGTCGCTCCAGTAGGGGCTCTCATGCGCCACCGCAATGGCCTGCGCGAGCTGCCGCGGCGCGATGCGCTCGCTGCGCGACAGGCCCGAGCCGTTGTCGAGCACCACCCCGGCGTGCCCGATGCCCTGCGCATCGAGCCACGCGCGCACCACGGCGTCGGCGCGCACGCGCGTGGGCGCCAGCGGCGCAAGCCCCGCGAGCGCGGGTGGGGCGTGCACCCCCAGCAGCAGGAAGAGCAGCCGGGTCTGCGGGTTGTCCGAGCGCTTGTTCAGCCCGCGCATCACCTCCCCCCAGGGACGCGATTCGCGCTGCGCGAGCACGCGCGCGCCCGGCGGTGCCGCCGCCTCGCGCACACGCCCCGACCAGCTGCCGCCCAGGCGCGCCCACCACGTGCCAAAGGCCAGGCCCGCCAGGCGCGTGCGCTCCACGAGCGAGAGCTCCGCGCGCGCGGTGCACCCCCGCGGGAAGGTGCCGCGCAGCCCGATCACCACGCGCTGGCCCTCGTCGCGCACCGACGGGCGCTGCCAGCCTTCGCTCCAGCGCGCGCACGAGCCGTCCACGAGCCGCAGCCCGTCGCTCTCGAAGGCGACTGCCTCGAGCTGGGGCACCGTGCGCGCCTGCCAGGCGTCGGCGTCGGCACGCAGCTCGATGCCCAGCAGGCTGCCGTTGAGGTGCAGCGCGTCGGGGATGACGTTGTAGGGCCACTCGGGCGCCTCGTCGAAGGGCGGGACGCCGACATCCTCGCGCGCGGGGCTGAAGAGCGTGCGGTCCAGCACGAGATCGCCTGCGATCTCGCGCACGCCCTGCGCGCGCAGCTCCTCGAGGAAGGCCCACAGCTGCGGCCAGCCGAAGTCGGGGTCGGCCCCGCCGCGCAGCACGAGGTCGCCGCGCAGCACGCCCTCGACCACCGGCCCGGTGGCCAGCAGCTCGGTGCGGCTGCGCAGGTTCGGGCCGAGCCGGTCCAGGGCGACGATGCTCGTGAGCAGCTTGATCGTCGAGGCCGGCTGCATCGGCACCTCGGCCCGGTGCGACCAGGTGCGCCCCAGGCCCGCAAGCGGGATGGCGATCGCCCCGAGCGCCTCAGGCGGCACCTGCGCCCGAGCCAGGGCGGCTTGCACCGCCTCGGGCAGCGAGCCCGCCTGCGCGCGACCCGGGCCGCCCAGCGACGCTGCCAGTGCCAGCACCCCCACCCCCACCACCAACGTCTGCCTCGCCCGCGCCAGGGCCGCCTGCCTGGCGCCTGCGGTCGCGGCCGTGGTCCGGGCGGGCCGGGTGTGTGCGTGCGGCATGGCCCGGATTGTGGCCGAGCGGGCAGCCCGTAACATCGTGCCCGCGCCCATGCCACACCCCGTTCGCCCGTCCTGCTCCCGGTCCCCTGTCCGGTTCACCGTCCGGTCCCGCGTCCGGTCCACGAGCCTGATGCTCGGATGCGCCGCGGCGCTGGCCGGATGTGCCGTCCCCGGCCCGACCACCACGCCCGGGGGCGTGCCCATCGTCGTGCACGACAACGCGCTCGGGCAGGACAGCCGGGTCATGTTCCTCGTCATCCACTACACGGTGGCCAACCTGCCGCTGTCGATGAAGATCCTGCGCGACGGGGGCCAGGTGTCGGCGCACTACCTCGTTTCCGACGAGTCGCCCCCGCGCATCCATCGCCTCGTGCCCGAGGAGCGCCGGGCCTGGCACTCGGGCCCGAGCCACTGGCGCGGCCACTCGATGCTCAACGCGAGCTCCATCGGCATCGAGATCGTCCACCCCGGCTTTCGCGACACGCCGCAGGGGCGCGAGTGGCCGCCCTATCCGCCCGAGCAGGTCGAGGCGGTGCTGGCCCTGGTCAAGGACATCGTGAGCCGCCACGGCATCCGCCCCGAGCGCATCGTCGGCCACAGCGACGTGCTGCCCCAGCACAAGCAGGATCCCGGCCCCGCGTTTCCGTGGAAGCGCCTGGCCGACGAAGGTCTCATCCCCTGGCCTGACGCCGGCCGCGTGGCCCTGTACCGCTCCTCCTACGAGGCTCAGCTGCCCGACGTGGCCTGGTTCCAGCGCGCGCTGCGCACGCACGGCTTCGACGTGCCGCAGCACGGCGAGCTCGACCCGGCCACGCGCAACGTCCTCGTGGCCTTCCAGATGCGACACCGCCCGGCTCGCTTCGACGGCGTGCCCGACGCCGAGACGGCCGCACTCCTTCATGTCCTGACCGCCCCCCGGCCCGTACCCCGATGACCACCTCCCTGCCTCGGCGAAGACTCCTCGGGGCGGCGCTGCCAGCCGCCTGTGCTCCCGCCCTAGGCGCGGCCGCGCGTGCCGGCGCCTGGCTGGCCGGGGCAGGCGGCGCGGCCGCATCGCTGGGCCTGTCGGGCTGCGCCGCGACCGCGCCCGGGCCTGCGCCCGAGCTTGCCCGCCCGGGCCCGGCGCCCGGCGCCGAACGTTCGGGTGCGGCCCCGGCGCCAGACGACGAGCCGCCCGCGGCGCCGCGCGAGATGCGCGCGGCCTGGGTGGCCTCGGTGGCCCACATCGACTGGCCCAGCCGCACCGCGCTGGCGGCGGCCGACCAGCGTGAGGAGGCGTTGGCCATCCTCGAACGCGCGCAGCGCATGGGCCTGAACGCAATCATCCTGCAGGTGCGCCCGGCGGCCGACGCGCTCTACGCCTCGGCGCTGGAGCCCTGGAGCGAGTACCTCACGGGCGAGCAGGGGCGCTCGCCCTCGCCCGCCTACGATCCGCTGGCCTTCTGGGTCGAGCAGGCGCATCGGCGCGGGCTCGAGCTGCACGCCTGGTTCAACCCCTATCGCGCACGCCACACCACCGCGCGTACGCCGCTGGCGCCGCCGCACGTGGGCCTGGTGCGGCCCGAGTGGGTGCGCAGCTACGGTGAGATGCTGTGGATGGACCCGGGCGAGGAGGGCGCCGCCGCGCACACGCTGGCGGTGATGACCGACGTCGTGCGCCGCTACGACGTGGACGCGGTGCACATCGACGACTACTTCTACCCCTATCCAGTCAGGCGCGAGGGGGCCGAGGTGCCCTTTCCGGACGACGCCGCGTTCGGCCGCTACCGCGCCGCCGGCGGCTCGCTCGGGCGCGAGGACTGGCGCCGCGCCAACGTCGACAACCTCGTGCAGGCGATGTACCGCGAGGTGCACCGCATCAAGCCGCACGTGCGCGTCGGGATCAGCCCCTTCGGCCTGGGCCGGCCCGACCTCCGGCCGCCCGGCATCCAGGGCTTCAGCCAGTACGACAAGCTCTACGCCGACGTCGAACGCTGGCTGCAGGAGGGCTGGCTCGACTACCTCGTGCCGCAGCTGTACTGGGCCATCGACCGGCCGGCGCAGGCCTTCGGCGTGCTGCTGGACTACTGGCTGGCGCAGAACACGCGCTCGCGCCACATGTGGGCTGGCCTGTACACGAGCCGCGTGGGCGCACCCGAGCGCGAGCGGGCCTGGCCCGCGCGCGAGGTGATCGACCAGGTCGCGCTCACGCGCACGCGCGCGGCCGCCACCGGCCATGTGCACTTCAGCATGGTGGCGCTGATGCAGGACCGCGAGGGCCTGGCCACCTCGCTGCAGCAGGGCACCTATGCCGAGCCGGCGCTGGTGCCGGCCACGCCCTGGCTGGGCGCGGAGCGCCCGGCCGCACCGCGCCTGTCGCGCGCCACGGGCCAGCCTGCCGTGCGTGCCGGCAGCGCGCCGGGCTCCGTGCCGGTGGCCTGGGCCGTGTGGCAGCGCGTGCAGGGGCGCTGGCGATTTGCCGTGCAGCCGGTGCGCACGCGCGACGCGATGAGCGTGCTGGCGCTGGAGGAGCCGCTGCGCGGGATCGCCCCCGATGCGCAGGCGGTGGTCGTGAGCGCGGTGGACCGGCTCGGCCACGAGAGCGCGCGCGTGCGGCTGGGCGCGGCCTGAAGGAAAGTGCGATGAGCGTACCCGGTACCGAAACCCCGGCTGCGCAGCACGCGCAGCTGGATCGCTACGACAGCACCGCACTCGTGGCGGCCATCGCCGGCGACCAGGCGCGCGCCGTGCAGGCCGTGCTCGAGGCCGGCCCTTCGCTCGCACGCGCGGTGGAGGCGGCGCTGCCGCGGCTGCGCGCGGGCGGGCGGCTGCTCTACGCCGGGGCCGGCACGAGCGGGCGGCTGGGCGTGCTCGACAGTGTCGAGCTGCTGCCCACCTTCTCCTGGCCGAGCGAGCGCGCGCGCGCGCTCATGGCCGGCGGGCCCTCGGCGATGTACCTGGCGGTGGAGGGGGCTGAGGACGACCGCGAGCAAGGCGCGCGCGACCTGCTCGCCCTGGCGCCGCAGCCGCACGACGTGGTGATCGGCCTGGCCGCCTCGGGCACGACGCCCTACGTGCTGGGCGTGCTGCAGGCCGCACGTGAGGCCGGCGCGCTGACCATCGGGATCGCCAACAACGCCCACACCCCGGTGCTGGCCGCTGCCGACTGCCCGGTACTGCTGGACACCGGAGCGGAGGTGGTGTCGGGCAGCACGCGGCTGAAGGCCGGCACGGCGCAGAAGATCGCGCTCAACACGCTGTCCACGGCGCTGATGGTGCGGCTGCACAAGGTCTGGGGCAACCTGATGGTGGACCTGCGCGCCACCAACGCCAAGCTGCGCGCGCGTGCGCTGCGGCTCACGCGGCTGGCCACCGGCGCGCAGGAGGAGGCCGCGCGCGCGGCGCTGGACGCCAGCGAGGGCCACGTGAAGACCGCCATCGTGATGCTGCGCGCCGGGCTCGACGCGGCGCAGGCGCGCGCGCGGCTGGAGGCGGCCGAGGGCAGCGTCGAGCAGGCGCTGCAAGGGGCGCAGCCATGAACGGCGCTGCACACCCCCCGGGCGCGCGGCTGCGCGCGCTGGACGCCTTTCGTGGCGCCACGGTGGCGGGGATGATCCTCGTCAACAACCCCGGCACCTGGAAGCACCTGTATCCGCCGCTGGCGCACGCGCCCTGGCACGGGCTGACGCCCACCGACCTCGTCTTCCCCTTCTTCCTCTTCGCAGTGGGCAATGCGCTGGCCATCACGCTGCCGGCGCTGCTGCAGCAGCCCGCCGCCCAGGTGGCAGCCAAGGTGGCGCGGCGCACGGCCCTCATCTTCCTCATCGGGCTGCTGCTGAACTGGAGCCCCTTCGTGCGCTGGGACGCTGCAGGCGAACTCGTGCCACGCAGCCTGGAGACGCTGCGCATCATGGGCGTGCTCCAGCGCATTGCCCTGGCCTGGGGGGCGGCGGCGCTGCTGCTGTGGGCCGCACATGCCATCGGCCGGCGCCAGGGCGCAGGTGCGGGGCGGCCCGACGCCGACGTGCGCGTGGCCGTGGGTGCCTCGGCCGTGCTGCTCCTGGCCTACTGGGCCGCCTGCGTGGCGCTGGCCCAAGGCACGGACCCGTACAGCCTGGAAGGCTTCTTCGGCACCCACCTGGACCGCGCCTTGCTCGGCAGCGCGCACCTCTACCGCGGCGAGGGCGTGCCCTTCGACCCCGAGGGCCTGGGCAGCACGCTGCCTGCGGTGGCGCAGGTGCTGCTCGGCTACGCCGTGGGTCGGCTCGTGGTCGGCCAGCGCGCCCCGGACGATGCCTTGCTCGTGCGCCTGTTCGTGGCCGCCAGCGCGCTCGTGGTACTGGCTTGGCTGTGGCACTTCGCGATGCCGGTGAACAAGAAGATCTGGACCTCCAGCTACGTGCTGGCCACCACGGGGGCGGCCACCGCGGTGCTGGCGCTCGCGCTGCGCAGCATCGAGATGCGCGGCGCGCAGGCGGCCTGGATCGGCTGGATGGAGGCGCACGGGCGCAACGCCCTCTTCATCTTCGTGCTCAGTGGCTTCGTGCCGCGCGTGCTGGCGCTGTTTCGCTGGGGCGACGGGCAGGACGCGGAGGGCCGGCCGCGCTGGCTGACGCCGCTGCCCTGGGTGTACCGCACGGTGTTCGAGCCGCTGGGTGCGATGGTGGGCGACGCGCGGCTGGGGTCGCTCGCCTTCGCGCTGGCCAACGTGGCGCTGTACACGGCGCTGGCGGTGGCGATGGATCGGCGGCGGCTGTACGTGAAGGTGTGAAAAGTGCGCCGGGGCCGCAACGGCTTGCCGGCATAATCAAAAGCGTCACCACCTCGGAGACTTCCTTGGACCAGAGTCACCCTCGGTGACCGTCCACCCCGGCATTGGCGCCCCGGTCACCACCGGCGCGCGGGGGTGAGACGGTTTCACCGCCCCCCCACCCCGATTGCGCCCATTGGCTGCCGTGCCCCCGAGGGGCCGGCCCGGCGCCGGAGAACCCGATGCTCAATGTCTTCTCGCTGGCCAGTGGCCGGCTCGTGCAGGAAGAGATCGACTCGCGCGCGGCCCTCGATCCGCTGCGCCCGGTATGGGTCGACCTCGAGGCCCCCACGGCCGATGAGAAGGGCTGGATGGCCAGCCGCTTCGGCCTGGAGCTGCCCGCCGACATCGTCGACGAGGACCTGGAGGAGTCGGCGCGCTTCTACGAGGAGGACAACGGCGAGCTGCACATCCGCTCGGACTTCCTCATCGAGGGCGACGACGAGACCGAGGGCCGGCGC
>JBIIED010000002.1:0-41745 GCA_044237995.1 Rubrivivax sp. | reverse complement strand
CCTCCCGGCAGGCAGGTTCGTTCGATCAGTTGATGCGCGTGAAGCGCGCCTCCGGCCGGTCGTCGGCGCGGTGGATCGTCGTCACGTTCTGCTTCATCGCCCAGGGCCGGACCTGATGGTGAATCGGGATCACCAGCACCTCGTCACGCGTGCGCACGAGGGCGTCGCGGATCATGCCATTGCGCTTGGCGACGTCCGTCTCGCTCTTCATCGCATCGACGAGACGGTCGAGCGTGGCGTCGCTGACGCGGCTGTAATTGAAGTTGCCATCAGCGCCCGTGGTGCGGGTGCGCACCAGAGACTGCAGCGTGTACTGCGCGTCGAAGTTCGCCACGCCCCAGCCCAGCAGGTAGGCCGAGTGGTCGAAATTCTGCATCTTCTGAATGAAGGGCGCGAAGTTCTCGGCCGCCAACGTGGCCTTCACGCCGACACGGGCCCACATCGCCACGACGTTCTGGCAGATCTCCTCGTCGTTGACGTAGCGGTTGTTCGGGCAGTTCAGCCGCATCTCGAAGCCGTTCGGGTAGCCGGCTTCGGCCAGCAGTCGCCTGGCGCCGTCGGCGTCGGCCCGGGCCGGAGCGTCGAGGGCTGGATCGTGGCCATTCACGCCAGGCGCCACCAGCAGGGCTGCGGGCACCGACAGCCCGCGCATGGTGCTGCGCTGGATGGCCTGGCGGTCGATCGCCATGCTCAGGGCCTGGCGCACGCGCTTGTCGGCAAAAGGATTCCTGCCGGTCACGTTGGTGCCCTTGGCCTCGGCGCTGCCCATGTCCACGGCGATGAAGATCGTGCGCACCTCCGAGCCATCGACCACCTTGAGCTTGCTGTCGCCGCGCAGCCGCCCGGCGTCTTGAGTCGGCACATCGGTGAGCATGTCCACGTCACCCGAGAGCAGGGCGGCCACGCGCGTGGGGTCGCTCTTGATTGGCGTGTAGACCACTTCCCTGACGTTGCTCGTGGACTTGTCCCACCAGTCCGTGTTGGCCGTCATCGTGATGCGCTGCTCCGGCATCCAGTTCGTGATCCGGTACGGCCCGGTGCCCAGGACGTTGCGGCTGGCGAAGTTCTCCTCCTTGGCCTTGAAGTCCTGCGTGTTCGTCGTGCGGTTCTTCTCCGCCCAGGACTTGCTCATGATGAAGAAGTTCACCAGGTTGCGCAGCAGCAGCGGGGTGGGCGCTTCGAGGATGAAGTCCACCGTGTGGTCGTCGACCTTGCGCACTTCCTTGACGCCGGCCACATAGATGCCCATCGTGCCTTGTGGTTGGCGGATCCGGCTGAAGGAGAAGACCACGTCATCGGCCGTGAAGGGCGTGCCGTCGTGGAACTTGACCCCCCGGCGCAGCTCGAAGCGCACCTGCGTCGGGCTCGTCTGCGTCCAGCGCGTGGCCAGTGCCGGCTCGACCTGGTACTGGGCGCTGAACCGCACCAGGCCCTCGTAGGCATGTTGCAGGATCGCGTTGGTGGTGGCGTGGTTCTGCGAGTGCGGATCCAGCGTCAGGATGTCGTTCTGCGCAGCCCATCGCAGGGTCTGGGACTGGGCAGGAACCGCGCAGGCGGCTGCCAGGGCGGCGGCGGCCAGTATGGTCTTCAGGGACATGGAGGGCTCCTTGGTTGGCGTCTCATCTGTAATGCTAGGGTGTTCGGGTGGATTTGGGTTGCCGGGAAAGCCCGATTCCGACCTGCGAGCAGGGATCAGCCAGTGCGAGGCAACCGGTGTCGTCGTCTTGGCGACGGGGCACAGGCGGTCCTTTTCACGCAATCGAGCCAGTCGGGCGGTGGTACAGTGCACTGCAGACTGATCTGGTCCTTCCCGTCCCCTTGCCCGCCAGGCAAGGCGGGTCGCGATCCGCGAACCGGTGGAGCCGGGGCCGCGGAAGGTTGAGCAACCCATCGTAGCGCTGGATACCGGCGCGAAAGTGAGCGAAGAGATGATGCAGCAGTACAGGGCGAATTCGTACCTGTTCGGGGGCAACGCCCCTTATGTCGAGGAACTCTACGAGGCCTACCTCGACAATCCGGGCAGCGTCCCTGACAACTGGCGCGCCTACTTCGACAACCTGCAGCACCTCCCGGCAGTCGACGGTACGGGCAGCCGTGATGTCGCGCACGCTCCCGTGGTGGAAAGCTTTGCCCAGCGCGCCAAGGCCAACGCCTTCGCGCTCAAGGCGAGCGAGGCCGATCTGGCGGTCGCGCGCAAGCAGGTCCACGTCCAGAGCCTGATCGCTGCTCACCGCTTCCTGGGCTCACGCTGGGCCGACCTGGATCCGCTCAAGCGCACCGAGCGTCCGAAGATTCCGGAGCTCGAGCCGACGTTCTATGACCTGTCCGAGTCGGACATGGACATCACCTTCTCGGCGGCCAATACCTACTTCTCCAAGGCCGAGCACATGACGCTGCGGGAGATCCTGCAGGCGTTGCGCGAGACCTACTGCGGCACGATCGGCGCGGAGTTCATGCACATCACCGAGCCTACCGAGAAGCGCTGGTGGCAGGAACGGATGGAGAGCGTGCGCAGCAAGCCCTCGTTCAGCCCCGACAAGAAGCGCCACATCCTGGACCGTCTGACGGCTTCCGAGGGCCTGGAGCGCTACCTGCACACGAAGTACGTCGGGCAGAAGCGCTTCTCGCTGGAGGGTGGAGAGAGCTTCATTGCCTCGATGGACGAGGTGGTGCAGCACGCTGGCGAGCGCGGTGTGCAGGAGATCGTGATCGGCATGGCCCACCGCGGGCGCCTCAACGTGCTCGTCAACACCCTGGGCAAGATGCCCAAGGACCTGTTCGCCGAGTTCGACCATACCGCGCCGGAAAACCTGCCGGCCGGCGACGTGAAGTACCACCAGGGCTTCTCGAGCGACGTGAGCACCCCGGGTGGTCCGGTGCATCTGAGCCTGGCCTTCAACCCCTCGCATCTGGAGATCGTCAACCCGGTGGTGGAGGGCTCGGTCAAGGCCCGCATGGACCGGCGCGGCGACAAGGCGGGCGATCAGGTCCTGCCCGTGCTCGTGCACGGGGACGCTGCCTTTGCCGGGCAGGGCGTCGTGATGGAGACTCTCGCGCTGGCCCAGACGCGCGGCTACTTCACGGGCGGCACGGTGCACCTCGTCGTGAACAACCAGATCGGCTTCACCACCAGCGACCCGCGCGACACCCGCTCCACGCTGTACTGCAGCGATGTCGTCAAGATGATCGAGGCCCCCGTGCTGCACGTCAACGGAGACGATCCCGAGGCGGTGGTGCTGTGCACGCAGCTGGCGATGGACTACCGGCAGCAGTTCAAGAAGGACGTGGTGGTCGACATCGTGTGCTTCCGCAAGCTCGGGCACAACGAGCAGGACACGCCGAGCCTGACCCAGCCGCTGATGTACAAGAAGATCGCTCAGCACCCGGGCACGCGCCGGCTCTACGGTGAGAAGCTCGTCGCGCAGGGCGTGCTGCCGGCCGAGGGCCCGGACGAGATGGTCAAGGCCTACCGGGCTGCGATGGATGCGGGCAAGCACACGGACGACCCGGTGCTGACCAACTTCAAGAGCCAGTACGCGGTGGATTGGGCACCCTTCCTCGGGCGCAAGTGGACCGACGCGGCCGACACGGCCCTGCCGCTGGCCGAGGTCAAGCGCCTGGCCGAGCGCATCACGACGATCCCGGGCAACTTCAAGCTGCATCCCTTGGTGGAAAAGGTCATCGCCGACCGGGCCGCGATGGGCCGCGCGGAGATCAATGTCGACTGGGGGATGGGCGAGCACCTGGCCTACGCCTCGCTGGTGGCCAGCGGCTATGCCGTGCGCCTGTCGGGCGAGGACTGCGGGCGCGGCACCTTCGTGCACCGGCACGCCGTGCTGCATGACCAGAACCGAGAGAAGTGGGACACCGGCAGCTACATCCCGCTGCAGAACGTGGCCGAGGGCCAGGCGCCCTTCGTCGTCATCGACTCGATCCTGTCGGAGGAGGCGGTACTCGGCTTCGAGTACGGCTACGCAAGCGCCGAACCCAACACCCTCACGATCTGGGAGGCGCAGTTCGGCGACTTCGCCAATGGGGCACAGGTCGTGATCGACCAGTTCATCGCCTCGGGTGAGGTGAAGTGGGGGCGCGTCAACGGCCTGACGCTCATGCTGCCGCACGGCTACGAGGGGCAGGGTCCGGAGCACAGCTCCGCGCGCCTTGAGCGCTTCATGCAGCTGGCCGCGGACAACAACATGCAGATCTGCCAGCCCACCTCGGCCAGCCAGATCTTCCATCTGCTGCGCCGACAGATGGTGCGCCAGTTCAGGAAGCCGCTGATCATCTTCACGCCGAAGTCCCTGCTGCGCAACAAGGACGCGACCTCCCCACTGTCCGACTTCACCAAGGGCGAGTTCCGCACCGTCATCGGCCTGGCGCGCGACGAGGTGGATGCCGAAAAGGTCAAGCGCGTGATCGTGTGCTCCGGCAAGGTTGCCTACGACCTCCTGCGACGCCGCGAGGAGAAGAAGGCCTCCGATGTTGCGATCGTGCGAGTCGAGCAGCTCTATCCCTTCCCGCACAAGGCTTTCGCCGCCGAGATGAGGCGGTTCCCGAACGCTGCCGAGGTGGTCTGGTGCCAGGACGAGCCTCAGAACCAGGGTGCCTGGTTCTTTGTTCAGCACCTGGTACACGAGAACATGCTCGAAGGCCAGCGCCTGGGCTATGCGGGCCGGCCCGCATCCGCCTCGCCGGCGGTGGGCTACGCCCACCTTCACCAGGAGCAGCAGAAGGCCTTGCTCGACCAGGCCTTCGGCAAGCTCAAGGGCTTCGTGCTGACCAAGTGAGCGCTGCGGCGCCCGTGACATCAACGGCCGGCGCGTGGCCGGTCAGAACCGGAAAACGAGAAGGAACATGGCAATCGTCGAAGTGAAGGTCCCGCAGCTGTCTGAATCCGTGGCCGAGGCCACGCTGCTGCAGTGGAAGAAGAAGCCCGGGGAGGCGGTCGCGGTCGATGAGATCCTCATCGAGATCGAGACGGACAAGGTGGTGCTGGAGGTTCCCGCGCCGGCAGCTGGCGTGCTGGCCGAGCACGTGGTGGCAGATGGCGGAACGGTGGTGAGTGACCAGCTGATCGCGCGCATCGACACCGAGGGGCGCGCCGCGTCTGCACCTGCTCCCCAGGTGGCGGCGCCGGCACCGGCCGCGGCAGCACCCGCGCCGGGTGCGAAGGCTGGCGTGGCAATGCCTGCTGCAGCCAAGCTGATGGCCGATCACGGCATGGCCCCCGGCTCCGTGCCGGGCACTGGGCGTGACGGCCGCGTGACCAAGGGCGATGTGCTCGAGGCCGCCGGTGCTGCGCAGAAGGCGGCCGCGCCAGCGCCCGTGGCGGCGCCGGCTGCGGTGCCGGTGGCCCCAGCCGTGGCGCGGCCCCTGCCGGCCGCTGCTGCCCCGCTGAGCTTGAACCTGGGCGATCGCCCAGAGCAGCGCGTGCCCATGTCGCGGCTGCGCGCGCGCGTGGCGGAGCGGCTGCTGCAGTCGCAGGCGACCAACGCCATCCTCACCACCTTCAACGAGGTCAACATGGCCCCGCTGATGGAGATGCGCAAGCGCTTCCAGGAGCGCTTCGAGAAGGAGCATGGCGTCAAGCTCGGCTTCATGAGCTTCTTCGTCAAGGCGGCGGTGGCTGCGCTCAAGAAGTACCCGGTGCTCAACGCAAGTGTGGATGGCAACGACATCGTCTACCACGGCTACTTCGACATCGGCATCGCGGTGGGCTCGCCGCGCGGCCTCGTGGTGCCGATCCTGCGCGACGCAGACCAGATGTCCTTCGCCGACATCGAGAAGAAGATCGCCGAGTTCGGCGTGAAGGCCCGCGACGGCAAGCTCTCCATCGACGAGCTCTCGGGCGGCACCTTCTCGATCAGCAATGGCGGTGTCTTCGGCTCGATGCTGTCCACGCCGATCATCAACCCGCCGCAAAGCGCCATCCTGGGCGTGCACGCCACGAAGGACCGGGCAGTCGTGGAGAACGGACAGGTGGTGGTCCGCCCCATGAACTACCTGGCCATGAGCTATGACCACCGCATCATCGACGGGCGAGAGGCGGTGCTGGGGCTGGTCACGATGAAGGAGGCGCTCGAGGATCCGGCGCGCCTGCTCTTTGACATCTGAAGGGCGCGTGATGACCCAGACCTTCGACGTCATCGTGATCGGGGCCGGCCCGGGCGGCTACATCGCGGCCATCCGCGCGGCGCAACTCGGCCTGAAGACGGCCTGCATCGACGAGTGGAAGAATGCTGCGGGCGGCCCGGCCCCAGGGGGCACCTGCACCAACGTGGGCTGCATCCCCAGCAAGGCGCTGTTGCAGTCGAGCGAGCACTACGAGCATGCGGCGCTCCACTTTGCCGAGCACGGCATCGGCGTGGCCGGGCTGAGCCTGGACGTGGCGCGGATGATCGGCCGCAAGGACGCAGTCGTGAAGCAGAACAACGACGGCATCCTCTACCTGTTCAAGAAGAACAAGGTGAGCTTCTTCCACGGCCGCGGCTCGTTCGTGAAGGCCGGTGAAGGCGGGTGGGAGATTGCGGTGAGCGGCGCGAGCACCGAGACCCTGGTGGGCCGGCAGGTGATCGTGGCCACGGGTTCATGCGCACGTGCGCTGCCAGGCCTGCCCTTCGACGAGGAGCGTGTGCTCAGCAACGACGGTGCGCTGCGCCTGGGATCGGTGCCTCGCACGATGGGCATGATCGGCTCGGGCGTGATCGGGCTGGAGATGGGCTCGGTGTGGCGCCGCCTCGGTGCGGAGATCACGGTGCTCGAGGCGATGCCAGCCTTCCTGCCAGCCGTGGACGAGACGGTCGCCAAGGAGGCACACAAGGCCTTCACGAAGCAGGGCCTGCGCATCGAGCTCGGCGTCAAGGTGGGCGACGTCACCGCCTCCGACAAGGACGTGCGCGTGGCGTGGACCGACGCCAAGGGCCAGGCGCACACGCTCGAGGTGGAGCGGCTGATCGTCTCCATCGGGCGTGTGCCCAACACCGAGGGACTGGGCGCACCGGCTGTCGGGCTTCACCTTGACGAGCGCGGGGCCGTGGTGGTCGACGACGACTGCCGCACGAACCTGCCCGGCGTGTGGGCAGTCGGTGACGTGGTGCGCGGCCCGATGCTGGCGCACAAGGCGGAGGAGGAGGGCGTGGCGGTGGCCGAGCGCATTGCCGGCCAGCACGGGCACGTGGACTTCGACATCATTCCGTGGGTCATCTACACGAGCCCGGAGATCGCCTGGGTGGGGCGCACCGAGCAGCAGCTCAAGGCGCAGGGCCGTGCCTACAAGGCCGGCACCTTCCCGTTCCTGGCCAACGGGCGCGCGCGCGCACTCGGTGACACCACTGGCCTGGTCAAGTTCCTGGCTGATGCGACGACCGACGAGATCCTGGGGGTCCACATCGTGGGGCCCATGGCCAGCGAGCTGATCTCAGAGGCGGTGGTGGCGATGGCCTTCCGCGCCAGCAGCGAGGACATCGCACGAATCTGCCACGCGCATCCTTCGCTTTCAGAGGCCACGAAGGAGGCGGCGCTGGCTGTGGACAAGCGCACGCTGAACTTCTAGTGGGCGTGCGGGCTTCCTACGAGGCTGCGCTAGCCGAGCGCGGCTTCACGAGCGATCCTGCCCAGCTTCGCGCGGTCGAGGCGCTGGAGCGCTGCGAAAACGAGTGGATTGCCTACAAGGGGCGGCGCGGCAACGCGGTCACGCGCATGCTCGTGCGCCCGCCCATCCCGCGCGGCGTGTACATGTGGGGCGGCGTGGGCCGGGGGAAGAGCTTCCTGATGGATGTCTTCTTCCACAGCGTGCCGCTGAGGCGAAAGACCCGGCTGCACTTCCACGAGTTCATGCGCGAGGTGCACCGCGAGCTGCACGAGCTCAAGGGCACCGTCAACCCGCTCGACGAGCTCGGACGTCGCATCGCCTTGCGCTTCCGGCTCATCTGCTTCGACGAGTTCCACGTCGCCGACGTCACCGACGCGATGATCCTGCACCGCCTGCTGGTGGCGCTGTTCGACAACCGCGTGAGCATCGTCACGACCTCGAACTTCCGCCCCGATGGCCTGTATCCGAACGGGCTGCATCGCGACCGGATCCTGCCAGCCATCGAGCTGCTGGAGCGGCAGCTCGAGGTCGTCAATGTCGACGCCGGCACCGACTACCGCCAGCGCGTCCTCGAGCACGTCCAGACCTACCATTGGCCGCTGGGGGCGCAGGCCGAGGAGCGGATGGCGCAGGCCTTCGCCCAGCTCGCCGACGCGCGTGAGGAGGAGCAGGCGGCGCTGTCCATCGAGCAGCGCATCGTCGCGGCTCGGCGACGGGCAGGAGGGGTCGTCTGGTTCGACTTCAAGACGCTGTGTGGAGGGCCGCGCTCGCACAACGACTATCTCGAGATCGCGTCCCGTTTCCACACGGTGCTGCTGTCGGGCGTGCCGCGCATGTCGCCCCGGCTGGCGAGCGAGGCGCGGCGCTTCACCTGGCTCGTCGATGTGCTGTATGACCGGCGGGTGAGGCTCGTGCTGTCGGCCGAGTGCCCGCCCGAGGAGCTCTACATCGAGGGCCCGCTGGCCCACGAGTTCCCGCGCACCGTCTCTCGGCTGCAGGAGATGCAGTCTGGGGTCTTCCTTGCGAGCGGCCGGCGGGAGGTCGACACCCGATTGACCTGAGCGCGCGCAACGGGCCGCAGGCTACAGCGGCTCGACGCGCACCACCGCAAGCGAGAGGTTGTCGCCGCCACCGCGTGCACGTTGGCGCGCCCGGTCGATGAGGATCTCGCAGGCTTCGCGAGGAGTGGCCAGCTGCATCGTGGCCCCCAGCTCCCGCTCGCTGAAGTAGCTCCACAGCCCGTCGCTGCCAGCCAGCAGGGTGTCGCCCACGGCCAAGGGCCCCAGCTCATGGATGGCCACCGGCGGATCCTGCGTGGCGCCCAGGCAGCCGGTCAACAGGTTGGATTGCGGATGGCCACGAGCGGCCTCCTCGGTGAGCTTGCCCTGGAAGATCAGCTGCTGGACGTAGGAGTGGTCGAGGCTGCGCCATGCCAGCGCCGTGCCGCGGAAGTGGTAGACCCGAGAGTCTCCAGCGTGGACCGCCCAGCACACAGGCCCGGGCAGGACGAGGAAGGCTGCGAGGGTGCTGTGGGGCTCCTCCTCCGAGGTGATGGCCGTGAGCTTGATCATCAGGTGCGACTCGCTCACGAGCTGATGCAGCAACTGGGCCGGGTCATCGGACTCCGGCATGAAGCGCTCGAAGATCTGCCCGCAGGTCAGCAGCACCTGGTCGGCCGCCTTGCGCCCGCCGCTCTTGCCGCCCATGCCGTCGGCCACGATCGCCAGCAGGCAGTGCGGCACGCGCGGGTGGCGCAGGATCGAGACCTGATCCTGCTGGTACGCGCGGTCACCCTGGTGCGTGCCCGTGGCGGCGGACAGCCTGAACTTCTTCAGCACGGCGCTCATGTTCGGCACTATAAACTCCGTTCACGGTCGAGCGCCGGCTCGCGGCACGGGCCGCACCACGAGATGGACAACAACCTGCACTCTCCGGTTCGCGAGCTCATCGAGCTGCGCATGGCGCACGCGGACCTGGATCAGCTCATCGATGCCGCGCGCCCCGGGCCCACGGTCGACGAGCTGACGCTGAGGCGCCTGAAGAAGCGGCGGCTCCAGCTGCGTGACCGCATCAGCTACCTGGAGCGGTTGCTCGAGCCGCCCGAGCCGGCCTGAGCGCCGCAATGGAACTGGCCGACGCGGTCGATGCCGCCTTTTTGCCGGGAGGGCCGATCGCCCGCGCGGAGCCGGGCTTTCGTCCGCGTGAGGCCCAGCAGCAGATGGCGCGCGCCGTGGCCGAAGCCATCGAGGCACGCAGCATCCTCGTGGCCGAGGCGGGCACCGGTGTGGGCAAGACCTTTGCCTACCTGGTTCCGCTGCTGGCTTCGGGCCGGCGCACGCTCGTCAGCACGGCCACGAAGAGCCTCCAGGACCAGCTCTTCCTGCGTGACCTGCCCAGGCTCGTACAGGCGCTGGGCCTGCCCGCGCGGCTGGCCCTTCTCAAGGGCCGTTCAAGCTACCTGTGCGTGTACCGCCTGGGGCAGGCGCGCAGCCGCGCTCAGTGGCCCGACCGCACCTCGCTGAGCCTGCTCGGGCGCATCGAGGCGTGGGCGGCAGGCACCGTCACGGGTGACCTCGCCGAACTGCCCGGCCTGGACGACGGCTCGCCCGTCGTGCCCATCGTCACCTCCACGCGCGAGAACTGCCTGGGCAGCGAGTGCCCGGACTTTTCGCGCTGTCATGTCGTGCGTGCCCGTCGCGAGGCGATGGCGGCGGATCTGGTGGTCGTCAACCACCACCTCTTCTTTGCCGACCTGACGCTGCGAGAGACCGGCGTGGCCGAGCTGCTGCCGACCGTGGACGCCGCCGTCTTCGACGAGGCCCACCAACTGGTCGAGGCGGGGCTGGGCTTCCTCGGCACGACTCTGGGCACTGCGCAGCTTGTCGACCTCGCCCGCGACCTCGTGGCCACGGGCCTGCGCGAGGCGCGCGGGTTGCGCCCCTGGGGAGAGCTGGCGGCGAGGCTCGACCGCTGCGGCCGCGACCTCCGGCTGGTGCTGGGCAACGCGGATCGCGCCGGTGGCGCGGCCACGCGCCTGCCATGGCGCGACGTGTCGGCGCGGGCAGGCCTGGAGGCGGCGCTGCAGGACGTGCAGCAAGCCCTGGGCGCGGCACGCGTGGCACTGGAGGGCGTGCTCGAGCTTCACCCGGAGCTGCGGCGGCTGGATGAGCGGATGCACGTGGTGCAGAACGCCTGCACGGGTTTTCTCGCAGACACCGCCCCCGACCGTGTGCGGTGGGTGGAACTCGGTGGCGCCTCGGCACGCTTCGTCGAGTCGCCGCTTGACATCGCACAGGTCCTGTCGGATCAGCGCGAGCGCGTGCGCCAGGCCTGGATCTTCACGTCGGCCACGCTCGGTGACGACGAGAACCTGGACTGGTTCGTGTCGCGCACCGGCCTGCACGAGGCGACTGTGCTGCGCGTGGGCAGCCCATTCGACTACGCCACACAGGCCAGGCTCTGGGTACCCCAGCCCTTCGCTCGGCCTTCGGCGCCCGAGCATCCTGCCGAAGTGGCCCGCGTGGCGGCGCATTGCGCGCGTCGCCTGGGTGGACGTACCTTCGTGCTGACGACAACCCTGCGCGTTCTGCCGCAGATTGCGCGCCTTGTCCGGGAAACCCTGTCGCAGGTGCAGCCCGAGATCGAGGTGCTGGTCCAGGGCGAACAGCCCCGCCGTGCGCTGATGCAGCGCTTCGGCGACGGGCGCCGCCGCATCCTCCTGGGCTCGCAGAGCTTCTGGGAGGGCATCGACGTGCCGGGGGATGCCCTGCAATGCGTCGTGATCGACAAGCTGCCCTTCCCGCCGCCGAACGACCCGCTCGTCGAGGCGCGCGGCCGGCAGGTTCAGGGGCGTGGGGGTGATGCCTTCCAGGAGGTGTTCGTCGCCGAGGCGGCCGTCTCGCTCAAGCAAGGCGGCGGCCGGCTGATCCGCACGGAGCGCGACGAGGGCTTGCTGGTCGTGTGCGATCCCCGCCTGGCGAAGATGGGCTATGGCCGAAGGCTGCTCGCTGCGTTGCCGCCGATGCGAAAGCTGCGAGACGAACAGGAGGCGAATGCCTGGCTCGACGCGCTCACGGCACGCCACGAGCCGGGCTGAGCGGGTCCGTCAAGCCGCCCGGTGGCGGATTGATGTCTGCCCAGTCGAGACCAGGTAGCAGCCCGGCGCTTCAGCCCTACCAGACCCGCCACCAGGGACGAGCCTGGGTCGAGGTTGAGGACGAGGCCGATGCGAGAAAGCGGCTGCGCGGAAAGTTGGTGCGCAGCACGCGCTGCGCCGCGTCGCGCAGTTCGTTCAGGCCCAGGCGGTCGTAGCTCTCGGCCATGATGGCCAGCCCCTCCTCGGCGGCCGGCGCGCGGTCGAACTCCGTGACGGCCTGACGCGCGCGGTTGGCTGCAGCCAGGTACGCGCCGCGTCGCAGATAGTAGCGAGCCACACTCACCTCGTGTTCGGCCAGCGCATTGACGATGTAGTCCATGCGTAGGCGGGCGTCGTCGGCGTAGCGGGAGGCCGGGTACTGGGTGACGAGCTGGTTGAAGGACTGCCAGGCATCCCGGGAGGCGCGCTGGTCGCGCTCGGCCACGGACTGACCCGACAGCCGGCCAAGCAGCCCAGTGCCGTCGCTGAAGTTCATCACGCCGCGCAGGTAGAGGGCGTAGTCGAAGGCCGGGCTCGACGGATGCATCTTGATGAACCGGTCGACGGTGGCCAGCGCCGTCGTGCGCTCAGTCGATCTCCACTGGGCGTAGGCCAGATCGAGGAGGGCCTGCTGGCCGAGCAGAGTTCCCGTGGCGCGTGCGTCGATGCGCTCGAGCGCCTTGATCGCGCGATCCCAGGCGCCGCCCGCCATGTCGGACTTCGCCTCTGCATACAATTTCTCGAGGTTCTCTCCGCCGGCCGTGTCGCGGTCACGGAAGGATCCGCACCCGGCCAGCACGAGAGCGGCCACGAAGCCCGCGGCTGCACGCCGCCACGGGCCCTTCAAACGAGGTGGGCTGCCGCAGCCCGGGTCGACTTGACGCATCCGAAAGATTATAGGGAGCCCCTCCAGCCCGTGCCCGAGGAGGCCGGCTGGGAGACCGAGGAGCCCGGTGCCGAAGCGGGGTCAGATTGGCGGGAGGCGCGTGTCGAGGCCTCCTGGCACGGGGAGCGGCTCGACCGTGCGCTCACCGCGGTGGCGCCCGAGTTCTCCCGCAGTTACCTTCAACAGCTCATTGAAGGCGGGCACGTGGAGATGGCCGGCCGTGTGGCGCGCACGCCGGCGCAGCGCGTGCGTGCGGGCGACCTGCTGCGTATCGAGCTGGTGCCCACGCAGCAGTCCCGTGCGTTCCGGCCCGAGCCGGTGGAACTGGACATCGTTCACGAGGACGAGCACGTGTGCGTGATCGACAAGCGACCAGGTCTGGTGGTGCATCCCGGCGCGGGCAACTGGTCGGGGACGCTCCTGAACGGGTTGCTCCATCGCTATCCGGCCAGCAACCAGCTGCCGCGCGCCGGGATCGTGCATCGCCTGGACAAGGACACCTCCGGCCTGATGGTGGTTGGGCGCTCGCTGCCGGCCGTCACGGCACTGGTGCGTGCGATCGCCGCGCGCGAAGTGCAGCGCGAGTACCTGGCGCTGGTGCAAGGGGACTGGCCGGCTTCGCAGCGGATCGAGGCGCCCGTGGGTCGCGATCCGGTGTCGCGGGTGCGCATGGCGGTCGTCCCTGGCGGGCGGCCTGCCCGCACGGACGTCGAGCTGCTGGCCCGGGCTGCAGGCGCGAGCGCATTGCGCTGCCAGCTGCACACGGGCCGCACCCACCAGATCCGCGTGCACGTGTCGTACCGCGGGCACCCGCTGCTGGCTGACGTGCTCTACGGAGGCCGGCCTGCGCTGGGCATCACGCGACAGGCCCTGCACGCGCATCGCCTGGCCTTTCGGCACCCGTCAAGCGGGGAGATGATGAGCTTCTGTCGTCCAGTTCCGCCGGACCTCGCGGCGGCCTGGCGCCTTGTGGTCGGCGACTGAGTGGCGCCGCGGGCGGAGTCGGCGGCGGGCTACAATCCCTCCGAGCGTGCCTCTCGCGTCGAGTGATCCGATGAGGTCGGGTGTCCCGCGGTGGCGACTTCCACCGGGCGCCACAGGCCGCTTGTACGGGTCGATGCCGGCCATCGCTGCGGCGAGGGTGCGAAGGCGCTGGCCCGAATGCGGGACTCGATCCCGCCCACGCTACTCCATGAATCCATCCAGGCCGTCCGGTTGCGTACCGCAGGCCAGCCAAGGGTGCCGATGAACACTGGCGAGGCCAAGATCGTCCTCGAGACCGCACTGATTTGCGCAGCGGCACCTGTGCCGATGCGCGACTTGCGCCAGCTCTTCGACGACCAGGTCGGGCCCGACACGATTCGCCTGCTGCTCGACGAGCTTGCCCGTGACTGGCAGGGCAGAGGAGTCGAGCTTGCCTGCATCGCTGGTGGCTGGCGGTTCCAGAGCCGGCCCCAGATGCGCGTGTACCTGGACCGGCTCAACCCGGAGAAGCCGCCCCGCTACTCGCGCGCCGTTCTCGAGACGCTGGCCATCATTGCCTACCGCCAGCCCGTCACGCGTGGCGACATCGAGGAGATACGGGGCGTCACCGTCACCACGCAGATCGTCAAGCAACTCGAAGACCGTGGCTGGATCGAGGCCATCGGTTTTCGTGACTCGCCCGGGCGGCCCGCGTTGTATGCCACGACACGCCAGTTCCTCGATGACCTGGGGCTGCGAAGCCTCGAGGAACTGCCCGCGCTGGAGGCACCAGGCGAGCGCCTGCCCGATCCAGCGGGTGGCGATGGCTTGGCAGCGGGCACCTCTGTCGATGCCCTGCAGGCTGCTCTGGAGTGGGCACCCGCCGGACTCGCTTTGGTGGAGGATCCAGCCCCCACCCCCGCAGAGCCCGATGCGGAGCCAGAGCCTTCAAGTCTTTCGGAGCCTGCCTCCTCCATTCGTGCGGATGCGTCGATGGCTGACCAAACTCAGCCCGACCCGTCCGAGGCAGGCCCCTCCGAGCCGATTCCGTCCGAGCACGCTCCCGCCGAGGAGCCCCCCCACGATGAGCGCTGACGCACCCGATACCCCTGAGAAGCAGCCCGAGGCGGCGCAGCCGAGTGCCGAAGGCACGCCGAGGCCACCGCGCCGGCGCAGGACGCCGCGCACGGCCACGCCAGGCGCGGACGCTCCCGCACAAGGGTCGGCCGAGGCGGCCCCCACAGCAGCCGAACCCACGGTCGTGGCAAGCGGCCCGCCCGGGGCGCGCGAGGCTGGCGGGGAAGAAGGGCCGCGCGACGGGCGGCGGCGCCGCCGCAACCGGCGACGGGGTCGCGGCAGCCGCGAAGGGGCGGGAGAGGCGGGCGTGGAAGTGGCGGGCGAAGCCGCCTCGGTGTCGCTGCCGCTGGACGGTGACCCGGACGAGCTCTTCGAGGCCGTCCGGTCGGGTGCCTATGATTCCGACTGGGAGGGGGAGGGCGCGGAGCCCCAGCTGCGGTCAGCCGAGGCGGGCGACGCGGACGACGCGGTTGAATCTTCGGCGAGCACGCCCATTGCGGGAGCGGATGAGGAGGCCTCTGAAGGCGGCGAGGGCGAGGCCGAGGTGCTGGGTGCGCCCGGCGGCGCCTTGGCGGCGCCCGGCGGGTCCGGTGTGCCGGCACGTCGCGTGCTCGAGGCCGAGCCGGACGCGCCCAAGCTGCACAAGGTGCTGGCCCAGGCTGGAGTGGGCTCTCGTCGTGACCTCGAGCAGATGATCCAGGACGGCCGGGTCACGGTCAACGGCGAGCCCGCGCACACCGGCCAGCGGGTGCTGCAGGGAGATCGTGTGGCCATCGATGGCAAGCCCGTGCGCTTGCGTATCGCACCGCCCACGGCGCGCGTGCTCGCGTACCACAAGCCGGTGGGCGAAGTCGTGACGCACGACGATCCGCAGGCCCGGCCGACGGTGTTCCGGCGCTTGCCGCGCCTGCAACATGGCAAGTGGCAGTCGGTGGGCCGACTCGACATCAACACCGAAGGGCTGCTGCTCTTCACCAATTCCGGCGACCTGGCCAACCGGCTCATGCACCCGCGCTTCGGCGTGGAGCGCGAATACGCGGTGCGCGTGCTCGGGCTGCTGTCCGACGAGAGCCGGCAGCGCCTGCTCGATGGCGTGGAGATCGAGGGCCAGAAGGCCGCCTTCCTGCAGATCGTCGATGGCGGCGGGGAGGGCGCAAACCATTGGTACCGCGTGGTCATCGCCGAGGGCCGAAACCGAGAGGTGCGCAAGCTCTTCGAGGCTGCTGGGCATGCCGTCAGCCGCCTCATCCGGATCCGATACGGCTCGGTGGTGCTGCCTCGCGGGCTCAAGCGCGGAGCGTGGGTCGACCTCAGCCCGGAAGACGTCAAGGTCCTGCGCGAGGCCACGGGCCTGGCGCGTGCACCGCATCCAGGCTCAGCCGCGTCGGGCGGGCCGGGCCGGGCGCAGGGGCGGGGTGCGGGTCGTGAGGGGGGTGACGGCCGGGAGGGCCGCCGCGGCCGTCGCGGCCGGCGTGGTGCCGAGGGCAACCGCGAGCCGTTTGCCCCGCCTGCAGGCGGGACTTCCGCCGGGTTCGAGGGCGACGAGGATGACCACCGCGGCCCGATTCCGAATCCGCTCGTACAGACCTACGACCGCCGCGCGCTCGCACAGGGGCGCAAGGTACGTGAGTACGGGGATGACGGCCCGATCCCCAATCCGCTCATGCAGACCTACGACCGGCGTGCCATTCAGGCAGAGAAGCAGATCCGGCGCGAGATCGACGAGGACGGTCCGATCCCGAACCCGCTCGTGCAGACCTACGACCGCCGTTTCGCGCAGCCCGGCTCGAAGCCCGGTGGCGGAAAGGGCGTAGGCAAGAGCGGCGGCAAGCCGGGTGCCCCGCGGCGTGGCAAGCCCGGCAAGGCAGCCGGTTCAGGGCCGGGTGGGGAGCGCCAGCCCGATCCGATGCGCACGTCGGTGGGCTACATCGGCGGAGACGCGCTGCTGCGCAAGGGTGGCGGCGGCAAGGGTGGTGGTGGCAAGGGCGGTCGCCGTGGGGGCAAGCGCTGAGTCAGCCCGCCCTGCATGCCCTTATCTGCCGCCGCAATAGAATGCTGGGTTAACTTCTCAACTCTCAGGAGTCCTTCTCAAATGGCCGTCGAACGCACGCTCTCGATCATCAAGCCCGATGCCGTGGCCAAGAACGTCATTGGGCAGATCTACAGCCGCTTCGAGGCGGCAGGATTGCGCATCGCGGCATCCCGCATGATGTGGCTGTCCCAGGCGGAGGCCGAGGCCTTCTACGCCGTGCACAAGGCACGTCCCTTCTTTGCCGACCTGGTGAAGTTCATGATCTCCGGGCCCGTCGTGGTGCAGGTGCTCGAGGGTGAGGGCGCGATCTCCCGCAACCGCGAGCTGATGGGCGCAACCGACCCGCGCAAGGCGGAAAAGGGGACGATCCGCGCCGACTTCGCCGACAGCATCGACGCCAACGCGGTGCACGGCTCGGACGGGGCCGACACCGCGGCTGCCGAGATCGCCTTCTTTTTCCCCGGCATGAACCTCTACAGCCGCTGACGGCGGCGCCCGCGCCCGTGGTCAACCTGCTCGACTTCGACCTGGAAGGGCTGGTGACCCACTGCGCGGGCATGGGGGAGAAGCGTTTCCGGGCGGTGCAGCTGCACCGCTGGATCCACCAGAAGGGCGAGTCGTCCTTCGAACGGATGTCCGATCTGGCCCGGCCGTTGCGCGAGAAGCTGACCGCAGGCTCCACGGTCAAGGGTCTGGAGCCGGTGGCCGAGCACGTATCGGCAGACGGCACCGTCAAGTGGCTTTTCGACGTGGGCGCAGGCAACGCGATCGAGACGGTGTTCATCCCGGAAGCCGACCGAGGCACGCTGTGCGTCAGTTCCCAGGCTGGCTGCGCCATCGGCTGCCGCTTCTGCTCCACCGGACACCAGGGCTTCAGCCGCAACCTCACGACGGGCGAAATCGTCGCGCAGTTGTGGTACGCCGAGCATCGCCTGCGTCAGCACCTGGCGCTGCGTGCCGGCGAGCGCGCGATCGACAACATCGTCATGATGGGCATGGGTGAGCCGCTGCAGAACTACGGCGCGCTCGTGCCGGCGCTGCGCACGATGCTCGACGATCACGGATACGGGCTGTCACGCAGGCGCGTGACCGTATCCACCTCGGGCGTGGTCCCGATGATCGACCGCCTGGGCGAGGATTGCCCCGTGGCGTTGGCGGTCTCGCTGCACGCACCGGACGACCGCCTGCGCGACGAACTCGTGCCGCTGAACCGCAAGTACCCGCTGGGCGAGCTGCTTGGCGCGTGCCGGCGCTATCTGCGCCACGCTCCGCGCGACTTCATCACTTTCGAGTACTGCATGCTCGACGGCGTCAATGATTCGCCCGAGCAGGCTCACGACCTGGTGCGCCTGGTGCGCGGCCAGACGGACGTCTCGCGCGAGCCGGTGGCCTGCAAGCTCAACCTGATCCCCTTCAACCCCTTCCCGGCATCGGGCCTCGTGCGCTCGCCTGCGCCGCGCGTGCAGGCCTTCGCACAGGTGCTTGCGCAGGCCGGGATCGTCACGACGGTACGCAGGACCCGGGGTGACGACATCGATGCGGCCTGCGGACAACTGGCCGGTGAGGTGCAGGACCGGACCGGTGTCCAGACTCGCCTGCGCCGGATCCCCGTGCGGGTCGTGGCGGGCGCTGGAGCCGCGCCGTGACGCTGCGTGCGCGGGCTGCCATGCTTGGGATGGTGGCACTCGTGTCCGCCTGTGCGAATGCACCCAGTTCCCCCGACCGGGATCTGCCTACGCTTTCCGACCTCAGCGAGGCCGAGCGTCTGGCGCGGGTCCGGCTCGAACTGGCTGGCGCCTACTTCGGGCGCGGCCAGAACGCGGTTGCGCTCGACGAGGTCAAGCTCGCGCTGTCGGCCAAGCCGGACCTGCCGGAGGGGCTGAACCTGCGCGGTCTCATCTATGCGGCGATGGGGGAGTCAAGGCTGGCCGAGGAGAGCTTCCGCCGCGCGCAGCAGCTGGCCCCGCGCGACGCGGACGTGCTGCACAACTACGCTTGGTTCCTGTGCAACCAGTCGCGCTTCAACGAGGCCGACGCCGTTTTCCGTCAGGTGCTGGCCCTGCCCGCGATGCGCGAGCAGGCGCGCACCCGCCTGGCATGGGGCGTGTGCTTGGCGCGCGCGGGCCAGCTCGCAGAGGCCGAGCGGGTGCTGACGGCCGCCTTCGAGGCAGACCCCGGTAACCTGGCGCTGGCGCTGAACCTCTCGGACGTGCTGTTCCGCCAGGGCGAGTGGGACCGTGCGCGCTTCTACCTGCGGCGCGTGCATGCGCAGCCCGACCTGGCGAGCCCGCAGTCGCTGTGGTTGGCCGCGCGGGTGGAGCACCGCAGCGGCAGCGTGCCTGCGCGCGACCGGCTGGGGCAGGAGCTTCTCAGGCGCTTCCCGCAATCGCGCGAGGCCCTGCTGTGGGAAAAGGGGCGCTTCGATGAGTGAAGTGAGCGCGGCGCAACCCGCCCCCGCGGCTACGGCCGGCGCCCTGCTCAGGCAGGCCCGCCAGGCCCGCGGCCTGCACCTCATGGCGCTTTCAGCGTCGCTGAAGGTGCCGGCTACACGCCTGGAGGCCATGGAGGAGGATCGCTGGCACGATCTGCCCGATGCCGCCTACGCCCGCGCACTGGCCCACACCGTGTGCCGGGCCTTGGGCATCGACCCGCAGCCTGTGTTGCGCAGCCTGCCCGCAGCCTCCCATGCCCGGCTCGAGACGCTCGACGAAGGTCTGGACGAACCCTTTCGCGAAACCTCCGCCGCAGCCGGTCTGATGTCGCGGCGCCACCGATGGGTCATGGTGGGCCTGGGCCTGGGCCTGGTGCTCGCCGTGGCCCTG
Organism: Rubrivivax sp.; assembly: GCA_044237995.1. GTDB lineage: Bacteria > Pseudomonadota > Gammaproteobacteria > Burkholderiales > Burkholderiaceae_C > Rubrivivax. Next base: position 22,239 of record JBIIED010000002.1, on the reverse strand, counting down.
TGGTGGTGGTTCGACTCCGCCTCGGGCGCTCTGCGCCCGGCAGCGGCCACGGAGGCGCCCAGGCCTGCCGCCTCAGTGGCCGTTCCCGCGCCCCCCGGTGTGCAACAGGAGCCGACGCCCGCGGTGGCGCAGTCTCCTGTTGTCGTGGCGGGGTCCACGGCGGTCGGCTCGAGTGACGGCTTGCGGATCGTGGCGAGCCAGCCTTCCTGGGTCGAGTTGCGCGAGGCGCAGGGCCAGGTGCGCCTGGCGCGGCTGCTGGCTGCCGGCGAGACGCTCGAGTTGCCGCTGGGGGTTCCTGCGAGTCTGACGGTGGGCAATGCCGCGGCCACGGCCGTGTGGGTCGGTGGCCAGCCCATCGACCTGAGCGGCTCCGCGCGCGAGAATGTGGCGCGCATCGAACTTCGCTGAACGGATCGACCCCATGGATGCTCCTCTTTCCTTCATCGAGCCTGCCGCACCCGGCCCGCGTCGGTCGATCCAGGTCCCGGTCGTCTGGGGCTCGCGTGTCGTGACCATGGGCGGGGATGCGCCAGTGCGCGTCCAGTCGATGACCAACACCGACACGGTGAACGTCATCGAGACCGCCATCCAGGTCAAGGAACTGGCGCAGGCTGGCTCGGAGGTCGTTCGCATCACGGTCAACACGCCCGAGGCGGCGCAGGCGGTGCCGCACATCCGCGAGCAGCTCGACCGCATGGGCATCGACGTGCCGCTGGTGGGGGATTTCCACTACAACGGGCACACCCTGCTGACCCAATACCCGGCCTGCGCCGAGGCGCTGAGCAAGTACCGCATCAACCCCGGCAACGTAGGCAAGGGACGCAAGCGCGACCTGCAGTTCGCGCAGATGATCGAGGCCGCCATCCGCCACGACAAGCCGGTTCGAATCGGCGTGAACTGGGGCAGCCTGGACCAGGAGCTGCTCGCGTCGATGATGGACGAGAACGCCTCGCGCGCGCGGCCGTGGGATGCCAAGCAGGTGATGTACCAGGCGCTCATTCAGTCGGCGCTGCAGTCGGCCCAGGAGGCCCGCAACCTCGGCCTGCGCGCCGACCGCCTCATCCTGAGCTGCAAGGTCAGCGGCGTGCAGGATCTGATCACCGTCTACCGCGAACTGGCCCGGCGCTGCGAGTACTCGCTGCACCTGGGGCTGACCGAGGCCGGCATGGGCACCAAGGGCACGGTGGCCTCCGCCACGGCGCTGGCCGTGCTGCTGCAGGAAGGCATTGGCGACACCATCCGCGTGAGCCTGACCCCCCAGCCGGGCGAATCTCGCACCCAGGAGGTGCTGGTCGCGCTGGAGATCCTGCAGTCTCTCGGGTTGCGCGTCTTCAACCCGAGCGTCACGGCATGCCCGGGCTGCGGGCGCACCACGAGCACGACCTTCCAGGAGCTCGCCAAGCAGATCGACGACCACCTGCGCGCGATGATGCCGGTGTGGAAGTTGCGCTACCCGGGCGTGGAGACGCTCAAGGTGGCTGTGATGGGCTGCATCGTCAACGGCCCGGGCGAGAGCAAGCACGCCGACATCGGCATCAGCCTGCCGGGCACCGGCGAGGCGCCCGCTGCACCTGTCTTCATCGATGGGGAGAAGGCGCTGACGCTGCGCGGCGAGGGCATCGCCCAGGAGTTCCACCAGATCGTCGAACGCTACATCGAGCGCCGCTTTGGCAGCGCGGCCGTCCAGGCCTGAGCGGACGCCGCCAGGGCTTCACTGACCGAACTTCCCGCGGCGCATGGGCGCCGACCCACCATGTCCGATTCGAAGGGGGCCCCCGCGCCCGCCAAGGCCGCGCTGCGCGGCGTCAAGGGAATGAACGACATCCTGCCGCCGGGCTCCCGGCAGTGGGAGTGGTTCGAGGAAGCCGTCTGCCGGGTCATGAACCGGTACGGCTACCGCCAGGTGCGCACGCCCATCGTCGAGCCGACCGCGCTGTTCGTGCGGGGGCTGGGTGAGGTCACCGACATCGTCGAGAAGGAGATGTACTCCTTCACCGACAGCCTCAACGGCGATGCGCTCACGCTGCGCCCCGAGAACACTGCCGGTGTCGTGCGCGCGGCCATCGAGCACAACCTGCTGTACGACGGTGGCAAGCGGCTGTTCTACATCGGGCCCATGTTCCGGCACGAGCGGCCTCAGCGCGGCCGCTACCGCCAGTTCCACCAGGTCGGCGTGGAGGCCCTGGGATTCCCGGGGCCGGAGGTGGACGCCGAGGTCATCCTGATGGTGCGGGCGCTGTGGCGCGAACTCGGCCTGCAGGATGTGCAACTGCAGCTCAACAGCCTGGGCCAGCTGCACGAGCGGCAGGCGCACCGCGCCGCGCTGATCGCCCACTTCGAGCGCCACCACGATGCGCTGGATGCCGACGCGCGGCGGCGCCTGCACACGAACCCGCTTCGCATCCTCGACACCAAGAACCCCGCCATGCAGGAGGTGGTCGAATCGGCTCCGCGCCTGATGGATCACCTGGGCGAGGAGTCGCTGCGCCATTTCGAGACCGTGTGCGCCATTCTCGAGCGCGCCGGGCAGCCGCACGTGCTCAACCCACGCCTGGTGCGCGGGATGGACTACTACAACCTCACCGTCTTCGAGTGGGTCACGAACCGGCTGGGCGCCCAGGGCACGCTGTGCGGAGGCGGCCGGTACGACTCGCTCGTGGAGATGCTGGGTGGGCGCCCGACGCCGGGCATCGGCTGGGGTCTGGGCATCGAACGCGTCCTCGACCTGCTGGCCGAGTCCGGCCTGCAGCCACCGGCCCACGTGCCCGACGCCTACTTCGTGGTGGCCGACGCGCACGACCTGCCGGCGGCCTCTGCGCTGGCGGAGGACCTGCGCGCGCTCGGCCTGTCGGTGGTGCTGCATGCCGGCACGGCCGAGGGCCGGGGCAGCATGAAGAGCCAGTTCCGGCGGGCCGACGCCAGTGGTGCACGATTTGCCCTGGTTCTCGGAGAGGCCGAACGTCAGGCCGGTCAGGTCGGCGTCAAGCCGCTGCGTGCGCAGGGAGAACAGACGCTGCGCCCGCTCGGCAGCCCCGCCCAATGGGCGCACGAGTTGCGCACCGCATAATCGAAGATTCGCGAAAGCTCCACACATGGCCACTCCCCTCGACCTGCAGGAGCAGGAACAAGTCGACGCCCTCAAGGCGTTCTGGCAGCGCTACGGCAACCTCATCACCTGGGTGCTGGTGGCGGTGCTGGGTGCCTTTGCGGCCTGGAACGGCTGGCAGCTCTACCACCGCAAGCAGGCCGAGCAGGCTGGTGCCATGTTCGACGAACTCGACCGTGCCGCCGCAGCGGCCGATGCCGACAAGGTGGCCCGGGTGTTCGCCGACCTCAAGGAGCGCTACCCTCGCACCGTCTACGCGCAGCAGGCCGGGCTGGTGGCGGCCAAGGTGCTCGCGGACAAGGGCAAGGCTGACGACGCGCGCGCCACGCTCACCTGGGTGGCCGACAGCGGCCGCCACGAGGATTTGTCGGCTCTGGCGCGGTTGCGGTTGGCGGGCGTCCTGCTTGACGCCCAGAAGTACGACGAGGCGCTTGCGCAACTCGACGCCACCAAGCTTGGTGGCTTTGCTGCGTTGGGCGCGGATCGCCGTGGCGACGTTCTCGTGGCGCAGGGCCGCAGCGCTGACGCCGTGGCCGCCTATCAATCGGCCTGGAAGGAGCTTCCCGAGTCGCTGGACTACCGGCGCCTGGTGGAGGCCAAGCTCACCGCCCTCGGGGCGGCGCCGGCAGCTTCCGGGGCGGGCAAGTGAGTTCGCCCGCGGGTTCGTGGGTCCGCCAGGCGGCCGTTCGTGCTGCTGCACTGGCCACTGCCGCCGTGCTGGCAGCCGGGTGCGCTGGTGACCGGCCCAAGCCGACGCCCCTGGAAGACTTCGCGCCGAAGATCGCGGGCCGTCAGGTCTGGCGTGCCCAGCTCGACCGCGTGTCGTTCCCGATGGTGCCCGTCGTGCGAGAGGGCCGTGTATTCGTGGCCGGCGATGGTGGCGTCGTGCGCGCGATCGACGTCTTGTCTGGCGTCCCGGCCTGGGAGGTCGGCGTTGGCACGCGCATCACCGCGGGCGTGGGCAGCGATGGCCGGCGTGTGGCGGTGGTGACGCGCGACAACGAACTCGTGGTCGTTGAGGAGGGGCGCGTGCGCTGGCGGGCGCGGCTGCCGGCACGGGCGGTGACTCCCCCGCTGGTGGCAGGCGAGCGCGTCTTCGTGGTGACGGTCAATCGGGTCGTGCACGCCTTCGATGCCGAGGCCGGACAGCGCCTGTGGACCTTCGACAGGCCGGGCGATGCGCTCACGCTCGCCCAGCCCGGCGTGCTGGCGGCCTTCCGGGACACCCTGCTCGTCGGCCAGGGTGCGCGGCTGACCGGCCTGGACCCGCTGCGCGGGACGGTGCGCTGGGAGGCGGCGCTGGCCAACCCGCGCGGTGCCAACGAAGTGGAGCGCCTGGCCGACCTGGTCGGGCCTGCCGTTCGAGTCGGCAACCTTGTGTGCACGCGTGCTTTTCAGGCGGGAGTGGGCTGTGCCGACGCCGACCGCGGCACGACCGTCTGGACGCGCAACATCGGTGGCTGGCATCCGGTGGGCGGCGACGACCAGGTCCTGGTTGCCGCAGACGCCTCTGACCGCATTTCGGCCTGGAGGCTCATCAACGGCGAATCGCTGTGGAGTTCGGAGCGGCTGGCAAACCGACAGCTCGGTGGCGTCGCCGTCTCCGGTCGGGTTGCGGTGGCAGGCGATGCGCAGGGCCTGGTTCACTTCCTCGATAAGAGCACGGGGGAGCCGCTGCTGCGCCTGCCCACCGACGGCTCCGCGGTGGTGGGCGCGCCCGCGCTGGCCGGAACCACGCTCGTCGTCGTGACGCGTGCCGGCGGTGTCTTCGGTTTCCGGCCGGATTAGCGTGGACGCGCACCGATGCAGCCGGTGATCGCGATCGTCGGCCGGCCCAACGTGGGCAAGTCGACGCTCTTCAACCGAATCACGAAGAGCCGCGATGCGATCGTGGCCGACTTTCCCGGCCTCACGCGGGACCGCCACTACGGCCAGGCGCGGCTCGGGAACCGGCGCTTCATCGTCATCGACACCGGCGGCTTCGAGCCCGACAGCTCCACCGGCATCGTGCGCGAGATGGCGCGGCAGACACGCCAGGCTGTGGCCGAGGCCGACGCGGTGATCTTTGTCGTGGACGTCCGGGCCGGGTTGTCGGCCCAGGATCACGACATTGCCCGCTACCTGCGCACGCAGCGCAAGCCGGTGGTTCTGGCGGCCAACAAGGCCGAGGGCATGCAGGATTCGCCCGTGCTCGCAGAGTTCCACGAGCTGGGCATTGGCGATCCGCTGCCCGTCTCGTCGGCGCATGGCCAGGGCATCCGCAGCCTCGCACAGGCGGCGCTGGAGGGGCTCGGGCTGGAGGAAGAGGAGGACGAGCCTGACGAGGCGCGGTCCGACCTGGCCCCCGGTGCGCCCATCCGGCTGGCGGTGGCGGGACGCCCGAATGCGGGGAAGTCCACGCTGATCAACACCTGGCTCGGCGAGGAGCGGCTGGTGGCCTTCGACCAGCCAGGCACCACGCGCGACGCCATCCATGTGCCTTTCGAGCGCGACGGCCGGCGCTACGAGCTGGTGGACACCGCCGGCCTTCGTCGCAAGGGCCGCGTGTTCGAGGCGGTCGAGAAGTTCTCGGTCGTCAAGACCCTCCAGGCGATCGAGGAGGCGCACGTCGTCGTGCTCCTGATCGACGCCGTGCAGGGGGTGGGTGACCAGGACGCGCACATCGCCGGCTACGTCGTGGAGTCCGGGCGCGCCCTGGTGGTGGCGGTCAACAAGTGGGACGCACTGGACCGCTATGCGCGCGAGCTGCTGACGCGCCAGCTCGAGCAGCGGCTCGCGTTTCTGCCCTTTGCGCAGGTCCTGCACATCTCGGCGCTCAAGCGCCAGGGCCTGGCGCCGCTTTGGAAGGCGATCGAGGCTGCGCACGCGTCGGCGGTGCGCAAGCTGTCCACGCCCGCCCTGACCCGGCTGCTGCGCGAGGCGGTGGAGCAGCAGCAGCCCCCGCGTGCGGGACGCTTCCGGCCCAAGCTTCGCTATGCCCACCAGGGCGGCATGAACCCCCCGGTCATAGTCGTGCACGGCACCTCGCTGGACCATGTCGGGCCGGCCTATCGGCGCTACCTTGAGGGGCGCATCCGCGCGCACTTCGAACTCGTCGGCACGCCACTTCGGATCCAGATGCGCTCGGCCGCCAACCCCTTCGACGACCGGGACTGACCTGATGGGGGGTCGGGCCCTGCGCTCGGCCGGCACCGCCTTTGCAGGCATTGCGGCCTTGCATTCGGAAGGGCCAACCCCATGTGGTAACGTCAGACTCCTCCCATCAATCACGGAGCATATCGTGAGCAACAAAGGCCAGCTGCTGCAGGATCCCTTTCTCAACCTGCTGCGCAAGGAACACGTTCCGGTCTCGATCTATCTGGTCAACGGCATCAAGCTGCAGGGCCACATCGAGTCCTTTGACCAATACGTGGTGCTGCTTCGCAACACGGTGACGCAGATGGTCTACAAGCACGCCATCTCCACCGTGGTGCCGGGGCGCGCCGTCAACTTCCATCCCAACGAACCGGGCGAGGCGGGCTGAGGCGCTGTGTCGCCTCGCCTGCGTCCCATCGAGACGGCCCTGCTGCCTTGAACCGAGACCTGGCCACATCCGAGCCGACTTCCGAGGCACCGCCCAAGGCCGTTCTGGTGGGAGTGGACGTTGCCGGCGCTGCCGGCTTCGACCCGCACCTCGAGGAGCTTGCCCTGCTGGCGGCATCTGCCGGTGACGAGACCGTGGCCCGCGTGACCGCGCGCCGCAAGGCGCCCGATGCGGCGCTATTCGTGGGTTCGGGCAAGGCCGACGAGATTCGCGAGATCGTGCAGGGCACAGGCGCAAACGGAGTGATCTTCGACCAGAGCCTGTCGCCCGTGCAGCAGCGGAATCTCGAGCGCCACCTTGGCGTGCCGGTGGCCGACCGCACGGGCCTCATTCTGGACATTTTTGCGGCCCGCGCCCAGAGCCACGAGGGCAAGCTCCAGGTCGAACTGGCGAGGCTGCAGTACCTCTCGACGCGGCTCGTGCGACGCTGGTCGCACCTCGAACGCCAGCGCGGCGGCATCGGGACGCGCGGGGGTCCCGGCGAAACTCAGATCGAACTGGACCGCCGCATGATCGGCGAGCGCATCAAGTCGCTCAAGGTGCGGCTCGAGAAGGTCCAGCGCCAGCGCGGCACGCAGCGACGCGCCCGGCTGCGCAGCGGTGCGTTCCGCGTCTCGCTCGTGGGCTACACGAACGCGGGCAAGTCGACCCTGTTCAATTCGCTGGTCAAGGCTCGCACACTGGCGGCCGACCAGCTCTTCGCCACCCTCGACACCACCACGCGCGCCATGTGGCTCGAGCAGGCGGGCGAGGCGGTGTCGCTGTCCGACACCGTGGGCTTCATCCGCGAGCTCCCGCACCGCCTGGTCGAGGCCTTCAAGGCCACTCTGGTCGAGGCAGTGGAGGCTGACCTGCTCCTGCACGTGGTGGATGCCTCCAGCCCCGCTGCGGCCGAGCAGCAGGAGCAGGTGCTCAAGGTGCTCGAGGAGATCGGGGCGGCGGCCGTGCCGCAGATCCTGGTCTTCAACAAGATCGACCTCCTGGAGCCCTCGCGGCTGCCCCGGGCGGCCACCGACGAGGTCGAGGCCGGCCCGGGCGCGCGCACGCCCCGCGTGTTCGTCAGTGCGCGCGACGGCCGCGGCCTGCCGGAGCTCCGCGCCCTGGTTGCCCAGGCCCTTGTGGCTGCGCGCGCGCCGCGCACCTCGGATTCACCCGATTCCCGCTTCGAGCCCGCCCATTAGGCGTGCTCCCGACGCATGAAGAAGTACATCTCCCTCATCTTCAACCAGCGCCCAGACGGCCCGCCCGACCTGGACGAACTGTGGCGCGACTTCAACCGCAAGCTCTCCGGGCTCTTCGGCGGCAAGGGTGGCAGGCAGCCGCGCGGAGGCGGTGATGCAGGCGGCCCTGGCGGGCCGGGTGGAGAGCCTCCCTTCCGGGCCGATGCCCGCAGCGCCGGCATTGGGGCGGGCGTGATCGGCGGCGTCGTGCTGCTCGTGTGGCTCGGCAGCGGCGTCTTCATCGTCCAGGAAGGGCAGCAGGCGGTCGTCACCTCCTTCGGCAAGTTCAGCCACACCGCAGATGCGGGCATCCAGTGGCGCCTGCCCTATCCCTTGCAGGCCCATGAAACGGTATCGGTGACCCAGCTTCGCTCGGTGCAGGTGGGACGCGACTCCGTGGTTCCCACCATCGGCCTGCGCGACTCCTCCATGCTCACGCAGGACGAGAACATCGTCGACATTCGCTTCACCGTGCAATACCGGCTCAAGGACGCCCGGGCCTACCTGTTCGAAAACCGCAGCCCCGACGAAGCGGTTGTCCAGGCCTCCGAGTCGGCCGTGCGCGAGATCGTGGGTCGCAGCAACGTGGACCAGGTGCTCTACGAGCAGCGCGACGCCATCGCGGTGGACCTGATGAAGTCGTTGCAGGGCCAGCTCGACAGGCTCGGTGCCGGCATCCTGGTGGCCAATGTCAATGTGCAGAACGTGCAGGTTCCCGAGCAGGTGCAGGCAGCCTTCAACGACGCCGTGAAGGCAGGCGCCGACCGTGACCGATTCAAGAACGAGGGTCAGGCCTATGCCAGCGACATCATCCCCAAGGCGCGTGGTACGGCAGCGCGCCTGAACGAGGAGGCCGAGGGCTACCGCTCCAGAGTGGTCGCGCAGGCCGAGGGTGATGCGCAGCGCTTCCGCTCGGTGCTCTCGGAGTACCAGAAGGCGCCGGCCGTCACGCGTGACCGGCTCTACCTCGAGACGATGCAGCAGGTCTTCAGCAGCGTGAGCAAGGTCTACCTGGACAGCCGTTCGGGCTCGAGCCTGCTCTACCTCCCGCTGGACAAGCTGCTGCAGTCGGGGGCAGCGGCACCAGGCGCAGCCTCCGGCGCGGCGCAGCCGGGCGTCGACATCCCGACACCGTCTCCGGCTGTGCCGCCGACGGTGGCCGACCCGCGCACGCGCGATTCCGCGCGCAGCCGCGACCGCGACAGCCGTTGAGGAGGGCAGGCGATGAACCGAATCGGAATGATCGCGGCCGGGGCACTGGGCCTGCTGCTGCTCCTGGGCTCCATGCTCTTCGTGGTGGACCAACGCCAGGTGGCCGTCATCTACTCGCTGGGCGAGATCAAGGAAGTGGTGACCGAGCCTGGACTCAACCTGAAGCTGCCGCCGCCGCTGCAGAACGTCATCTTCCTGGACAAGCGCATCCAGACGCTCGACAGCCCGGAGACGCGGCCGATCTTCACGGCTGAGAAGAAGAGCCTGGTCATCGACTGGCTGGTCAAGTGGCGCATCAACGAGCCGCGCCAGTTCATCCGCAACAACGGTGTGGACTTCCGTAACCTGGAGAGCCGTCTGAGCCCAGTCGTGCAGGCGGCGTTCAACGAGGAGATCACGCGACGCAATGTGCGCGGTGTGCTGGCCACCGAGCGTGACAAGGTCATGATGGACGTGCGCAACCGCCTTGCCGACGAGGCCAAGGGCTTTGGCATCGAGATCGTGGACGTGCGCATCAAGCGCGTGGACTTCGTGGCCGACATCACCGACTCCGTCTACCGGCGCATGGAATCCGAGCGAAAGCAGGTGGCCAACGAGCTGCGCTCGCAGGGTGCCGCCGAGGGCGAGAAGATCCGCGCCGACGCCGACCGCCAGCGCGAGGTGATCATTGCAGAGGCCTACCGCGATGCCCAGAAGATCAAGGGTGAGGGCGATGCCAAGGCGTCGGCGCTCTACGCGGACGCCTTTGGCCGCGATCCCCAGTTCGCGCAGTTCTACCGCAGCCTCGAGGCGTACCGGGCGAGCTTTCGCAACCGCTCGGACATGATGGTGGTGGATCCGAACATCGACTTCTTCCGGGCCATGCGTGGCGGCGGAAGCGCAGTCGGGGGCGCTGCTGCGCCGGCTGCACCTCGCAAGTGAGCGCCAGCGGGTGGTCGACTGGCTGCTCGGGGCGCTGGCCCTGATGCTCATCATCGAAGGGCTGTTGCCGTTTGCACGGCCAGCCTTGTGGCGCAAGGTCTTCGAGTCCGCCCTCCAGATGTCCGACGGCCAGCTTCGCTTCATCGGCCTGGCCAGCGTCCTGGCTGGCGTACTGCTGCTCGTCGTGCTGCGCGCCTGACGGTGCGCCCGCTTCCGGTCCGGGGTCGTTCGTACGAGCCCGTCGTCCCGGTCCGGGCCGGTACAATGCGGTTTTCTAAGCGGCCGCTGTTGCCCATGTCCCGAGCCTGGCTCCTCCCGGAGCATGTTGCCGATGTCCTGCCTGCCGAGGCGAGGCGGGTCGAACTCCTCAGGCGACGATTGCTCGACCTGGCCACTGCACACGGCTTCGAGCTCGTGATCCCGCCTCTGGTCGAGCACGTCGACTCGCTGCTTTCGGGGACGGCTGGCGAGCTCGACCTCAAGACCTTCAAGCTGGTGGATCAGATCAGCGGGCGGCAACTCGGCATTCGTGCCGACATCACGCCGCAGGCTGCGCGCATCGACGCCCACCTGCTGAATCGGGAAGGCGTGGTGCGGCTGTGCTATTGCGGCAGCGTGCTCCATGCGCGTCCGGTCGGGCCCACGGCGCGGCGCGAACTGCTGCAGTTTGGCGCCGAGGTCTTCGGGCACGCCGGTCTGGAGGCGGACCTCGAGGTTCAGCAGCTCGCACTCGAAGGCGTGGCCGCTTCGGGTGCCGGCGGGCTCGTCGTCGATCTTGCGGACGCGCGCATCCTGCGCGGTGTGCTGGCGGGTGTGGCCCTGGACGCTTCTGCGCTTGAACAGCTCGCGCAGGCGCTGGCGGCCAAGGATGCCCCGCGCGTGCAGGCGCTGGCCAAGGGGCTGCCGCCGGAGACCGGCCGCGGCCTGGTGGCGATGCTCCAGCTGTACGGTGGACGCGACGTGCTCGAGCATGCCCGTGCGCGCTTGCCTGCCAGGCCGCTCATCCGCCAGGCGCTGGATGATCTGGACTGGCTGGCTGCCCACCTGCAGCGCGCCTTCGGCGACAGCCTTCGCGTGGGATTCGACCTCGCCGACATGGGCGGTTATGCCTACTACAGCGGGCCGCGCTTTGCCGTCTACGGGGCAGGCTTTCCCGATGCGCTGGCACGTGGCGGGCGCTACGACGAGGTGGGGGCCGTCTTCGGGCGCAACCGCCCGGCCGTGGGCTTCAGCCTGGATGTGCTGGCGCTGGCCGCACATGCGCCCAACCGGCCCGCAGCGACGGCGATCCGTGCCCCCTGGAGCGAGGAGCCCAACCTGCGCGAGGCTGTGCGCGGCCTGCGCGACCGCGGCGAGATCGTGGTTTACGCGCTGCCGGGCGCGCCGGATGGCGCGGCCTCGCATGATTTTGATCGCGAGCTCCTTCGGGTCGGCGATCGCTGGGTGGTGAGTGCCATCGACGTGCCTCACGCCCCCCTTGCCACGATGGACACTCCCTCATGACAGCCTCCTCTCCCGCGCGGCCCGGCCGCAACGTCGTTGTCGTCGGCACCCAGTGGGGCGACGAGGGCAAGGGCAAGGTCGTCGATTGGCTGACCGACCACGCGCAGGGCGTGGTGCGATTCCAGGGTGGCCATAACGCAGGGCACACCCTCGTCATTGGCGGGCGCAAGACGGCGCTGCAGCTGATCCCCTCGGGCATCATGCGCCCGGAGGTGGCCTGCTACATCGGCAACGGTGTGGTCGTCGATCCCGCCCACCTGCTCGGGGAGATCGCGCGCCTGGAGGCAATGGGGCTGGATGTGCGTTCGCGGCTGCACATCAGCGAGTCCTGCCCGCTGATACTGCCCTTCCACGTGGAGGTGGACCGCGCGCGCGAGGCGCTGCGCGAGAGCAGCGGCACCGGCAAGATCGGCACCACCGGCAAGGGCATCGGCCCGGCCTACGAGGACAAGGTGGCCCGCCGCGCACTGCGTGCACAGGACCTCAAGCACCCGGAGAGGTTCGCAGCCCGGCTGCGCGAGCTCCTGGAGCTGCACAACTTCGCCCTGGGGGGCTACCTGCGGGCCCGTCCGCTTGACTTCCAGCCGATCTTCGATGCCTCCATGGCCGCGGCCGAGCAGCTGCGCCCGATGCTGGCTGATGTGGGGCATGCGCTGCACCGCAGCCACCTGCAGGGGGACAACCTGCTGTTCGAGGGGGCGCAGGGCACGCTGCTGGACATCGACCACGGCACCTACCCCTACGTCACCTCCAGCAACTGCGTGGCGGGCAACGCTGCGGCCGGTGCGGGCGTGGGGCCGCAGATGCTGCACTACGTGCTCGGGATCACGAAGGCCTACACCACGCGCGTGGGCGGCGGCCCGTTCCCGACGGAGTTGCCCATCGACACGCCGGGAACCGTCGGTCACCACCTGTCGACGGTGGGCCAGGAGCGCGGCACGGTGACCGGGCGCGCACGCCGCTGCGGCTGGCTTGACGCTGCGGCGCTCAAGCGCTCGATGATCATCAACGGCATTTCGGGGCTGTGCATCACCAAGCTGGATGTGCTCGACGGCTTGCCGGAGATCCTCGTGTGCTCGGGCTACGAGCTCGGCGGCCGGCAGCTCGAGATCCTGCCGCTGGATGCCGACGAGATCGCGGCCTGCCAGCCGGTCTACCAGCGTTTCGAGGGTTGGCACGAGAGCACGGCTGGCATCACCCGCTGGGACGACCTGCCTGTCAACGCCAGGCACTACCTGGAATGCGTGCAGGCCGTCATCGGCGTGCCCATCGACATGGTATCCACCGGCCCCGACCGCGAGCACACCATCGTGCTGCGCCACCCCTTCCAGACCTGAAAGGCCCGACCATGCTCACCGACGACGGCAAGCACCTCTACGTATCCTGGGATGAGTACCACCTGCTGATCGAGCGGCTCGCGCTCAAGGTCGCAGCCTCGGGTTGGGAGTTCGACCAGATCCTGTGCCTGGCTCGTGGCGGGATGCGGCCGGGCGATGTGCTCTCGCGCGTGTTCGACAGGCCCCTGGCCATCATGTCCACCAGTTCCTACCGCGCCGACGCCGGCACGATCCAGGGTCGCCTTGATCTGGCCAAGTACATCACGATGCCCAAGGGCGAACTGGCCGGCCGCGTCCTGCTGGTCGACGACCTGGCCGACTCCGGAGTGACCCTGCGCGCCGTGGTCGACAGGCTGCGCGGCATGCCGGCGATCCGGGAATTGCGCTCGGCGGTGATCTGGGTAAAGGGCGTGTCGACCTACATCCCCGATTACTACGTCGAGATGCTGCCCACCAGTCCCTGGATCCACCAGCCCTTCGAGGAGTACGACGGGCTGCGCCCCGAAGGGCTGGCGCGCAAGTTTGCCGTCTGAGGGGCCATGCCGCACGCTCGGGCGGGTCAGGGAACTCGACAAGAAAAAAGGGCCGGCGCTGCCGACCCTTTCTGCCCTGACGGGGCCTTGCCCCACTTACTGCCCCCGAGGGGGGCCTTGGTGCCCAGGAGAGGACTCGAACCTCCACGGAGTTACCCGCTAGTACCTGAAACTAGTGCGTCTACCAATTCCGCCACCTGGGCTTTCAGGAACCCGAGAGTTTAGCACCAATCTTCAACCAGTCCATTCACGAGTCCATCCACCCCGTGCCAGCCTCTCCCACTGCAACGCCCTCCGCCGCGACCCTGATGGGCGAGTTCACCGGCCGCGTCGAGGGCCACCGCGACGGCCACGGCTTTCTTCGCCGCGACGACGATGAGGCGGTGGTCTTCCTGGCGCCGGCGGAGATGCGCAGCGTCCTGCACGGAGACCGCATCCGAGTGCGGGTCGTGCGCCATGACCGCAAGGGACGGCCAGAGGGCAGGGTGCTCGACATCCTGGAGCGCCCGCGCCGCCCCATCATTGGCCGGCTGCTGCTGGAGGGCGGTGCCTGGATCGTGGCTCCGGAGGACCGGCGCTACGGCCAGGACATCCTCGTGCCGCGCGGGGGGACGGGCAGCGCCGAGGCCGGGCAGGTGGTGGTGGTGGAACTCACCGAGGCGCCTTCGCTGCACTCGCAGCCCGTGGGGCGTGTCGTGGAGGTGCTCGGGGAGGTCGATGACCCGGGCATCGAGATCGACATCGCGGTGCGCAAGTTCGGTGTGCCGCATGCCTTCTCCGAGGCGACATTGGCGCAGGCGCGCGAACTGCCCGACACCGTGCGAGCGGTCGACAGGCGCGGGCGGGTCGACCTGCGCGACGTGCCGCTCGTGACGATCGATGGCGAGGACGCGCGCGATTTCGACGACGCCGTCTACTGCGAACCGCATGTGCAGGGGCGAGGCAAGAGCGCGCAGCGCGGATGGCGCCTGGTGGTGGCGATCGCGGACGTGAGCCACTACGTGCGTCCCGGTGAGGCACTCGATGCCGACGCCTACGGTCGCGCCACCTCCGTGTACTTTCCGCGCCGCGTGATCCCGATGCTTCCCGAGAAGCTCTCCAACGGCCTGTGCTCGCTCAACCCGCAGGTCGATCGCCTGTGTCTGGCGTGCGACATGGTGGTGGACGAGTCCGGGGAGGTGCGGGCCTACCAGTTCTTCCAGGCCGTGATGCGTTCGCATGCTCGGCTGACCTACACCGAGGTGGCTGCGATCCTCGCCAACACGCGCGGCCCTCAGGCCCAGCAGCGCGCCGACCTCGTCGAGCACCTCGTGCATCTGCACGAGGTCTACCGTGCGCTGCTCAAGCGGCGGGAGGGGCGCGGCGCCGTGGACTTCGAGACCACCGAGACGCAGATCGTGTGCGACGAGTTCGGCCGCATCGAGCGCATCGTGCCGCGCGTGCGCACCGACGCGCACCGCCTGATCGAGGAGGCCATGCTCGCGGCCAACGAATGTGCGGCCGACTTCATCAGTCAGGCTGCTCACCCGGCGCTGTACCGTGTCCACGAGGGGCCCACGCCCGAGAAGCGTGTGGCACTGCAGGACTATCTGCGCGCGCTCGGCCTGGGCCTGCAACTGGGCGAGGACCCCGCCCCGCGCGACTTCCAGGCCATTGCCGCGGCCACGCAGGATCGCCCCGACGCGGCGCAGATCCACCAGATGCTGCTGCGCTCGATGCAGCAGGCGCTCTACACGCCTGTCAACATCGGCCACTTCGGGCTCGCCTATCCGGCCTACACGCACTTCACCAGTCCCATCCGGCGCTACCCCGACCTGCTCGTGCACCGCGTGATCAAGGCGATCCTGGCGGGCAAGCCGTACGCGCTCGTGCTGCCCGAGGCAGCGGCGCCGCAGTCGCTGCGTGGCGGCGCCCCGCGCAAGCGCCCGGCGTTGTCGCGCCAGACAGGGTCGATGGAGAGCCTGACGATCTGGGAGGCCGCTGGCGCTCACACCAGTGGTTGCGAGCGCCGGGCCGACGAGGCCTCGCGCGACGTGGAGGCGTGGCTCAAGTGCCGCTACATGCGCGACCACCTCGGCGAGGAGTTCGCGGGCACGGTCAATGCCGTGGCTGCCTTCGGGCTCTTCGTCGGGCTCGATACCCTGCACGTCGAAGGGCTCGTGCACATCACCGAGCTCGGAGGCGAGTACTGGCGCTTTGACGATGTGCGCCAGGAACTTCGCGGTGAGCGAAGTGGGATGCGCTACGGCGTGGGATCGCGCGTGCAGGTGCAGGTCAGCCGTGTCGACCTGGACGCCCGCAAGATCGACTTCCGCCTGGTGGTGCCCGACGAGTCGGAGAGGATCCTTGCCAAGGGGCGAAGCGCCCGTCAGGCAGGGGCCTCGGCTCCTGTGTCGGCGCAGGTGGAACTCGCGAGCGTCACCAGCGCCGACCGCGCAGCCAAGGCGGCGAAGAAGCGCGTGCGGCGCTCAGCCGGCGAGCCGGCCAGGCGCTCGGCGCCTGCGGCAACGAAGCGGCCTACTGCCCGCAAGCGCGCCCGGCGCTGAGCAGGTCGGCGCCTGTCCGGGCCCGCCACACTTCAGCCAGCCGGGCCATGTCCTCGGCCAGTGTCCCGGCCCGCGCTGGCGATCCTCCCGGCCGTGCTCCTGCCTGTCCGTGCAGCCACGCGGCTGCGAGGGCGCATTGCCAGCCGGTGGACGCGTCGTCCAGGCCCGAATCCCTGCTGGCCGCCCACAGTCCGCCTATCCAGCCGGCCAGAACGTCTCCTGTCCCGCCGACGGACAGTGACGCGCTGCCGGTCGGGTTGATCACCGGCAGCCGGCCCTCGCAGGCAACGACGCTGCCCGAGCCCTTGAGCACCACCACCGCGCCGAACGCCCGTGCCAGCGCGTCCGCGGCCTGTAGACGGTCGGACTGCACGCGTGCGGTGTCAGTGCCGAGCAGGCGTGCGGCCTCCAGCGGGTGCGGTGTCAGAACAGTGGCCTGTCCGCGGGTCTGCCGGGCGCGCAACTGGCGACGCAGGGACTCGTCACGCACCAGTGCGTTGAGCGCGTCGGCGTCGAGGACCATTCGTGCGGCGCGTGCCAGCAGGTCAGGAAGCGCCTGTGCAACCGCCCATCCGCCCCCGCAGCCGCACACGACCGTGTCGGATTCCAGCGCACGCCGGCCAGGCAGCCAGGCCTGTGCCACCCAGAGCCACTCCGGGTGCTGCGGGTCGGCCAGTGCCTGATCGGGATCGAGCGGGCTGACGAACACGCGCCCCGGCCCGGCGCAGAGCGCGCCCTGCGCGGCCAGCCGGGCCGCACCGAGCATTCCCGGCGCACCGCCTACGACGACCACGTCGCCGAAGCTGCCCTTGTGGCGATCGTGCGAGCGGGCCGGCAGCGCGGCAGCTACATCGGCGGCCGATGGGAGTCGCGCGGCGGGAGCCGCGCCAGCGGCAGGCGTGCAGGCCAGATCGTCGAACCAGACCTGCCCCGCATGTTCCCGCCCGGCGCCCGTGAACAGCCCCGGCTTCAGGGTGAGCAGCCCAAGCGTGGAGTGGCCGCGCGCGGCGATCCCGCCCAGGAGGTCGCCGGTGTCGGCCTGCAGGCCGGAGGGCATGTCGACGCACAGGCGCAGGCCTGCCATGCTGTTGAAGGCTTCGATCGCCGCCCGCATGGCCGTTGCGGGCGGGCGGCTCGCACCCAGCCCGAGCAGCGCGTCGATCGACACATCGGCACCCGTTTCAGGCAGATCCGGACCGATCCTGCATCCGGCTTCGCGAGCGCGCTGCAGCCCCTGGGCTGGCTCGGCGGCCAACGCGCCTGCATCGGCCACGAGCGTGACCACGACCTCCAGCCCGGCATGTTGCAGATCGGCCGCCACGTGCAGGCCGTCACCGCCGTTGCCCCCCGGGCCCGCAGCGACCCAAGCCCGCCGTGCATGCGGGGCGAGGGCCCGCGCGAGCCGCGCCACGGACTCGCCAGCACGGCGCATCAGCGTCCCCGGTGGCAGCTCGGCCCGCGCGCGTTCCTCCAAGGCTCGGGTGGCCGCTGCGGTCCAGAGTGACCAACTGCGCGACTCGTCGACGCGTTCCGGGCCAGGCGCAAGGCGGTGGGTGTGCGGCATGGCCGGATTGTGTGCCCCGGCCCGCGGGACCTGCATCGGGCGCGCATCGGTTGTGAATCGGATGCGCATCGAGTGCGCATCGGGTGCGGGGAAGGCAGCGACTCAGCGCATTCGCCGCGCGTCGTACGGCGCGGGATCGACCGCCGGCGAGCGCCCGGCCAGCAGGTCGGCCAGCAGGCGCGCCGAACCGCAGGAAAGGGCCCATCCGCTGGAGCCATGGCCGAGGTTGACCCATATGCCGTCGACATCGGTGGCACCGACGACCGGTGGGCCGTCCGGCCGCATCGGGCGTGCGCCCTTCCAGTACTGCGCGCCGGCCAGATCGGCCTGACCCGGGAACCAGTCGTCGAGCACGCGATGAAGCGTGGCCAGGGCCCGCGGATGCATCGCCGTGGGGTGGCCGCCCAGCTCGGCGCTGCCGGCCACGCGCACACGATCACCCAGGCGCGAGACGGCCACCTTGAAGCGCTCGTCCATCAGGCCAGCGCGCGGGCCCTCCCATCCGGCCGTGTCCCGGTTGCGCAGCCTGGCGGTCAGGGAGTAGCCCCAGACCGGCTCCAGGCGCAGCTTGAGCCCGAGCGGCGAGAGCAGGCCGGCAGCCTGGTGGCCGGTGCACAGCACGACCCGGTCGAAGGGCAGGCGGGTCACTTCACCTGCTTCGCGCATCGAGACCAGGGCGGGAACACCAGGCGCAATGGCGCAGACTTCACTCGCGAACCGGAATGCCACCCCGCGTTCGGCCAGATGCTGGCGCAACCCGTGCGCGAACAGGCGGCAGTTTCCCACTGCGGCGTCGGGCAGGTGCACGCCTGCATGTAGCGCGGTGTCGGGAGAAAGCCCAGGCTCCACGGCACGGCAGGCGGACTCGTCGAGCCAGTCGTGGCGTACCCCGAGCGCGTCCAGCGCTGCCAGGGCCGAGCGGTAGCGTTGCGCCTCGCGCCGGCTGCGCAGGAGCACCAGGTAGCCCTGCGCGCGCTCGAAGGGAAGCTCCAGGGATGTGGATATCTGCGTCAGCCGTTCATGGCTGGAGGTCGCAAGCGCGTGGAGTGCGCGCCGGTGGCGCTCGTAGGCGCTGGCGTGGCAGGCGCGCAGGTAACGCAGGAGCCACGGCAGGGCAATCGGCCAGCGAGCCCCGAAGCGCACCGCGGCGTGGCGCGACAGCAATCCCGCCAGCACCTTCAGCGGCATCCCAGGCGCCGCCCAAGGTGTCACGTAGCCGGGCGCAAGGACGCCGGCGTTGGCGAAGCTCGTGCCGCTGGCCACGGCTCCGAGACGCTCGATCACCGTGACCTCGTGGCCGTCCTGGGCGAGCTCGTAGGCAGTGGTGACGCCGACGATGCCGGCGCCCACGATTGCGATGCGCATGTTGAGCGGTGGTTGGAAGCGGCCGGGGTACCGGCCATGCTAGTATTCGAAAGTTTGCGCGCCTTCAGGTGCCCGCTCGGATGTCTTCCGAACGGAGCCCCGGGCTCATCGGCCCAGGCACGCAAACCACACGCGAACCCGGCCACCGAACGGTGCCCCGGTCATCGACGCGGCGCAGGCCTGGCTCAGCATGAGCGAGGCGGGGCCCTCGTCGAGCCCGGGGTTCAGGCCGGGATTCTAGGTCCAACCTTCGGAGAAACCATGTCCGTGTCCATGCGCGAAATGCTGGAAGCCGGTGTCCATTTCGGGCACCAGACCCGCTTCTGGAACCCCAAGATGGCCCCCTACATTTACGGCCATCGCAACAAGATCCACATCATCAACCTCGAGAAGACGCTGCCGCTCTTCAACGAGGCGATGAAGTTCATCAGGCAGCTTTCTGCGCGTCGGGGAACGATCCTGGTGGTCGGCACCAAGCGCCAGGCGCGCGAGATGATCGCCCAGGAGGCGCGTCGCTGCGGCATGCCTTTCGTCGACCAGCGCTGGCTCGGCGGCATGCTGACCAACTTCAAGACGGTCAAGGGGTCGCTCAAGAAGCTCAAGGACATGCAGGCCACCAAGGAGGCCGGCACGGAGGCGATGATCAAGAAGGAGGCTCTGATGTTCGATCGCGAGCTCTCCAAGCTCGAGAAGGACATCGGCGGCATCCAGGAGATGGGCGCGCTGCCCGACGCGCTGTTCGTGATCGACGTGGGTTACCACAAGATCGCGGTGGCCGAGGCCAACAAGTTGGGCATACCGGTGATTGGCGTGGTCGACTCGAACCACACACCGGACGGCGTCCAGTACGTCATCCCAGGCAACGACGACTCGGCCAAGGCGGTGGCGCTGTATGCGCGCGCGCTGGCTGACGCGGTGCTCGAGGGGCGCTCGCAGGCTGTCATCGAGGTGACGGCAGTGGCTGCTGAGGGCGACGAGTTCGTCGAGGTCCGCGAAGAGGCCTGAGCCCCGCATGGGCGGTGCAGAGGCCCCGGGGGCCCACGCACCGCCCTTTCCATATTCCCGAACGGAGATTCCAGGATGGCTGCAATTACCGCGAGCATGGTGGCGGAGCTGCGCGCGAAGACCGACGCGCCGATGATGGAGTGCAAGAAGGCCCTGACAGAGGCTGACGGTGACATGGCGCGCGCCGAGGAGATCCTGCGCGTCAAGCTCGGCAACAAGGCCGGCAAGGCGGCGGCGCGCATCACTGCCGAGGGCGTGGTGGCGGCCGAGGTGGCCGGATCCGCCGGTGCCATGGTGGAGATCAACTGCGAGACGGATTTCGTCTCCAAGAACGAGTCCTTCCTCGCTTTCGCCCAGAGCTGCGCCCGCCTCGTGTCCGCTCACGCACCGGCCGATGTGGCGGCGCTGTCGGCGATGCCCCTGTCGCAGGACGGCTTCGGCCCGACGGTGGAGGACGTGCGCAAGGGGCTCATCGGCAAGATCGGCGAGAACATGACGATCCGGCGCATGCGCCGCTGGGCCGGTGGCGGCCAGCTGGCCCACTACCTGCACGGCACGCGCATCGGCGTGGTCGTCGAGTACACGGGCGATGCGGTGGCCGCCAAGGACACGGCGATGCACATCGCGGCCATGAAGCCGGTGTCGTTGTCATCGGGCGAGGTGCCTGCCGAGCTCGTCGAGCGCGAGCGCCGGGTGGCCGCCGAGAAGGCCGCCGAGTCGGGCAAGCCCGCTGAGATCGTGGCCAAGATGGTGGAGGGCTCGGTGCAGAAGTTCCTCAAGGAGGTCTCGCTCCTGAACCAGCCCTTCGTCAAGAACGACAAGCAGACTGTCGAGCAGATGCTCAAGGCTGCGGGCACCGTGGTGCAGGGGTTCAGCCTCTACGTCGTGGGCGAGGGCATCGAACGGAAGACCGACGACTTCGCCGCCGAGGTGGCAGCCCAGGTGGCAGCTGCCAAGGGGCAGTGAGGGTTCGGCGTCGCGGCCGATCTCTGGCGGCGCAGCCCCTTACACTTGCGCAACTTCCAACGGGAACACTCCACGCATGCCGGGCTACAAGCGCATCCTTCTGAAGCTCTCGGGCGAGGCGCTGATGGGCGAGGATGCGTATGGCATCAACCGCGCCACCATCGTGCGCATGGTCCAGGAGATCCGGGCTGTGACGCGCGACGGCGTCGAGGTGGCCGTGGTCATCGGTGGGGGCAACATTTTCCGCGGGGTGGCCGGCGGCTCGGTGGGGATGGACCGCGCGACCGCGGACTACATGGGCATGCTCGCCACCGTCATGAACTCTCTGGCGCTGGCCGACACCATGCGCCAGGAGGGCATGACGGCGCGCGTCATGTCTGCCATCTCGATCGAGCAGGTGGTGGAACCCTACGTGCGGCCCAAGGCCCTTCAGTACCTGGAGGAGGGCAAGGTCGTCGTCTTCGCTGCGGGCACCGGCAACCCCTTCTTCACCACCGATACCGCTGCCGCGCTGCGCGGCGCGGAGATCGGCGCCGAGGTGGTGCTCAAGGCCACCAAGGTTGACGGCGTGTACAGCGCCGACCCCAAGCGCGATCCCCATGCCACCCGATACGCGACGATCAGCTTCGACGAGGCAATCTCGCGCAACCTGCAGGTGATGGACGCCACGGCCTTCGCGTTGTGCCGCGACCAGAAGCTGCCAATCAAGGTGTTCTCGATCTTCAAGCCCGGCGCGCTGCAGCGTGTGGTTCGCGGCGAGGACGAGGGCACGCTGGTGCACGTCTGAAGAGAGTGCCGTCATGACCACGATAGCCGACATCCGCAAGAACGCCGAAGCCAAGATGGGCAAGTCGGTGGAGGCGCTGAAGGCCGAGCTGCAGAAGATCCGCACCGGCCGGGCACATCCCGGCATCCTCGATCAGGTGCAGGTCGACTACTACGGCTCCATGGTGCCGATCAGCCAGGTGGCCAACGTCTCGCTGCTGGATGCGCGCACGATCAGCGTGCAGCCCTGGGAGAAGGGCATGGGCGCAAAGATCGAGAAGGCCATCCGCGAGTCCGACCTGGGCCTGAACCCGGCCGCGCAGGGTGACCTGCTGCGTGTGCCGATGCCCGCGCTCACGGAGGAGCGTCGTCGCGACCTGACCAAGGTCGTGCGCGGTGCGGGCGAAGACTGCAAGGTGGCGGTGCGCAACGTGCGGCGCGAGGCTAACGACCAGCTCAAGCGCCAGCTCAAGGACAAGCTCGTGTCCGAGGACGACGAGCGCCGCGCCCAGGACGAAGTGCAGCGGTTGACCGACCGCGTGATCGCCGAAGTCGACAGGCTCGTGCAGGCCAAGGAAGCCGAGGTTCTGGCGGTCTGAGCGTCGCCCTCTCT
>JBIIED010000318.1:0-3658 GCA_044237995.1 Rubrivivax sp. | reverse complement strand
GCCGGCGGCGCGCAACGCATTGATGACCACGAGGTTGAAGGTGCGCCCGGGCTCGATGAGCACCGTCCACCACAGCAGCACGGCACCGGCGGCCACGATCTGTTCGTCGGCCGTGAAGCCGCGCAGCCAGACCGGCCCGGCCAGTGCCACGAGCGCCGTGGCCGCCACGCTGATCACGAGCCCCGCGGCCAGCGCGCGGCGCACCAGCGCGTGCGCCTCGTGCAGCCGGCCCGCCCCCACCAGGTGCCCCACCACCACTTCCACCGACAGGCCGATCGCCAGACCGAACATCACCACGCCGTAGCTGATCTGCAGCGCGTAAGCCTGCGTGGCCAGCGCCGTGGCCCCGAGACCGCCGGCCACCGCCACGGAGACCATGAAACACAGCCGGTAGGCGATGTTCTCGGCCGCAGCCGGCAGCCCGATGTGCAGCACCGCGGCGAGCTCCGGGCGCGGCAGCCGCCACGCGTCGGCCAGGCGCACGCGCACGCCCAGCCGGCTGCGCCACAGCCACAGGTGCAGCCCGGCCGCAAAGGCGCGACTGACCAGCAGCGCCCAGGCAAACCCGGGCAGGCCCAACAGGGGCATCCACCAGAGGGCCAGCACGAGCTGCAGCGCCTGCATGGCCACGATCACCGCCAGCGACTCGCGCGCACGCAGATGCGCACGGAGCACGCTGCCCATCGAGGCGTTCCAGGCATCCAGCACCATCGACAGCGCCAGCGCCTGCAGGAACGGCACGGCCAGGGGCAGCACGTCAGCCGGGGCGCTCAGGACGCGCATCAGGGGCTCGGCCGCCAGGGCGGCTGCCAGCGCGGTGGCAGCGCCGATCCAGCTGCCCGCCCCGAGCGTGGCACGGGCCACCCGGTCGGCCGCCTCGCGCTGACCGGCGCCCAGGCTCTGGGCCACGACCACGCCGACCCCTGCGCCCACGATCCGAAAGAGGATGAACAGCATCGCCGCGACGTGGTTGGCCAGCGCGAAGGCGGCCGCGGAGCCGTCGGACAGGCGCGCCGCCAGCGCGGTGCCCGCCAGGCCCACGGCAATGCCCAGGCCGAGCTCCAGGAAGAGCGGCCCGGCGATGGCGCGCAGCGCCTGCAGGCCCGCCCCCGTCGAGACGGCCGCGCGGGCCGGCCTCACCGCAGCACGATCACGGCCGAATCGTCCATCACCCGCGGGTCGCGTGCGGGGTCGCCGCCGCCCATGGCAAATGGTGCCGGTTCGGGCTGCAGCGCGCGGTAGCCGCCGTCGTAGTCCCAGGTCGTCACGTACAGCCGCGCGCCCGAGAGCGTGCCCAGCGAGCCCAGGGCGGCCGCCGGCAGCGTGAGCGTGACGGTGTGGGAGGCGCGGTCCACGCTCACGTGGGCGCCCGGGGTCACGGGCGTGCCTTCGGTCGTGGCACCGGCCCCTTGGGCGGAGAACAGCGCGTTGGACCACCCGTGCACGCGCAGCCGGCGGTGCCAGCGCATGCCGGCTGGAAGCGTGCCGCCCTGCAGCGGCATCACGGCGCTGCCGCCGTCCTGCCCGGGCAGCTCCACATACACGGTGAAGGCGACATGGTCGAAGCCGTTGGCCGGGTTCCAGGTGGTCGTCACGCGGTGCATGCCCAGCTCCAGCCGCAGCGAGCCCCCGGCCACGTGCGCGCGCACGCGCCGCAGGTCCATCTGCCGGTTCTCGCCCCAGCTCGGGTCGGTGGGGTAGCGGTAGGTGCCCGAGGGGCCACGGTCGTCGCCCGCGGGGTCTTCCACGTCGGCGGCCAGCGTCCAGGCCGGCTCGACACGAAAACCGCGTGCGCCCGACGCCTGGCCGGAGGCCTCGTCCCACAGCACGAGCCGGTGGACCACGGCCGGATCGGCCATGCGGGAGGTGTCCACGCGCACGGCAAAGCGCCCCTGCTCATCCGGGGCCAGGGGCAAGGCGCCGCGCAGGTCGCCGTCGACGACCAGGCGCGGTGCGGAAGCGCCGTGCGCGAGGCCACGCGCGAAGCCCCGTACAACCCCTCGCACCTCGAAGTCTCCGCTCACACGCTCGGCAGGCAGCGCGTCGAGCTCGAGCTCGACGCGCGGGCGCGCCCTGGCCGCGCCAGAAGAGGGGGCAGACGAAGCAGAGGCAGGCGCGCCGGCCGCGGCACTCCACACCCAGCCCGCACGCGCGGGCAGGACCACGCTCACGAAGCCGCCTGCGCCCACCACCAGATCGGCCGGGCGCGCGCCGGCGCCTTCGGCCCCTGGCTCGCCCAGCCGCTCCACGGCCAGCCGCCCGCGCAGCCTCGTGCCCTCGGGCAGCCCGGTGGCCAGCCGGTCCACGAGCACCGGGTGCTCGGCGCTGTTGAGCGTGACCAAGGCCGCGCGCCCGCCGTGCGTCGTGCGCCACGCGATCGCGCCCGGCCCGGCCGCGCTGGCGCGCAGCACCTCGGGCCGGCCGCGCGAGAACAGCCGCTCGCCGCGGCGCAATTGCGCCAGCGCCGCGATCGTGCGGTACAGCGGCGCCGTGGTGTCATAGCGGTCGCGCCCGCCCGAGCCCCAGCCGGCGGCGAACATCGCGGCGCGCGGCTCGGTGAAGCCCTGCTCGGTGCCGTAGTACACGACCGGGATGCCCGGCAGCGTGAAGATCGCCAGCAGCGCCTGGCGCAGCGCCGCGGGGCTCCCGCCGGCGAGGAAACGGTCCACGTCGTGGTTGTCCACGAAGGTGGGCATGAGGTGCGGCCGCGCGTGCACGCGCAGGGTCGACTCGATGCGGTGGGCCAGCGCCGAGGTGGGCGCGCCGCGCGCGAGCACGTCACCCAGCGTGCCGTACAGCGCGAAGTTCAGCATCCCGGGCAGCAGCGGCTGGCCGTCCTGGCCCGTCATGTAGGCCTCGATCTTTCGCGCCTGCACCTCCTCTTGCGCGCGGTCGATGCCAAAGCCCTCGCCGAAGACGTGAAAGCCCGCGCGCCCGGTGGCACGCGCCACGCGCGCGATGCCCGGGGCCGAGGGGTCGCGCGCGTGCAGGAAGTCGGTGAAGAACTCCGCCGGCACATAGAAGGCCGTGTCCACCCGGAAGGCGTCGACGCCGGCCTGGCGGATCCACCAGCCGTAGCTCTCGCGCAGGGCGCGGCGCACCTGCGGGTTCTCGGTGTTGAGGTCGTCCAGCCCCGCCATCTGGAATTCGAGCTCCTGGCGCCGGTCGGTGTAGTCGGCCACGTCGGGCGTCCAGTGGTAGATCGCCTGCGCGCGCTGCGCGGGGTCGCGCGGGTCGTTGCGGTCAAAGGGCGGCTGCGAGGGCCGCGGCACGGGCGGCGTGCGGTCGTGCGGCTCGAAGCCGTGGGCGGGGTCTGCCTCGCGCCAGCGGTCGCGGTAGGTGTAGAAGTTGCCGGTGTGGTTGACCACGATGTCCTGCACGAGGTACATGCCGCGGGCGTGCAGCGCGCGCGACAGCGCGCGGTAGTCGGCCAGCGTTCCGAGGTGCGGATCCACGCGCTTGAAGTGCTCGGCCCAGTAGCCGTGGTAGCCGGTGTAGTCGCCGCTGGGGTTGACCCACTGGTTGGCCACTGGCGGGGTCACCCACACGGCCGTGGCCCCGAGGCCGCGGATGTAGTCCAGCCGCTGCGCGAGCCCCTTGAAGTCGCCTCCGTTGTAGCGGCTGCGCTGGCCCAGGCCGAATTCGCCTGCGCCCTGGT
>JBIIED010000319.1:0-3658 GCA_044237995.1 Rubrivivax sp. | reverse complement strand
TGGGCCTGGACGAGAGCGAGATCTTCAACGCCTACCACGAGGTCTCGTCGATCCGCGACAAGGACGAGTTCCTGATCCCGTTCATCGACGCGATCATGGACCCTCACTTCCAGACCGGCACGCCCGAGGCCGACCAGAAGCTGCTCAAGAGCCTGATCGTGTTCGCCTGCCTGATGGAGGGCCTGTTCTTCTACGTGGGCTTCACGCAGATCCTGGCGCTGGGACGGCAGAACAAGATGACGGGCGCGGCCGAGCAGTACCAGTACATCCTGCGTGACGAGTCGATGCACTGCAATTTCGGCATCGACCTCATCAACGCCATCAAGCTCGAGAACCCGCACCTGTGGACGCCGGAGTTCCGTGCCGAGATCAAGGGCCTGTTCCTGAAGGCGGTGGAGCTCGAGTACCGCTACGCGGAGGACACCATGCCCCGCGGCGTGCTCGGCCTGAACGCCTCGATGTTCAAGGGCTACCTGCGCTACATCGCCAACCGCCGTGCCGTGCAGATCGGCCTGGAGGCGCTCTTCCCGAACGAGGAGAACCCGTTCCCCTGGATGAGCGAGATGATCGACCTGAAGAAGGAACGCAACTTCTTCGAGACCCGCGTCATCGAGTACCAGACCGGTGGCGCGCTCAGCTGGGACTGACCTCGGATGACTTTCCGAATCGCAAGCCATGACGTCGCGCCGCCAGAAGCGTGGTGCAGGCTTGCTCCCTGTTCACTGAACCGCAACAGCCAGTGGGCGCCTCGGCGCACGGGGCGAGCGGCGGGCAGTGAATCTCCGCACGGCACGCAGCCGTGCGGTGTTCTTTGAAACTTGATCAAGGAGATTGTCATGGCAACTGCGAAGAAGGCCGCTCCGGCCAAGAAGGCCCCGGCGAAGAAGGCCGCCCCGGCGAAGAAGGCCGCCCCCGCGAAGAAGGCCGCTCCGGCCAAGAAGGCCGCTCCGGCCAAGAAGGCGCCGGCGAAGAAGGCTGCTCCGGCCAAGAAGGCGGCGGCTCCGGCGAAGAAGGCGGCTGCCCCGGCGAAGAAGGCCGCGGCCAAGAAGGCGCCTGCGAAGAAGGCTGCTCCGGCCAAGAAGGCGGCGGCCAAGAAGGCTCCTGCCAAGAAGCCTGCGGCAAAGAAGGCGGCGGCCAAGAAGGCCCCCGCTGCCCCTGCTGCCCCTGCTGCCCCTGCGCCTGCGACCACGCTGAGCCCGGCTGCTGCCTGGCCCTTCCCGACGGGCGGCAAGCCCTGACGGAAGGCGGGGCCCTGACAAGGCCCCGTCGGACACTGCAAAGCCCGACTTCGGTCGGGCTTTTTTCTTGATGCGGCCCGCCTTCGAGGGGCCTCAGAGACCCAATGCCTCGCGGTCGATGATGTGGTTCTGCCCACCGCGGCTGGCGATCTTGAGGGCACCGAGCCGGTTGCCCAGCTCCACGCACCGCACCAGCGGCCACCCTCGCTCCAGCCCGTAGAGCAGTGCTCCGCGGAAGGCATCGCCGCAGCCGGTGGGATCGAGCACCTCGCGCGCCAGGATGCCCGGCACATGGTGCCTCTGGCCCTGGATCCACACGTCGCAGCCCTGTGCGCCGAGGGTGACGATGACGCCGCGCAGGTGCGAGCGCGAAAGCGACTCCAGCGAGTGGCCGGTGCGGTCGCACAGCATGCGACCCTCGTAGTCGTTGACCGCCACCCAGCTTGCGCGGTCGATGAAGGCCTGCAGCTCCGGTCCGTCGAACATCGGCAGGCCCTGGCCCGGGTCGAACACGAAGGGGATCCCGGCCTCGTGCAGCTGGTGCGCGTGGTTCCACATGGCGTCACGCCCGTCGGGCGCGATGATCGCCACGGCCAGATCGTCGCGGCGCGGCACCGGGATCGAGCCGGCCTCCTGCATGGCGCCTGGGTGGAAGGCGGTGATCTGGTTGTTGTCGGTATCGGTGATGATCATCGCCTGGGCCGTGTACTGGTGTGCCACGGTTGTCACGAGCGAGGTCTCGACGCCCCACTGGCCGATGCGCTCCAGGTAGCCGTGCCCGTCGTTGCCGATCGTGGCCATGATCACCGGCGCACCGCCCAGGCCCCGCAGCGTGTAGGCGATGTTGCCGGCGCAGCCGCCGAACTCGCGGCGCATCTCCGGCACCAGGAAGGCCACGTTCAGGATATGCAGCTGGTCGGGCAGGATCTGCTGGGCGAAGCGGCCCGGAAAGATGGTGATGGTGTCGAAGGCGAGGGATCCGCAGATCAGCGCGGGCATGGGAACTCCAGTCGGATGCGTCGGGCAGCGCGTGCGCGGCGGCGGGTAGAAGCCGCGCGCAGGGCTCAGGGGTAGAACAGGGCGATGTTATAGCCCGCGGCCGCAACCGATCCCGTCACGAGCTCGGCCCGAACCAGGAGTTCCTGTCCGGGGCCGATGGAGCGGTCGGGGTGCCCGAGGTCGGCCAGCGTCAGCACGCGCCGCGCCAGCATCTGGCCAGCCGCGTTGGTGAGCGTGAGCTCGATGGCCGGTGCGAGTGCCTCCATCGAGCCTCTGTTGCGGATGGCCACCTCCAGCCGGTAGGTGGCGCCGTCGGGCATGCTCAGCAGTTCACTGGCCGGAACGTCGAGCCACTGGATGCGGCGCGGGGCGTCGACGCGGCACTGCAGCGGCGCACAGGCCGCCTCGAGCGCAGGGCGCGTGGCCGGCCAGCGCAGCGCGATCTCGTCGCGCCACAGCAAGGCAGCCTGCGCCGCCAGCAGGGCCGCCAGCACGGCGGCCAACAGCCCCAACGTCATGCGGGTGGCCGGGTGGGACCAGCGCGCAGCGGCTTCGGCCCGACGCAGGAAGGAGGGTCTCGTGGCGCGCGGCCGAAAGCTGGATTGGCGAGCCCATTCCAGTGATGTCGGTGGGGCAGCCTCGGGCCGCGGCGGGACGACCGGGGTGGCGGGCGGGGCAGCGGGTGGTGGCGGCGGCTCCGGCTCGGGAGAGGGCTCGAGAGAGGGCTCTGGAGAGAGCTCGGGTGAAGGGGCGTGGAGGTGCGTGGGACCCGGGTCGGAAACAGGGGCGAGGATGGGTTCGGGATCCAGTTCTGCGATGGGTTCCGGAGTGGATTCAGGAGCTGGGGTCGAGTCTGCAACAGGCTCGGTCTCGGGATCGGGCTCGGGTTCCCGCTCTGGTTCGGGTTCTCGTTCAGGCTCAGGCTCAGGCTCTCGTTCAGGCTCAGGCTGCGGTTCCAGCTGCGGTTCGGGTCCGGACTCCAATGCGGGCGCGCCTTCGTGCTCCAACCCCGGTTCCGGCTCCTGCCGTTCCTCCCGCTCCCCCGCCTCATCCTCGGGCTCAGATCGATGGCTCGATGGGGTCTGCGGCTCCGCAAGGGGAGCTCCAGCGGCAATCTCGAGGGCGGCGTCCTCAACCAGCGGGTGTGCCGGTTCGGGTCCGGGCTCGGCCACCGGCACCGGCATCGGCATCGGCAGCTCGGGGGGGTGTTCCTGCGCGACTTCCCGGACGTGCGGCTCCTGCAGGAGGTCCAAGGGGATGTCAGTCTGCTCGTCGGCCGCCTCGGAGAGGGGCGCCGGGGAAGCCGGCTTGCGTGCCGGTGCGTGCCGGAACAGGTGCTCGAGTGCGTCGAAACTCGACGCGCAGCGCCCGCATCGCACCCAGCCCGAGGACACCCTGAGCTGGTCGCTCACCACCCGAAA
>JBIIED010000317.1:0-3661 GCA_044237995.1 Rubrivivax sp. | reverse complement strand
GCAAGAGCCCCTTCGACAGCGCGGGCGGGCGCCACACGAGCTTTGCGAGCCTGTTCGTCTACCCCGAGGTGGACGACTCCATCGAGATCGAGATCAACCCGGCCGACGTGCGCATCGACACCTTCCGTGCCAGCGGCGCGGGCGGCCAGCACATCAACAAGACCGACTCGGCCGTGCGCATCACGCACCTGCCCACCAACATCGTCGTGCAGTGCCAGAACGACCGCTCCCAGCACCGCAACCGCGACGAGGCCTGGGCCATGCTGCGCAGCCGCCTGTACGAGCACGAGATGCGCAAGCAGCGCGAGGCGCAGCAGAAGCTCGAAGACGCCAAGACCGACGTCGGCTGGGGCCACCAGATCCGCTCCTACGTGCTCGACCAGTCCCGCATCAAGGACCTGCGCACCGGCGTGGAGATCAGCAACACCCAGAAGGTGCTCGACGGCGACCTCGACACCTTCATCGTGGCCAGCCTCAAGCAGGGCCTCTAGCAGAGGCCTGCAGCCCTCACGGGTCCGCCGCCGCCGCGACGGCCCTGCCCCCTTCGAACCCTCGAATCCAGGAGACCGCCCCATGCGTGACGGAGCTTCCCCGGTGGTCGTGAACCGCACCGACTACGCGAGCCCGCCTTGGCGCATCCGTGCCGCCGAGCTCACCTTCGACCTCGACCCGGCCAAGACCATCGTGGCCAGCCGGCTGACCGTGGAGCGTGCGGCGAACACGCCCGCGGGCACGCCGCTGGCGCTGCACGGCGAGGGCCTGACGCTGCTGCGCGTGATGAGCGGCGGAGAGAGCCTGTCCTTTCACCACGAGGAGGGGCTGCTCGTCATCGACAACCCGCCCGAGGCCGAGAGCTTCGTGCTGGAGATCCGCAACACCTGCGCGCCGGAGAAGAACACCGAGCTCTCGGGTCTGTACACGAGCGGCGGGGGCTTCTTCACGCAGTGCGAGGCCCAGGGCTTCCGGCGCATCACCTACTTCCTGGACCGGCCCGACGTGATGGCCGTCTACACCGTCACGCTGCGCGCCGACCGCGCGCGCTACCCGGTGCTGCTGTCCAACGGCAACCTCGTGGCCCAGGGCGAGCTCGACGGCGGCCGCCACAGCGCCACCTGGCACGACCCCTTCCCCAAGCCGAGCTACCTGTTCGCGCTCGTGGCGGCCGAGCTCGTGGCGCGCGAGCAGCGCATCCGCACCCGCGCCGGCACCGACCACCTGCTGCAGGTGTGGGTGCGCCCGGGCGACCTGGGCAAGACCGAGCACGCGATGGCCTCCCTCGTGGCCTCGGTGATCTGGGACGAGGCGCGCTTCGGGCTGCCGCTGGACCTCGAGCGCTTCATGGTCGTGGCGGTGGACGACTTCAACATGGGGGCGATGGAGAACAAGGGCCTGAACCTCTTCAACACGAAGTACGTGCTGGCCAGCCCCGCCTCGGCCACGGACGCCGACTTCGACGGCATCCAGCGCGTGGTGGCGCACGAGTACTTCCACAACTGGACCGGCAACCGCGTGACCTGCCGCGACTGGTTCCAGCTCTCGCTCAAGGAAGGGCTCACGGTCTTCCGCGACCAGGAGTTCGGCCAGGACATGGCGGCCTCCGCTTCTGCACGCGCCGTGCAGCGCATCCAGGACGTGCGCACGCTGCGCATGGTCCAGTTTCCCGAGGATGCCGGGCCGATGGCGCATCCGGTGCGCCCGGACAGCTACGCGGCGATCGACAACTTCTACACCGCCACCGTCTACGAAAAGGGCGCCGAGGTGGTGCGCATGATGGAGACGCTCGTGGGGCGCGCGGGCTTCGCGCGCGGCATGAAGCTCTACTTCGAGCGCCACGACGGGCAGGCCGTGACCTGCGACGATTTCGCGCAGGCCGTCGCCGACGCCAACCCGGGCAGCGAGCTGGCCCGGCACCTGGAGGCCTTCAAGCGCTGGTACAGCCAGGCCGGCACGCCGCACGTCACGGCGCGCGGCACCTGGGACGCCACCACGCAGCGCTACACGCTCAGCCTCGAGCAGGCCACCGGCGGGCAGCCGCAGGTGATCCCCGTGCGCATGGGGCTGCTGGGGGCCGACAACCTGCCGCTGGCGCTGCGCCTGGAAGGCGAGACCGATGACGCCGCGGGAACTGCGCCGACCGAGCGCACGCTCGTGCTCACCGAAGCAAGCCAGCACTACACCTTCACCGGTGTGCCCTGCCCCCCGCTGCCCTCGCTGCTGCGCGGCTTCTCGGCCCCGGTGCGGCTCGACGACGGCCTGGACGAGGCCGCGCTGCTGCGCCTGCTGCAGCACGACCCCGACATCTTCAACCGCTGGGACGCGGCGCAGCGCATCTTCCACGCGCGGATGGCGGCCGCCGTGGCGGCCCACCTCGCCGGCACGGCCGGCACAACTGGCGCGACAGGCCCGGGCGCCGCCGACGCGGGCTCGGCCGTCGACGACGGGCTCGTGGCGGCGCTGCGCGCGGTCCTGCACGACCCGCGGCTCGATCCCGCGGTCAAGGCGCTGCTGCTCACCCTTCCGCCCGAGCGCAGCCTGGCCGACCGGCTCGACCCGATGGACCCGCAGATCGTGAACCGGGTGCATGAGGCCACGCTGAACCGCCTCGCGCAGGCGCTGCACGCCGACTGGCAGTGGGCCTTCGAGGCGCACCAGGTGCGCGAGGGCTACCGCCCCGAAGGCGAGCAGGTGGGCCGGCGCGCGCTGGCCAACCTGGCGCTGGCGATGCTGGTGCGCGACGCCTGCGCCAGCGGCGATCCGGTGTGGCCAGGCCGGGCCTACCAGCGCACCAAGGACGCCTCCAACATGACCGACCGGCTCGGCGCGGTGGAAGCGCTGGCTGCCGCACACGCCGAGCTCGCACAGCCCGCGCTCGAGCGCCTGTACGCAGGCTTTCGGGACGACCCGCTGGTGCTCGACAAGTGGTTTGCCCTGCAAGCACGCGTGCCCGAGCGCGACGGGCGCGTGTTTGCGCGCGTGCGCCAGCTCGTGCAGCACCCCGACTTCTCGCTGTCCAACCCGAACCGCGCGCGTGCCCTGCTCTTCACCTGGGACACCAACCCGGCAGCCTTCCACCGCCCAGACGCCGCCGGCTACGTGCTGTGGGCCGACAAGGTGATGGAGATCGACGCCGACAACCCGCAGCTGGCGGCCAAGTTCGCACGCGCGCTGGACCGCTGGCCCACGCTGGTGGAGCCTATGCGCAGCGCCGCGCGCGAGGCGCTGTCGCGCGTGGCAGCGGCCCCGCGCCTGAGCGCGGACACGCGCGAGATCATCGGCAAGGCCCTGCAAGGCCAAGGAGGATGAACATGAGCCGCCGCGTCAGCCTCACCCAGTACCTCGTCGAGCAGCAGCGCCAGCACGGCCACATCCCGGAGCAGCTGCGGCTGCTCATCGAGGTGGTGGCACGCGCCTGCAAGCGCATCGCCATCTCCGTCAACAAGGGGGCCCTGGGCGACGTGCTGGGCAGCGCCGGCAGCGAGAACGTGCAGGGCGAGGTGCAGAAGAAGCTCGACGTCATCAGCAACGAGGTGCTGATCGAGGCCAACGAGTGGGGCGGCCACCTCGCGGCGATGGCCAGCGAGGAGATGGACTCGATCCACGTCGTGCCCCACCGCTACCCGCAGGGCGAGTACCTGCTGCTGTTCGACCCGCTGGACGGGTC